>NZ_JAVDWE010000003.1:0-403019 GCF_031457235.1 Hydrogenophaga laconesensis
GTGCTCAATGGTGGCGAATTGTGCGGGCGTAATCTCCATGCCCGAGATTGTCCGACGAGATCGCCACGATCGCTATTAGTGTTAACACGCCCTAGCACTCCAGTGGCCCGCAGCTCCGGATCTATTAAAAGCTTCTTGACTTCGGTTCGACTCAAGATCGTGAGGTTGCTTCTGCTGCGCACGACCGAAGTTAGGTAGCCCATCGCCGTAGAAACACGGGTCTTGCCATTGTTTGAGACGGGGATGGGCGAGAAACCGTCGTCCCACATCCCGTTCAAGTCCTCGAAGTAGTTGTAGCCCTCACTCTCCCATTGCCTTGCGACGGCGCCCGTAAACTGGTCCCAGTCTGAGCGGAAGTAGCGGCGGATTGGGATAGGGCCGTCCTGACCATGCATGGGGTTGTCGAAGTCGAGGTCCTTTTCCAGTTTCTTGAAGTAGGGGAGAACACCCGCCCAGTCCCAGCCGGTAGCACCCAACTGGTGCCAGCGATCGAACTCGGCTGGAATCCCTCGCAGGGCCACTTGGCCGTTGATGCTGGAGCCCCCCCCTATGACTCGGGCTTGCTCGTATCGCAAAGGCAGCCGGTCTTGCGGATCCAGGTGAGGGACATCGTCTCCTCGGAGCACCCGAAGGTCCCAGAAATAGTCTCTGTTCCCCAGAGCTCGACCTGCATAAGTGTCCAGGATGTCTTCAGGAGTCTCGTCGGGCGAAAAGTCGGCGCCTGCCTCTATGAGGGCAACGTTTTTCTGGGGGTCTTCTGAGAGACGGTTTGCCAATACGCAGCCTGCAGAGCCTCCGCCGACAACGACGTGAGTAAACGACACGAGGGGAGTCTCCTACTTTAGATGGCTCCCTCGATGTAATATGGAGGTGCCTTATAACGGTAGGACCATTGTACTTTTGAGAGAGAACTTGTCAAACGCGGACTCAACGTCGCCATTCGCCCCGCTGCATAACCCAGTGTTTCGAATGCTTTGGACCGCCTCGCTCATAGCGAACGTCTGCATGTGGATGAACGACGTCGCCGCCGCGTGGATGATGACGTCGATGGTCACGGCTCCAATCTGGGTGGCTCTCGTTCAAACAGCTTCAACACTGCCGGTCTTCGTGCTTGGATTGCCAAGCGGAGCTATTGCCGACAACCTCGACCGAAAGCGCTACTACCTCGCGACCCAACTGTGGGTGGCCTGCACCTCGGCTGTGTTGAGTCTCGTGGTCTTCATGGGTTGGATGACGCCTTTGGCACTGCTGCTGCTGACATTTGCGAACGGGGTTGGCCTTGCAATGCGTTGGCCAATCTTCTCATCTGTTGTCCCGAGCCTCGTTTCACGTGGGCAGGTGCCGGCGGCATTGGCCCTGAACGCGGTTTCTATGAACATCTCCCGGATCGCGGGCCCCGTTGTGGCCGGCGCAGTCATCGCTTTGGCCGGCGGCGCGTGGGTCTTCCTGCTCAACGCTGTGATGTCATTGGTGGCGGTGCTCGTCGTGATTCGCTGGAAGAATGACTATGCGCCTCATCCCCTTGGTCGCGAGAGGATGCTGTCGGCCATGCGCGTGGGCTTGCAGTACGTTAGTCAGTCATCTCAACTCAAAGGGATGCTGCTTCGCACGTCCATCTACTTCTTTCACTCCACGGCTCTGCTGGCCCTTCTGCCCGTTCATGCGCGAGACCTTCCGCGAGGAGGTGCGTGGGCCTTTACACTTTTGTTGGCTTCAATGGGGACGGGTGCTGTTCTCATGATGCTCTGGCTGCCAAGATTGCGTGCTCATTTGGAGCGAGATCGACTGCTCTCGTTTGCCGGGGTATGCCTTTTGGGCGCGATGCTAACCGTCGCATGCTCGTCACTTGTGTGGGTTTCTGCGGCGGCGATGCTGGTCGCAGGGGCAGCCTGGATTTCCACCACAAATACTCTCAGCATTTCCATGCAGCATGGCCTTCCTGACTGGGTTCGTGCTCGAGGAATGTCTGTCTATCAGATGGCCATCATGGGCGCCAGTGCGTCCGGTGCGGCAGTTTGGGGGCAGGTTGCAACGTGGGGCACTGTGCCTATGAGCATGGCCTCAGCTGCGCTCAGTGGCTTCGTCGCTCTTCAGGTTGCGAGCCGCCTCATGCCGGATAAGGGAGGCCTGGACGACCTGACGCCGCGCCGATTGTCTTGGACTCCTAAGACCGCAACGCTTCCGACTCAAGGTCACGTCGTGATCATGATTGAGTACATCATTGATCCGTCTCGAGAGGTCGAATTTCAGACCATCATGCGTGACGAGAGCCGACGTAACAGACTCCGAAATGGAGCATTGTCCTGGGAATTGCTGCACGACTTGAATGCACCCGGGCGATTCCTTGAGGTCATCGTCGATGAGTCATGGACTGAGCATCTAAGACGTATCGACAGAACGACCATGGCAGACGATGCTTTGCGAGGAAGGCGAACAGCATTCCATCTTGGGCCCAATCCACCGCGTGTGAGCCGATAAGGACGGCGAGAAAGTCCACGGCCCGTTCCCACGCTTTCTGCGCGAGGTCCTGGCGATCGTTGGTCTGCCTGAGTCCAAGGCGCAGTCCAGAGCGAAAGAAGTCGCAAAGCTGTACAAAACCCCTAAAAAACGCCCCCTTAAATCCAGTAGCGTTCCAACCTGAAGGGGACGAACATTGAGGCATCTCTTCTTGGATGTCTCATATGGAAAAGCGCCACCCTAAATCCCCCTTGCTCGGTGTGTCCCATCGAGCGATCGAGCAACTTCGGGTCGACCTTCGAAACCCAAGGAAACACAGCCCCCGGCAGGTCCAGCAGATCGCCAACAGCATTGCTTCGTTCGGCTTCAATGTGCCGATCTTGGTGGACGCCGCCGACACGGTTGTTGCCGGACACGGGCGCCTGATGGCGGCCAAGCAGTTGGGCCTCGCCGAGGTCCCCGTCATCGTCTTGGAGCATCTGAGCGCGCCGCAGGCAAAGGCTTTTGCCATTGCCGACAACCGTTTGACAGAAATCTCGACCTGGGACGACGCCCTTCTTGCCGAAGTCCTTGTTGAACTAGCCACCCTTCGTTCAGCCCGAGAACCCCACGGGACAGGAGGCCGGTGATTGCCTCTCTGGTGCGGCTGTTGCGCTTGTCGGTGGGGCATGTGAGACGCGCTGCTCCGATTGCCACGGCTTCATCGAGCGCGATGCAGAGGCTCAAAGGTGGGGCTCCTGGCTTCCCTGCTTGACCGGACTTGAAAAGCGGGCGCAAAGCTTCGAGCACGAGGCGCTGGTTCCCCCCGGAAGGTAGCTTGGCCCGCCTCTTGTTCTTTGCCGACATCTGGAACAACGACCATCTCTGGCAACACAGATGATGTGGTGGTTCGGCCTGGTGCGACCCTGCACCTCACGGGCAACAGTGACAGCGTGCGCGTCGAAGGCGTCGCTGAACTGAGCGGGAACACCGGCCCCGTCTATGTGGCTAAGGGTGGGGCGGTGACCATTCGAGGGATTTCTGGCAGCGTAAGCGGGCCAGGTCGAGTGGTGAAGGTGCCGGGTGCCATCATCGGCGGCGTGTACGTCAAGCCCTGAGAAAGGGCGGTGGTGCAGCTCGCTTTAGCCTAAAACGCCAGCGAGCCACATCTAGGGTTTTGACAGGCCCTAAAGGCCAAACCCAGAGTGAAGGCCCCTGCCCCTGCAGTGGCACCTGCGGCGCGATTGGGGTCGGAGCTGTAAACACCTCGCCCGTTTTTTACTAAAGCGCAGCCACACGGTGCTAAAACTCGGCTGGATGGGTGTATTGATGGGTAGAAACAAAAAAGCGGCCCGGAGGCCGCGATTTTGCTTGCTTTGTGGCGGAGAGGGTGGGATTCGAACCCACGGTAGGGTCGCCCCTACGCCTGATTTCGAGTCAGGTACATTCGACCACTCTGCCACCTCTCCGTGTCGAAGCCTGAGATTCTAGCAGACGGCGCAGCGGGTTTTGCCGCATGCGCGCGGCGAAGGCCCGGTGAGACAATCCGTCACCGCTCGTCACCCGGTCCTCCATGCTCGTCGACACACAACCCGCCACTTACCAGCATGTGCCCGCCTCGCCCGAGGTGCGCGACCACTGGGTCGACTCCCAGCTCATTGGCGTTTTGATGGACAACGTGGGCCCGTCGTTGCTCGCGGCCATCTTGTCCCTGCCCGTGCTCGTCTACCTCATGGCGGGGCAGACCAACACCATTGCACTGGTGGTCTGGACCGTGCTGATGGTGGTGATGCTGGTGCTGCGCTATCGCCTGATCGGCATCTACCGGCTGCGCCACGACAGCCTGGAGGGGCCGCAGCGCATGAATTTCGTGCGGCGCTACCAGTGGTCGTGGACGGTCATGGCGCTGCTGTGGGGAGGTCCGGTGTTGCTGAGCTATCAGCAATCCACCCAGGCCACCCAGTTCGTCTGCGGGCTGGTGGTGCTGGGGCAAGGCCTGCTCACGCTCACCGCCTTCAGTTCCTACCTTCCCGTGTTTCGGCAGTACGCCAACGCGCTGATCTTCTCGGTGTTCGTCGGGCTGGCCTGGAACACCCTCTGGGTGCTGCACAAGCCGGACGCGGTGCAGATCGGCCTGGTGCTCATGGCACTGCTTTTCGTGTTCTGGGGTTTGCTGATGATGGCAGGCCGGCGTTTGCACGAGGTTCACCGCTCCAGCTTCGAATTGCAGTTCTCCAATCAGGAGCTGATTGACTCCCTCACGCTGCAGACCCGTGCTTCCCTGCGGGCGGTGGCGACCAAGAACCGTTTCCTGGCCTCGGCCGCGCACGACCTGCGCCAGCCGGTACACGCCCTCAGCCTGTACGCGGACTGGTTGGCCACCGAGCCGGAGATGGCCCGGGACATTGCACCGCGCATCTTGCAGTCCACCCGTGCCATCAACGAGTTGTTCGATTCTCTGTTCGACCTGACCCGTATCGACGCGGGCAACTACAAGGTCCGCCTGCAGCACGTGGATGTGAGGAAGCTGTTTGCCGACCTGTCGCTGCAGTTCGAGCCGGTGGCGGTGGGCAAGTCCCTGCGGTTGCGCACGCACACACGCGCCTGCACCATCTGGTCCGATCCGGTGGTGTTGCGCCGCATTCTCGGCAACCTGGTTTCCAATGCCTTGCGCCATACCCAGCACGGTGGCGTGTTGCTGGGACTGCGCCACCGCGAAGACATGCTGGTGTTCGAGGTGTGGGATACCGGCGTGGGCATTGCCCGCGAGCACCAGCAAGCCATCTTCCAGGAGTTCTTCCGGGTGTCGCAGCACCAGGGAACGGAGGACAGCCTGGGCCTGGGCTTGACGATCGTGTCCAAGCTCACATCGCTCATGGGTTATCAGTTGGCGCTGAACTCGGTGGCCAACCGGGGCAGTGTGTTCCGGGTGATGCTGCCGAACTTCACACAGCGCGAGCCGCTGGAGGCCCACCCGACGGCGTCCGAAAGCAACTCGGGGTTCTGACCGCAGGGTTGGTTGCCGCGAGGCATTCGGCAACCACACCGATGGGCTCAGAGGTCGAGCAGGCCGGCCGTTCGAGCCAGATGGCTAGCCTGCGAACGGCTCTTGACGTTCAGGCGACGGAACAGGCGCCAGAGATGCACCTTGACGGTGTGCTCGCTGATTTGCAGCTGCTCGGCAATGTCCCGGTTGCTCAGTCCCCGGTCCAGCATCACCAGCAGTTGCTTCTGGCGTTTCGAAAGCTTGTCGGGGATGGTCGGCGCGTTTTCGTCTTCCACCTCATCGGCCAGGAATTCGCGCAACACCTTCGCGATCTGGGCTGCACCGGCAGACTTTTCCACGTAAGCATCGGCACCCGCCTCACGCGCAAGATCTTCGTAATCGGACGATGGAGAGGCTGACAGAACGATCAGGGAGGTGTCGGGGAGCATCTGCCTTACTTCGCGCACGCCCGAAACACCATTGGTGTCGGGCAACTTGAGGTCAAGGCACACCAGCTCGGGTTCTCCGTGTTCCGCAATCGCTTTGCTTACTGCCGCCAGGCGCTCGAGTTCGACGACTTGCGTGGAAGCCCGCAGGCGTCGTAACAGCATGACGACGGCTTCGCGCATCAGCGGGTGGTCGTCAATAACAAAAATGCTCATGTCTGGCGGGCGTGGTAATAACAGGTCAATACGACAGCATATCGAGAATGCAGGGGTTTGGCGATAGTCAATGGCAAGCCAATGCAATCGTTCTTTTTAACTTTGGGTACCAAACCCCGAAGGGTATTGAGTCTACCGGCCCAACCGCAAGCGGCGTGCGGGTCGGAAGGACACACTCTCAGGGGAAACGCTGCAAACCCCGATTGTGTATCAAAGCGCGAACACAGTGACAAGAGGCAAGCTGTCACCTTGATTGAGGGTTGAAATGGGCGAGCGCGCGGGCCAGTGCGTCCGGCTCTACCTGTGGCCCCAACTGCGCTCGCAAGCCTTCCAGCGCGTCTTTGCCTTCCCGTTGCAGGCGGGCGATGGCGGCAGCCGCTTCTCTACCGGACGCAAAGCCGGTGCTTTGAAGCAGCACCTGCCCACCTGCTTCCACCAGCTTGAAATAGAACAGACCGTCGCTTTCGCGGTACTGCTTGAAAGCTGGTGTGGAGGACCGGGCCGCT
Source organism: Hydrogenophaga laconesensis (assembly GCF_031457235.1). Taxonomy (NCBI): domain Bacteria; kingdom Pseudomonadati; phylum Pseudomonadota; class Betaproteobacteria; order Burkholderiales; family Comamonadaceae; genus Hydrogenophaga; species Hydrogenophaga laconesensis. The sequence continues at coordinate 6,591 of NZ_JAVDWE010000003.1, forward strand.
TTGGCAGCGGCGGTGGTTGCCACGCTGTCGAGCCGCCGCAGACCCACGGCTTCGCGCAGGCGTGCCGTGAAAGGCGTGGCGATGGCGCGCGCCTTGTCCGCGCCCGTCTTGAGGGTCTTCTCGATCTCTGCGGGGTTCTGGATGAGCTGCTCGTAGACCTCGCGCATGGGTGCGATCTCGCGATCCAGGCGCTCGAACAGCGCCTGCTTGGCATCGCCCCAGGCGATGCCGTCGGCATAGGCGCGGGCCAGCGCCGTGGTTTCCTCGGCAGTGGCAAAGGCCTGGTAGAGCTGGAACAGGGCCGAGCCTTCGGTGGCTTTGGGTTCACCGGGAGCACGTGAGTCGGTAACGATGCCCATGATGAGCTTGCGCAGCTGTTCGCGGGGGACGAACAGTGGAATCGTGTTGTCGTAGCTTTTGCTCATCTTGCGGCCATCCAGGCCGGGCAGCAGAGCCACGTGGTCTTCGGTCACCGCGTCGGGCAGGGTGAAATGTTCGCCATAGAGGTGGTTGAAGCTGGACGCCATGTCGCGTGCCATCTCGATGTGCTGGATCTGGTCGCGTCCCACGGGCACCTGGTGGGCGTTGAACATGAGGATGTCGGCGGCCATCAGCACAGGGTACATGAACAGGCCGGCGGTGACGCCGGCATCGGGGTCTTCACCCGCGGCATTGTTCTTGTCCACCGATGCCTTGTAGGCGTGCGCACGGTTGAGAATGCCTTTGCCGGTGACGCAGGTCAGCAGCCAGGTGAGCTCAGGGATTTCGGGGATGTCGGACTGGCGGTAGAACGTGACCTTCTCCGGATCGAGGCCGCAGGCCAGCCAGGTGGCGGCGATTTCCAGCGTGGAGCGTTGCACGCGCGCAGGTTCGCCCACCTTGATGAGCGCGTGGTAGTCGGCGAGGAAGTAGAAGCTCTCGACCTCGGCCAGGCGGCTGGCGCGAACGGTGGGTCGGATGGCACCGACGTAGTTGCCCAGGTGCGGGGTGCCCGAGGTGGTGATGCCGGTGAGGACGCGTTGGGTTTTCATGGCGGGATCAGAACAGGAGCATGCGAAGAGGGGTGAGCAGCAGCTGGATGGTGCTTTGCGTGATCGACATCAGGGGGAGCAGCCAGAGCGTGCCGACCACGCCAGTGATCACCAGGGCCATCACGATGAAGAAACCCCAGGGCTCGACACGGGAGACCATGGCGGCCTGCTTCCAGGGCAGCAGGCCTACGAGGATGCGGCCACCATCCAGCGGCGGCAGCGGGAAAAGGTTGAACGCGTACATGACGAGGTTCACCTTCAGGCCGGCCTCGCACATCTTGAGGAAGAAGGGTTCCTCCACACCGGCGGCGACCAGCACATAGAACAGCACGGCCCAGGCGATGGCCTGGATCAGGTTGGCGCCCGGGCCTGCCAGCGCCACCCAGATCATGTCGCGCTTGGGGTTGCGAAGGCGCCCGAAGTTCACCGGCACCGGTTTGGCATAGCCAAACAGGAAGGCGCCTGACGTGGCGAAATACAGCAGCAGCGGCATGGCGATCGTGCCCAGCGGATCGATGTGGCTGATCGGGTTCAGCGTGATACGGCCCATCTGCTCGGCCGTGTTGTCGCCGTAGTGCCGCGCGACGTACCCGTGCGCCGCCTCATGCAGTGTGATGGCGAACAGCACCGGGATGGCGTAGAGGGTGACGGTTTGAACGATCTGGGCGAAGTCCATGGGCGGCGTGGCGGAGCAAATGCCTATTGTCCCAGACTGGGTGCAGGCGCCATGGGGTGGCGGTTCACAGGCCCAGCGGTGCCAATGGGCCCTGGCCGGTGCGCACCACCTCGGGCTCGCCGCCTGTACCCATGGGGGTGAGATCGACCACGGTGGTGGGCTCCAGAGCGCAGGCCCCAGCGTCGATCACGCCGGCAAGTTCGTGTTCGAGCCGCTCGCGGATATCGTGCGCGTCGTTGAGGGGTTCGGACTCATCGGGCAGGATCAGCGTGGTCGCCAGCAGCGGCGCGTCGTGCAGGTCCAGCAGCGCGCGCAATGTCTTGTGCTGGGGTACGCGCAGACCGATGGTCTTGCGCGAGGGGTGGCTCACACGACGAGGCACTTCCTTGCTCGCCTCGAGAATGAAGGTGTAGGGCCCCGGCGTGGCGAGTTTGAGTAGACGGTATTGCCGGTTGTCCACCCTGGCGTAGCTGGCGAGTTCGCTCAGGTCTCGGCAGAGCAGGGTGAGGTGGTGCTTGTCGTCCACCTGGCGGATGCGCCGGAGGCGATCGGCTGCGGCCTTGTCGTCCAGATGGCAGACGAGGGCGTAGCTCGAATCGGTGGGCACGGCGAGCACGCCGCCGCGTTCCAGCAACTGCACCGCCTGCTTGAGCAGGCGCGACTGAGGGTTCTCGGGATGGACTTCGAAGAACTGGGACATGCCCGCATTGTGACCGCCGAGCCACCCTGGACGCTCGACAGGGGCATGGAAGGAATTGCCGCAAACCGCAGGGCTGTACCGTCAGAACGGCTGACTGGCGCAGGAGCGTCGTTTGCCCTGCGGTGCCATGACCCGCACCAACGCCAGCGATCCTCTGCAGCGCTATAACGCCCGGCGCGATTTCCAGCGCACGCCGGAGCCTCGGGGAAAGGCGGCGAGTGGCCGGAAGGCGCTGGGCTTCGTGGTGCAGAAGCACTGGGCCAGCCGCCTGCACTACGACCTGCGTCTTGAGCTCGGCGGTGTGATGAAGAGCTGGGCCGTGCCCAAGGGGCCGAGCCTGGACCCGGGCGACAAGCGCATGGCAGTGGAGGTGGAAGACCATCCCGTGGCCTACGCCTCGTTCGAAGGCACGATTCCGCCGAGACAATATGGCGCGGGCAAGGTCATTGTCTGGGACAAGGGCATCTGGGTGCCACTGGGCGATCCTCACGGCGGGTTGCGCGCGGGCAACCTCAAATTCGAGCTGCAGGGCCACAAGCTGCGAGGCCGCTGGGCGCTGGTTCGCATGAAGACGGGCGACGAAAAAAAGCCGGCGTGGCTGCTGATCAAGGAGCGAGACGGCTATGCCCGCGCGTCCGAAGAACTCGACGTCGTCGAGGCTGAGCCTGACAGCGTGGCTTCGAAAGCCATGCCGGTGCCGGCACGCCGCGCGCGGCAAACGACCGCGCTGGTGCCGGACGCCTTGCCGCCCCAGGCGCTCAAGAGCACGCTGCCGGCCGTGCTGTCCCCGCAACTGGCGGTGCGCGCGGATGCCCCGCCCACCGGGGGGCAGGAGGACTGGCTTTACGAGGTCAAATTCGATGGTTACCGTCTGTTGACCCGCATCGATGGTGATCACGTGCAGTTGATCACCCGCAACGGTCACGACTGGACGCACCGGCTCCAGCCGCTTCACCGGGCCTTGCGGAACATGCATCTACCACCCGGCTGGTACGACGGTGAGATCGTGGTATTCAACGAGGCCGGCCTGCCGGATTTCGGCGCACTGCAGCAGTCGATGGAAAACGAGCGCACGTCCCGGGTGGTGTACTACCTTTTCGATCTCCCTTACGTTGGCGACCATGACCTGCGCGAAGCGCCGCTGGTGGCGCGCCGCGCTGTGCTGGCGCATCTTCTGCGCGAGACGCCATCGGATGAGGTGCGCTTCAGCGAGGTGTTCGAAGCGTCAGCCGCCAGTGTGCTGACGTCTGCCTGCCGGCTCGGGCTGGAGGGCGTGATCGCCAAGCGCAAGGACGCTCCCTACCGCTCCACGCGCAGTACCGACTGGCTCAAGCTCAAATGCGGGCAGCGCCAGGAGTTTGTGATCGGCGGCTTCACCGAGGGCAAGGGCACGCGCGCAGGGTTCGGCGCCCTGTTGCTGGGCTTGCACGAGCGGGACGGCTCGCTGCACCATGTGGGCAAGGTGGGCACCGGTTTCGACGCGAGCACCCTGGTGAGCCTGCACCGCAAGCTCGTGGCGATCGAGCGGCGCACCAGCCCGTTTGCCGCCGAGGTGAAGATCGCCGGCAAGACACACTGGGTGCGGCCGTCTCTGGTGGCCGAGGTGGCGTTCGCGGACTGGACGCTCAGTGGCAACATCCGCCATGCCGTGTTCATCGGCCTGCGCGAGGACAAGCCCGCCGAGTCGGTGGAGAAGGATGTGGAATTGCCCAAGCCGAACGATTCGCCCGCGCCTCTGCGCAAACCCGCGAACCCGCCCGTGCCCGCGCGGCGGCCACCCGCGCCCTCGGTCCGCGTGACGCATCCGGAGCGCGTCATCGATGCCAGCACCGGGGTAACCAAGCTCGACCTGGTGCGGTACTACGAGACCGTGGGGCCACTGATGATCGAACACCTGCGGCAGCGTCCAGTGGCGCTGATGCGCGCGCCCGCTGGCATCGACGGCGAGCTGTTTTTCCAGAAGCACCTGCCCGTCGCCACGAAGATGGCCGGTGTCGTGCGGCTGGACCCCGCGCTGGACCCCGGGCACGACCCCTGGGTGGCCATCGCGACGCGCCGGGGCCTGCTCTCCACCGCGCAGTGGAATGTGGTGGAGTTCCACACGCAGAACGCGTTCGCTCGCGGATTCGACAAACCCAACCGCATGGTGTTCGACCTGGACCCAGGAGAAGGCGTGGCCTGGCAGCAGGTGCGCGAAGCGGCACAGCTCACGCGGTCGCTGCTCGACCAGCTCGGCCTGGTGAGCTTCCTCAAGACCAGTGGCGGCAAGGGGCTGCATGTGGTGGTGCCGCTGCGCCGCCAGCATGGATGGGACACCGTCAAGGGCTTTGCGCAAGCGGTGGTGCAACACATGAGCGACACCATTCCGCAGCGTTTCGTGGCCAGGAGTGGTCCGAAGAACCGCGTGGGCAAGGTGTTCGTGGACTACCTGCGCAATGGTCGCGGTGCAACCACCGTCAGTGCCTGGTCGGCCCGGGCGCGCCCGGGCATGGGCGTCTCGGTGCCATTGGCGTGGAACGAGCTGTCCGAGCTGCGGGCTGGCGACCATTGGACCGTGCGCAACATCGAGGAGCGCCTGGCGATCGGCAATGGGCCGTGGAAGGACTACGGCCGTTCAGCGCGTCCGCTCACCACAGGGATGAAACTGATGGAGTTCCGGCCATGAGCACTGCGTCAATCCGATCCCGTACCGGTTCGCCGCGCTCTGGGCAGGACGAGAGTGCTCCGGATCGCCCCCGGGTGATCTGGAAGGGCGCGATCAGCTTCGGCCTGGTGCACGTGCCGGTCGCTCTCTATCCGGCTTCGCAGGACAACGGCATCGACTTTGACTGGCTCGACAAGCGATCGATGGACCCGGTCGGGTACCAGCGCATCAACAAGCGCACGGGAAAGCCCGTCAAGAACAGCGACATCGTCAAGGGCGTACAGCAGGACGACGGCGAGTACGTGATCTTGAGTGAAGCGCAGATCAAGGCCGCCTACCCTGCAGCCACACAGACGATCGAGATCGAGACCTTCGTGCAGGCTGCGGAAATCCCGTTCCTGCTGCTGGAGAAGCCTTATTACCTGGAGCCCGTCGGCAAGGGCGACAAGGTGTATGCGCTGCTGCGCGAGGCGATGCTGGAGTCGGGCGTGATCGGCATTTCGCGCGTGATCCTGCACACCAGGGAGCACCTCGCCGCGCTCATCCCCATGGGGCCCGCACTGGTGCTCAACACCATCCGCTGGGCCTCCGAAATCCGCCCCGTGGACGGCCTTCGCCTGCCCGCTGCGGGCAAAGCAGCCGCTGGCGTGAAGGCGGCGGAGCTGAAGATGGCGACTCAGCTGATCGGTGAGATGACCCGGTCATGGGACCCGGAGGCCTACGAAGACCGGTTCGTGGACGCGGTGCAGGCGCTGGTGCGACGCAAGGTGAAGGCGGGCGACACGAAAACCGTGAAACCCGTTGCCGAGGCGCCCGCAAGTGCGGCGCCATCGAACGTCGTGGATCTCACCGAATTGCTTGCGCGCAGCCTGGCGGGCCGCCAGGGCGAGGTGGGGACGGGTGGCGGAGCGGCCGTACGGCCAGCGCGTCGCACCAGAAACAGCCCTTCGACCGCACGCAAGCGGGCCTGAGAGCGGGCGCGAAAACGGCTACTCGGGCGGGTGCGCTTCCACCGGCAGGCGTCGGTCGCGCGCGGTGAGCCAGCTCGCGGTGGCCCCGCACAGCACGATCATGCCGATGCCAATGAGCTCCAGATGGCCGGGCACATGGCCGAACACCACCCAGCCGCAGAACATGGCGAAGGCGATCTGGCCATAGAGGTAGGGCGTGAGGGTGGACGCCTGCGTGCGCTTGAACGCCAGGATGAGCAGGAAGTGGCCTACCGTGCCCATGAAGCCGATCAGGCACAGGATGGCGAAGGTGGCGGCGTCGGGGATGGTCTTCCACACCACCGGCAGCACGAGACTGGACACCAGCGCGCCGACCCAGCCGGTGTAGAAGTGCATCGTCATCGGATCTTCCGTTCGAGCCATCTTGCTGGTCAGGATCTGGAACCAGGCATAGGTCAACACCATCGTCAGCGGCAGCAGGCTGGCCCAGCCCACCACCTCGCCACCGGGTTGCACCACCAGCAGGGCACCCGCGAACCCGCCGACCACCAGCCCCCAGCGCAGCAGGGAGACGCGTTCGCGCAGGAAGAGGGCAGCCAGCAAGGTGACCATCAGCGGCGTGATCATGACGATGGCCGTGAACTCGCCCACCGGCATGTACTGCAGTGCCACGAACGACAGGGAGCTCACCGTCAGCAGCAGTGCACCGCGCAGCAGCTGGAAGCGGGGGTGTTCGGTCCGCACCAGGCCGCGGCCACGCAGCGGCAGCATGACGGCAGTGACGACCACCGCGTGGAAGACGTACCGGAACCACACGGCCATGAGCACCGGTACCACGGCACCGACGTATTTGACGGAGGTGTCCAGCACGGCAAAACACGCTGTGGCAAGGATCAGGCAGGCGATGCCCAGCGCGGCCTGTGCGTGCGGATGGCGGGCAGGCTCCGCCATCACTGATGGATGCGCGATTCGAGCAGTTCCCACACCGGCGTGAGGCTGCCAGGAAGGTCGGGCAGCTGACCCAGGTCGGTGTGGCTTTCCTCGGGGCTGTGGAAGTCGCTGCCGCGCGATGCGGCAAGGCCGAACTCCTGGCAGAAACCGGCATACTTGGCGTAGTCGGCTTGTCCGTGCGCACCGGTCATGACCTCCACCCCCTGGCCGCCGTGCGCCTTGAATTCGCTGAACAGGGCGAATTCCTCGTTGGTGGTGAGCTTGTAGCGGCCCGGGTGTGCGATGACCGCCACGCCCCCCGAGCGGGTGATCCACCCGACGGCGTTGGCCAGTGTGGCCCACCGGTGCGGCACGTAACCCGGCTTGCCTTCGGTGATGTACTTGCGGAACACCTCACTGGTGTCCTTGCACACACCGATCTCCACCAGGTAGCGCGCGAAGTGCGAGCGCGAGATCAGGTCGGGATTGCCCACGTACTTGAGGGCGCCTTCGTAGACGCCGTGGATGCCGACCCGCGCCAGGTCGTCGCTCATTTCGCGGGCGCGTTGCTCGCGCCCGCCCCGCGTGGCGCGCAGACCGTCCTGCAGCTCCGGGTGCCGGTGGTCCATGCCCAGGCCAACGATGTGCACAGTGATGCCGGCAAAGGTCACAGAGACTTCGACGCCGGTCAGGTAAGGCAGGCCGGCATCGCGAGCGGCGGCCATGGCGCGATCCTGTCCACCCAGCTCGTCATGGTCGGTGAGTGCCCAGAGCTCCACGCCGTTGCCCTTCGCACGGTGCGCGAGGGCCTCGGGGGTGAGCGTGCCATCCGAAACGACGGAATGGCAGTGCAGGTCGGCGTTGAGCAGGGGGTTCACGCGACCATTTTAGGGTTCGGTGCCAAGGCCCTGTGTGAGCAAGGGTTCAGCCCGTGTTCCGCAGGCCCGCGGCGATGCCGTTGATGGAGATGTGGATGCCCCGGCGCACCCGTTCGTCCCGATCGGCCTGCTGTTCGCCGGCGCGGTAGCGGCGCACCAGCTCGACCTGCAGGTGATGCAGCGGGTCGATGTAGGGGAAGCGGTGGCGCATGGAGCGCTGCAGCGCGGCGTTGTTCAGCAGACGTTGCTTCTCGCCGGTGATGAGCGCCAGTGCGTCTGCGGTGCGCTGCCATTCCGCCTCGATCGCGGCGAACACCTGCTTGCGCAGGCGGGTGTCTGGCATGAGCTCGGCATAGCGCGAAGCCAGCGCGAGGTCGCTCTTGGCCAGCACCATGTCCATGTTGGAGAGCAGGGTGCTGAAGAAGGGCCACTGTTTCACCATCTTCTGCAGCAACGCCTTCTGCGCGGCCACGCCCCTGGGGCCGTCGCGGTGCAGGAAGGTGTGCACGGCTGAGCCGAACCCGTACCAGCCGGGCAGGGTGAGGCGGCACTGGCCCCAGCTGAATCCCCAGGGAATGGCCCGCAGGTCTTCGATCTTCTGCGTCGCCTTTCGCGAGGCCGGGCGCGAGCCGATGTTGAGTTCGGCAATCTCGCGGATCGGCGTGGCGGCAAAGAAGTACTCGGCAAAGCGCGGGGTGTCGTACACCAGCGCACGGTAGGCGGCCATGCTCTGCCGCGAGATTTCGTCGGCGGCCGCCAGAAAGGCCGCCGGTGCGTTTCGCGTGGGCTGGAGCAGCGTGGCCTCCAGTGTGGCGGCGACCAGCGTCTCCAGGTTGCGCCGGCCGATTTCCGGATTGGCGTACTTGGAGCCGATCACCTCGCCCTGCTCGGTCAGGCGTATCTGCCCGCGCACAGTGCCCGGGGGCTGCGCCAGGATGGCCTGGTAGCTCGGGCCACCGCCCCGGCCCACGGTGCCCCCCCGGCCATGGAACATGCGCAGCTGGATCGGTTGGTCGGTGTTCTTGTTGAGCGAGTCGAACAGCTCGACCAGCGCAATCTCGGCGCGGTACAGCTCCCAGTTGCTGGTGAAGATGCCGCCGTCCTTGTTGCTGTCCGAGTAGCCGAGCATGATGTCCTGCTCGCTGTAGCCACTGGCCGCGCCGCGCTGGACCATCGCGCGCACCCCCGGCAGGGCGATGTACTCGCGCATGATAGGGGCGGCGTTGCGCAGGTCTTCGATGGTTTCGAACAGTGGCACCACAATGAGGTCGCACACCGCGTCGTCGGCGAGCGTGCCACGCATCAGGCCGGCCTCCTTCTGCAGCAGCAGCACCTCCAGCAGGTCGCTCACGGTTTCCGTGTGGCTGATGATCGCGTGGCGGATGGCCTGTTCACCGAAGCGCTCGCGACCGGTGCGCGCGCCGTCGAAGATCGCGAGTTCGCCGAGTGTGTGCGCCGAATAGGTGGCTCCCGGCACGCGCAGGGGGCGGGCATCGTTGAGCTGGCGCAGCAGCACGGTGCGTTTGCCAGCCTCATCCAGGCTGGAGTACGCCGGCTCGATGCGCGCGGTCGCGAGCAGCTCGGCAACCACCTCCTCGTGCTTGTCGGAACTCTGCCGCAGGTCAACGGTGGCCAGGTGGAAACCGAACACCTGCACCGCGCGCATGAGCGGATGCAGGCGCGCGCGGGCCAGCGCGGCGCCATGGTGGGATTTCAGGGACGCATCGATGGTGCGCAGGTCGTCCAGCAGTTCGCTGGCACTGTGGTAGGGGTCCTGCGGTGCAACGGCGTGTCGCGCGGCCTCGCCGCCGGTGAGTTGCCTGAGCGTGGCCGCCAGGCGTGCGTACATGCCGGTGAGTGCGCGGCGGTAGGGTTCGTCCTGGCGGTGGGCATTGGTGTCTGGCGAGCGTTCGGCCAACGCCTGCATGGCAGGACTCACGTTGTTGAGCATGGCCGAGACCGACAGCTCGGCACCCAGGTTGTGCAGCTGCGTGAGGTGGTGGCGCAGCACCATCTCGGCCTGGCTGTGCAGGGCGAGCTCCAGCGTTTGCGCGGTCACGTTCGGGTTGCCGTCGCGGTCCCCCCCGATCCACTGGCCCATGCGCAGAAATGGCTCGATGGCGGTGCTCTCTCCGCTGCTGCCAAGTCCATCTTCCAGCTCGCGGTACAGGCGCGGGATCTGCGTGAGGAACGTCGCCTCGTAGTAACTCAGCGCGTTCTCGATTTCGTCGGCCACCGTGAGCTTGGTGAAGCGCAGCAGGCGCGTCTGCCACAGCTGCGTGACGCGGGCGCGGATCTGCGCCTCGATGTCTTCGCGCTCGCGCGGCAGGCGCTGCGGTTCGTCGCGCTCACCGAGCAGGCGGGCGATGGCCCGTTCGGCGTCCAGGATGCTCTTGCGCTGCACCTCGGTGGGGTGGGCGGTGAGCACGGGCGAGATGTGGCTGTGCGCGAGTGTGCGGACCACCTCCGCCGGCGCGATGCCCGCCTTGCGCAGCTTCTGCAGCGTGTGCGCGAGGCTGCCTTCCTGCAGGTTGCCGGCGCGCTCGTGCACGGCGCGGCGGCGGATGTGGTGGCGGTCCTCGGCCAGATTGGCCAGGTGGCTGAAATAGGTGAAGGCGCGGATCACGCTCACCGCCTGATCACCGCTCAGACCCTTGAGCAGCTTCTTCAGGGCCTTGTCGGCCGACTGGTCGGCGTGGCGGCGGAACGCCACCGAGAGCTGGCGGATCTGCTCGATCAGGTCGAAGGCTGCCTGGCCTTCCTGCTCGCGGATCACGTCGCCAAGGATGCGTCCGAGCAGGCGGATGTCATCGATCAGCGGCTGGTCCTTGTCCGCCCGGCCGGCGCCCTTCATGGTGCTTCGGGCGGTGGCGGTTCTGGCGGGCTTTCGCGTCATGATGGTGTTGTGGTGGAAGTGGACAGGCGCTCAGACAAACAGGCCATGCTAGCATCCAGAAGCGCCTGTTCCGTTACCAGATGGGTACCAAATGTTGCCCGTGCCGCGCGTCCCGCCGGCCCACCTTCCTGACCCATGTCCCTATCCGCTTCCCCCCTGGCCATCACCATCGCCACCCGCGAAAGCCGGCTCGCCCTGTGGCAGGCGGAGCACGTCAGGAGCCTGCTCGAAGGCCGGGGTCATCGCGTCACATTGCTGGGCATGACGACGCTGGGCGACCAGATTCTGGACCGCAGCCTGTCCAAGGTGGGCGGCAAGGGGCTCTTCGTGAAAGAGCTCGAACTCGCGCTCGAGGACGGACGTGCCGATATCGCGGTGCATTCGCTCAAGGATGTGCCCATGGAGCTTCCGCCGGGATTTGCCCTGGCCTGCGTGATGGAGCGGGAAGATCCGCGCGATGCCTGGGTGTCGCCCCATTGCGCCGGCCTGGCCGATCTGCCGCCGGACGCGGTCGTGGGCACGTCCAGCCTGCGTCGCCTGGTGTTGCTGCGTGCTGGCCTGGACCAGCTGGGGCGACACGACGTGCGCATCGAGCCCTTGCGCGGCAACCTGGATACACGGCTGCGCAAGCTGGACGAAGGCCGGTACCACGCCATCGTGCTGGCGGCCGCAGGGCTCAAGCGCCTGGGGCTCGAAGCGCGCATTCGCCACATCTTCGAAGCGTCGGATTCGTTGCCCGCTGCCGGGCAGGGTGCGCTGGGCATCGAAGTGCGCGCCGATCGGTCCGACCTCTTGGCCGCTCTGGCGCCGCTGGCCCACCAGCCCACATGGCTGCGCGTGGCCGCCGAGCGCACGGTCTCGCGTGCCATGGGTGGCAGCTGTTCCATGCCCCTGGCTGCCTACGCCGACTGGGACCGCAGCGGCGCGCTGCGGCTCGACGCCGCCTGGGGCGACCCGGAAGGCCGTTCCTCCCTGGTGCGCGTGGGCGAACAGGCGACCGTGACCACCCTGGCCGATGCCGAGGTGCTGGGCGAACGTGTGGCCCGCTCGTTGCGTGATGCCGGCGCTGCGAGCCCGGCTGCGGAGGCCTGAACCCCTGGTGGACACCGCTGTTCCATCCCGAGACACCAGGCGCCGGCTGGAACGTCTCATCGTCACACGACCTGCGCCCGAGGCGCAGGCCTGGGTACAAGCCTTGCGGGCGGACGGCTGGCCGGCGCACGCCCTGCCACTGATCCGGATCGCGCCGCCAGAGTCCGAGGCGGATCGGGCGGGTTTGAACCACTGGCGCAGGCACTGGATGCAGGCCGACGCCATCCTTTTCGTGAGCGGGGCGGCCGTGGGCCATTTCTTTGACGGGCCGGTGGCGGCGCCTGCTTCGCCTCCGCGCACCCGCTTCTGGGCGCCGGGGCCAGGCACGGCCAGCCTGATCGGGCAGGCCATCCAGCCGCTGGGCCTGGACATGTCCAGCATCGATGCGCCGCCTGCCGACGCCACGCAGTTCGACTCCGAGCACCTGTGGCCGGTGGTGTCGTCCCAGCTGGCCCCGGGGCGGCTTGTGCTGATCGTGCGTGGCGGCCCCTCAGCGCAGGACGGCGCGACCACCACCCCTGGCGTAGCCGGTAGGGGGCGCGACTGGCTGATCCGGCAATGCCTCGACGCCGGGGCGCAGGTGCAGGGCTGTGTGGCTTACGAAAGGCTCGCACCAACGCTCACCACCGATGACCACCGACTGATCGACGCGTCCGCCCATCCTCAAAGCGCCTGGCTTTTCAGCAGCTCGGAGGCGCTCACACCCCTGCAGAAACTCCAGCCCGCACCCGTCTGGGCGGAGACCACCGCGCTGGTGACACATCCCCGCATTGGGGACGCCGCGGCGCATACCGGCTTCGGGCAGATCGTGCAAACCCGGCCCGCGCTGGCCGACGTGGTCCGCGCTCTAGAATCGGGCTGGAGCCGACCATGAGCGCAGACATCCCTGACCCCATTCCTGCCGCGACGCCGGCGCCCGCGGTTGCCGCGCCTCCCGTCGCCCCTGTGGCACCACGCCGACCCGGTGGTGTCCTGAACTGGCTGGCCCTGCTGATCGCCGCGCTGGCGCTCGTGATCACCGGCGTGCTCTGGCAGAAGCTCGGCTTCACGCAGCAGGAATTGGCACGCCGCAGCCAGGACACCGTGACGCAGGCCGTGGAGGCGCGCACGCTGGCGGCACAGGCCGAAGCACTCACACAGGAACTCCAGGCCCGGCTCGCGGTGGCCGAACTGCGGCTGTCCGAGGTGACGCTGCAGCGCAGCCAGCTCGAGGAGCTCATGCTCTCGCTGTCGCGCTCGCGCGACGACAACCTGGTGCAGGATCTCGAATCCGCGTTGCGCCTGGCGCAGCAGCAGGCACAACTCACGGGCACCACCCAGCCCCTGATCTCGGCTCTGCAGGCGGCAGACCAACGCATTTCCCGCGCTGCGCAGCCGCGTCTCAACCCGGTGCAACGGGCCATCGGACGCGATATCCAGCGCATCCAGGGTTCCGCGCTGACCGACATTCCCGCGCTTGTGCTGCAACTGGACGATCTGGCGCGCCAGGTCGACGAATGGCCCCTGCTCAACCAGGTCGGGCAACCACCTGCGCCGCCGCCGGGCAAGACCAAGGCCGGGCGCAAGCCGGCATCTCCTGCCACCCCCGAACCCGCCGCTGCGCCTGCCGCCGCGCGCGATGCCGCAGAAGTGAGCAGCGATGGGGCGCAAGGCTGGGGCCGCGTATCGGGTTGGTGGAGTGCGCTGTGGACGCGCATCTGGGACGATGTGACCCGCAACGGCCGCGAACTCGTGCGCGTGAGCCGCATCGACCGGCCCGAAGCCGTGCTGGTTGCGCCCGATCAGGCGCTCTTCATGCGCGAGAACATCAAGCTCAAGCTGCTGAATGCGCGCCTGGGGTTGCTGGCCCGCCACATGCAGGCCAGCCAGGCCGATCTGGCGGCCGTCGAGACCGCGCTCGCACGCTATTTCGACACCGCCTCCCCGCGTGTGACGGCGGCGCAAACCACCCTGGCCCGGCTGCGCAAGGATCTGGTGGACAGCGACCTGCCCCGGCCCGAGGAAACCCTGACGGCGCTGGCCGCCGCAGCGGGGGGGCGCTGATGGCGGCCCGTATCGGCGGCGCCATGCGCAGCGTGTTCTGGCTGCTCGGCCTGGCAGCCCTGGCCGTGGCGCTGGCCATGCTGGTCGGCCATAACGAAGCCACTCTCACGCTGTTCTGGCCGCCCTATCGATTCGACGTCTCCTTCAACTTCGTCGTCTTCTGTCTGATCGCCGGCTTTGTGCTGCTTTATGCCGCGCTGCGAGCCTTCGCGATGTTGCGCGATCTGCCCGCGCAGGCACAGCGGTGGCGCAGCCAGCAGGTGGAGCGCTCGGTGGTGGGCGCGGTCATGGACGCCTTGTCCCATCAGCTGGCGGGGCGCTTTGTACGTGCACAGTCGGCGGCGCAGCAGGCGGTGGACCAGCTCAAGGGCGTGCCCTCCGGCCATTGGCCGCGCCGCGACCAGCTCCAGTTGCTGGCGCATCTGTTGCTGGCCGAAAGCGCGCAGTCGCTGCAGAACCGCGAACGGCGCGACGACAACCTGCAGGCCGCGCTCGATCCCAAGCTTTCCAGAAGCTCACCCGAAGCCCACGAAGGTGCCCTGTTGCGCGCAGCGCGCTGGGCGATCGAGGACCGGGATGCCGATGCGGCGCGCGCGCGTCTGGCCGAGTTGCCGCAGGGTGCTGCCCGGCGCATCCAGGCCTTGCGTCTCAAGCTGCGCATCGCCCGCCTGGGTGGCGAGACCGCAGAGGCCCTCGAGACCGCGCGCGTGCTGGCCAAGCACCGTGCGTTCTCGCCCGAAGTCTCGCGGAGCATCGTGCGTGGCCTCGCGCTCGATGCGCTGCGCGAAGCGCACGACGTGGCTCAGCTGGAAACGGTCTGGCATGGCCTGGACGCCGACGAACGCGCCATGCCAGAGCTGGCGCTGGCGGCCGCGCGTCGGGCCAACCACCTCACGAGACGGGGCTCGGATGAACAGGATCGCCAGGCGGTGAGCGCCCGTGTGCGCGCCTGGCTCGAACCCCTGTGGCCCGACTTCGGTTCCCTTGACGGGACGCAGCAGTGCCAGTTGGTGCTGGCCATGGAGCCTGGACTGGAAGACCTCGACGCAGCGGGCTTGGCGCGCCTGGAGCAATTGCAACGCCAGTGGCCGCAGAACGGTTTTCTGCAATACCTCGCGGGGCAGGCCTGCCTGCGGCGCCAGCTCTGGGGCAAAGCTGCGCAGATGCTCAATCAGGCGAGCCACAGCCTGCACGACCCCGCCCTGCTGCGCCGCACATGGCGTGGGCTGGCGCAACTGGCGCAAGAGCGTGGTGATGAAACCGCAGCCCAGGCTGCCTGGAAGCAGGCAGCCCTGCTGGACTGAAACCGTTCCCCGGCGGCGGCAAAGCGCGGGGTGAAGCGACAAAGAAAAAGCCGATCGGGTTCCGACCGGCTTTTTCTTTGTCTGCTGCTGCCGCGCATGACGCGCGGCACCAGGATGCCCTTCAACTCAGGAGTTCTCGAACGGCAGCTTCATGTCGCGCAAGTCCTTGCGCGTTTCCACCAGCACCAGAGGGCCCTCGTCCAGCACCACCGGAGGCTTGGGCTCGCGAGGCACGTGGATCGGCTTGGGTTCGGCGGCGATCGCGGCCTGAACCTGGGCGACCTTCTCGGCGTTGGAGTTCACCCACTCCAGACCGCTGGCCTGGGCCACCTGGTTGAGGGCTTCGATGGACAGGGCATACGGCTGCACCCTGGGCAGCCCACGGCTCACTGGCTCCGCACCCACCTGAGGTGCCGGAGTGGCTGGCACAGCGCTCGGCGCGCGGGGCGCTGCTTCAACGGGAGCCGGTGTATCGACCACCGCAGCGGCCGCAGGTGCCTCTTCCACCACCGGTGCAGCCACCACCACGGCGGCGGGGGCGGCGTCTGCGGGGGAGTGTGCCGCGGGCATGGTGAAGTAGCTGCGCACGGGGGCTTCGTAGGCCGAGGCATCGGCCGTCTCGCGCACGGCTTCCGTGCCGGTATCGGTCGTCGCCACGGCGTCGGTGCTGTTCTCTTCGCCTTCCACGGCGGCGCCTTCACGGGGGCCCCGCTCCCGGCGGTCGCGGCCATAGCGGTCGCGGCTGCGGCGCTCGCGGTTGCCGCGGGGAGCTTCCGTATCGCCTTCGCGCGGTGCCTCCGTGGCAGAGGTGCCTTCTGCGATCACGGCGGGCTCGGCGTCGATGGTCTCGGGGCGAACGCCCTCGGCGCCTTCAGCGCCTGGCTGTCGGCGGCGGTTCTCTCCGCGCGGGCGGCGATCACGATCACGGCGCGTCTGCTGGCTTTCGGTCGCCTCCGGCGTGTCGGTGGGCGCAACGTCCAGCGGCAGTGCGTTGACAGTGCCTTCTGCCGTCGCCGGGGCTTCACGGCGGCCGTTCTCGCGGCGGTTGCCACCCTGGCGGCCCTCACCACGACCCTCGCGCTGTTCACCACGACCTTCGCGGTTCTCGTTGCGGCGGCCTTCGGCGCGTTGCTCATTGCGGCCTTCCACGCGACCGCCTTCGGCGCGCGCCTCGACCGGGCGGCCTTCACCGCCACGGCTGCCGTTGCGTGCACCTTCGCGGCCGTCGCGCGAGCCACGTCCTTCCGAACCGCCACGGCCACCACGGCTTCGGCCATCGCGGCCACCTTCGCGGCGCCCGCCTTCCGAGCGTTCGTCACGGCCACCGGCCTTGGCGGCCGGTGCGGCCACGGCCGGTGTGGCGGCCGGCTTGGCCACCGGTGCGGGTTCTGCACCGAACAGGCTCTTGAGCCAGCCGAAGAAACCCTTCTCGGCCGGCGCCGGTGCGGCGGGGACTGCCTTGGCCACCGGGGCGGGCGCGGCCACGGGGGCCGGCGCGTCAGCGCGGGGTGCGGCCACCGGTGCGGGACCATCGGGCAGCACACCCTTGATCACGGGTTCCTGCTTGTTGGTGCGTTCCTGGCTGCGGCGCGTGAAGCTGGCCACATCGTCGACTTCCTCGGCCAGCTTGTAGCTGGAGTCCAGGTTGTCCAGGCGCGGATCGTCGTGCTTGAGGCGTTCGAGCTTGTAGTTGGGCGTGTCGAGTGACTTGTTGGGCACCAGCATGACGCTGATGCGCTGCTTGAGCTCGATCTTGGTGATTTCGGTGCGCTTCTCGTTCAGCAGGAAGCTGGCCACCTCGACCGGCACCTGCACCAGCACGGCGGCCGTGCTTTCCTTGAGGGACTCCTCCTGGATCACACGCAGGATCTGCAGCGCGGAGCTTTCCGTGTCGCGGATGTGCCCCGAGCCGCCGCAGCGCGGGCATGGGATGGAGGCGCCTTCGCTCAACATGGGCTTGAGGCGCTGGCGGCTCATTTCCAGCAGGCCGAACTTGCTGATGGAGCCGAACTGCACGCGCGCACGGTCCTGCCGCAACGCGTCGCGCAGGCGGTTTTCCACTTCGCGGCGGTTCTTCGACTCTTCCATGTCGATGAAGTCGATCACGATCAGACCGCCGAGATCGCGCAGGCGGGCCTGGCGGGCCACTTCGTCGGCGGCTTCCAGGTTGGTGCGGGTGGCGGTTTCCTCGATGTCGCCTCCCTTGATGGCACGGGCCGAGTTCACGTCCACGGCCACCAGCGCTTCGGTCTGGTCGATCACGATGGCGCCACCGCTGGGCAACTGCACGATGCGGCTGTAGGCGGTCTCGATCTGGTGTTCGATCTGGAAGCGCGAGAACAGCGGTGCGTCATCGCGGTAGCGCTTCACGCGGTGCTCGTGCTCGGGCATCACGTGCGCCATGAACTGATGCGCCTGCTCGAAGATGTCGTCGGTATCGATCAGGATCTCGCCGATGTCGCTGTTGAAGTAGTCGCGGATCGCGCGGATCACCAGGCTCGATTCCTGGTAGATCAGGAAGGCACCCTTGCCACCCTTGGCCGCGCCGTCGATGGCGTTCCACAGTTTGAGCAGGTAGTTCAGGTCCCACTGCAGCTCGGCGGCATCGCGACCGATGCCGGCCGTGCGCGCGATGATGCTCATCCCGTTGGGGTATTCAAGCTGGTCGAGCGCCTGCTTGAGTTCCTGGCGGTCTTCGCCTTCGATGCGCCGGCTCACGCCACCGCCGCGCGGGTTGTTGGGCATCAGCACGACATAGCGGCCGGCGAGGCTCACGAAGGTGGTGAGGGCCGCGCCCTTGTTGCCGCGTTCTTCCTTCTCGACCTGGACCAGCAGTTCCTGGCCCTCTTTGATCACGTCGTTGATGCGTGCCTGGTTGACCGGCACACCCGCAGCGAAATACTGGCGCGAGATTTCCTTGAAGGGCAGGAAGCCGTGGCGCTCCTCGCCGTAGTCGACGAAACAGGCTTCAAGCGACGGCTCCACGCGGGTAACGACCGCCTTGTAGATGTTGCCCTTGCGCTGTTCGCGCCCTTCGATTTCGATTTCATAGTCGAGCAGTTTCTGCCCGTCCACGATCGCCAGGCGGCGCTCTTCGGCCTGCGTGGCATTGATCAGCATGCGTTTCATGATGCGTTCCTTCGTTCAGACACAAGGACGCATGGACCAGTGGCCCATGCGCCAACCTGCCGTGAACCAGCGGAAGCGCGAACGGGGGGAGGAATTGCCGGAGAGCCGATGACCCGCGGATCGGGAGGCGTTCAACACGAGCGGGCACCGGGGTGCCGCGTCGAACCGCCAGGTCAGGGCGTAGGCGCGTGGATGTGGGTGAACAGGGCAGGCTCGATGGCTGTCATTGACATGGATCTGGCCGTTGTCTCTCTGGCTTCACTTCGTCCTCACCCAGCCACGTGTTGCGGGCTGGGCGATTGGGGTATTCCGTATTCGGGTTCGCGATGCTTCTGCGGATTCGCCCGCCGCTTCGACCGATCCGTCGCCTCGCCTGGATTCGCATGGGAATGCTGCTGGCGGTGGCGTTGGACCCGGGTGCTGCGGGTGGCAACCCACCCGCGGCGGACGCCTTGCCTTGCAAGCTGCGGTCCCTGCCTTGGGCGACTGCCTTAAACTCAAGACAAATCAATCACTTACGGCACACGACGGGTGTGACGCATTATAGTCAGCTCCCCGCCATTCGTGGTGGCCTTATTCACATTCATGCCCAGCAGCCCGCATCCCGGGGAAATCAGACACATCACGGTTGACGAAGAGTCGGCGGGGCAGCGGTTGGACAATTTCCTCTTCCGCACGCTCAAAGGTGTGCCCAAATCCCACATTTACCGCATCATTCGTTCCGGCGAAGTGCGCCGGAACAAGGGGCGTGTGTCCGCCGATGACCGCCTGAACATTGGCGACGTGTTGCGCATTCCGCCGATTCGCCTGTCGGAGCGCGCGGAGGAAAAAGCCGCCAATCCGGCGCCTGCGCGCGAATTTCCCATCGTCTTCGAAGACGAGTCGTTTCTGGCCATTGACAAGCCGGCCGGTGTGGCGGTGCACGGCGGCAGTGGCGTGAGTTTCGGCGTCATCGAACAAATGCGGCAGGCGCGGCCGCAAGCCCGATTGCTGGAATTGGTGCACCGCCTTGACCGTGAAACCAGTGGGGTCTTGCTGATTGCCAAGAAGAAAAGCGCGCTCAAGGCCTTGCAGGACCAATTCCGCGAGCGCGAAACCGGCAAGACCTATCTCGCATTGGTCAAGGGTACCTGGCCGGAGCGGCTCAAGGTGCTGGATCAGCCGCTGCACAAATACCTGCTGGCCGACGGGGAGCGCCGTGTCCGGGTGACGACCCCCGACGACCCCGATGGCATGCGCTCGATCACCCTGGTCAAGGTGTCGCAGCGGCTCGCCTCTCCCGTCGGTTTGGAGGCGGCTGCGCCCGATGGCTTCAGCCTGCTCGAGGTGACCATCAAGACCGGGCGTACCCATCAAATCCGGGTGCATCTGGCCAGCGCGGGTCACCCGATTGCCGGAGATGACAAATACGGTGATTTCGAACTCAATCGCCAATTGGCGAAACAAGGCCTGAAACGGATGTTCCTCCACGCATGGCGTTTGAGATTGACACATCCTGTCACCAATTCGACCCTCGAACTCAAGTCGGAATTGCCCAGGGAACTCCGGGATTGGGTGGCGTGTGAATAGAATGGCCGTCTGCGTCGTTGGCAGCTGTTGGACCTCGCATCACAACCCGACAGAATGATCAAACTCTTAAAAGGACGATTTAAATGGCAAGTTATTCCGAACTCATGGCGCAAGCCCAGAATCTGATGGCTCAGGCCGAACAGGCCCGCAAGGACGAACTGGCGTCCGTCATCGCCGACATCAAGGCAAAGATGAAACAGTTCGGCATCACTGCCGCTGATCTGGGTGGTACGTCGGGTGGCAAGAAGACTGGCAAATCCAAATCCGGTGCGCCCGCCAAATACCGTGGTCCCAATGGCGAGTTGTGGGCAGGTGGCCCGGGCCGCAAGCCCGAGTGGGTTCGTGCGGTGCTGGCTTCCGGCAAGAGCCTCGACAGCTACCTGATCTGATCTCTTCCGCAGCCAGACAAAAGGCCCGCTTTCCGCGGGCCTTTTGTCTTGGCGGCTCCGCTCGGAGCCGGCTGCCTTCCAGCGGTCAGTCCTTCTGCCAGATCACACGCTTGCCTGACGATTCCCAGGTGTCGTAGTAGCGCGCATAGAGGTCTTCGATGCGGTTGCGCTTGACCTTGAAGGTCGGGGTGATGATGTCGTTGTCGACCGTCCAGGCGGTGGTGACGACCACGATGCATTGCAGTTGCTCGTGCGGATCCAGCGTCGCGTTGATGGCTTTGAGGTGGCTGGCGAGCGAGGCTTCGAGCTCGGTGCGTGCCGCAGCGTCGTTGACCACACGGGCTGCCGTGTCGGCATTGAGCATCACGATGCCCAGGGGCTGGCCGAGGTTGGCACCGGTCACCACGCAGGCTTCCACGGCCTCGTGCATCACCAGCTTGTCCTCGATCGGCGCGGGCGCCACGTATTTGCCCTTGCCGGTCTTGAACAGGTCCTTGACCCGGCCGGTGATGCGCAGCAGTCCCTGCTTGTCGATGGTGCCCTTGTCGCCGGTCTTGAGCCAGCCGTCCTCGGTGAAGGACTCACGGCTTTTCTCGGGCTCCTTGTAATAGCCCTGCATCAGCGCCTGGCTGCGCATCTGCACCTCGCCCGTGTCGGGGTCGATGCGGTGCTGCACGCCGTCGTACGTCGGGCCGACCGTGCCTTGCTGGTTCTTTCCAGGTTCGGTGATGTGCGAGAGCGCGAGGTTTTCGGTCATGCCGTAGCCCTCGTTGATGTTCAATCCAAGCTGGCTGTACCACTGCAGCAGCGCCATCGGCATGGGCGCGGCACCGCCGGCGGCGAACTTGCACTGGTCCAGCCCCAGCGCTTTCATCACCTTGCGGCGCACGATGCCGCCGAGGATGGGAATGCCTAGCAGGCGGTTGAGCTTGGCCGGTGGCATCTTCGCGTGGACGCCTTGCTGGAACTTGACCCACAGGCGCGGCACCGAGAAGAACACCGTGGGACGAGCGCGCTGCAGGTCGGCGGCGAAGGTGTCGAGCGATTCCGCGAAGAAGATGTGCATGCCGGTGCGCAACCAGCCATGTTCCACCAGCATGCGTTCCACCACGTGGGCCAGCGGCAGGTAGGACAGCATGCGGTCATCGCCGGAGAGTGGAATGCGCTTGAGACCGGCGTCGATCGCCCAGGCGAAATTGCCGAAACTGTGCATCACACCCTTGGGCAGGCCGGTGGTGCCGGAGGTGTAGATCAGGGTGGCGATCTCGTCGGCACGCCGCGTGGGCTCACCTTGCAAGGGCGGCGTGCGGCCACAGATGGCCTCCCAGCCTTCGTAGGACTTGATGGCGTCCAGCGGCGAGAGCGCGTAGCTGATGCAGGGCATGTCGGCGGGCACGCCGGGCTTCATGCCTTCCCAGCCATCGAGCTTGCCGATGAAACACGCCTTGGCCTCGCTGTGCGTGAGGATCTGGCGAACCGTTTCTGGCGCGAGGGTGGGGTACAGCGGGACCGAGACATGGCCGGCCATCCAGATCGCCAGGTCGCTCATCATCCACCAGGCGCAGTTCTTGGAGAGGATGGCGACCTTGGAGCCGGGTTCCCAGCCTTGCGATTGCAGGTGGGCGGCCATGCGGCGGACCTGGTCGGCGACTTCGGCCCAGGTGAAGTCCTGCACCGCCCCGGCCCCCATGGGCTGGGTGAGTGCCACGCGCTTCGGGTCGGTCTTTTCCCAGTGGTACAGGCGTTGCAGGGCCAGCAGCTCAGGCGCGACTTGGGTCATGAATCATGTCTCCGGTGTGGTATGTGCGAAGGGCGAATCTATCAAGCCGTCCGCATGCTGTTTAGAGGGTTTCACCTGTTCGGAGCCGCTGCGCGGCCTGGGGCTCAATCGGTGAAGTTCACCGTGAGGCTGGGCAAGGGGGACGTGAAGCGCGCCGACCAGCGTTGGCCTGGCTGCACCGACCAGGCGTCGGTCCAGGTCCCTGTGGTGATCACGTCGCCAGATTGCAACGCGGGGGCCCCAGGGCAACTGCGCAGCGTCTCGGAAAAGTGCCTGAGCGCACGCAGGGGGCTGTCGAGCACGTTGCTGCCCTTTCCCAGCTCGACCGGATCCTCATTCTTGAGCAGCGTGACTCCAGCGTTGGACAGCAGCGCGTCCAGCGCATCGGCGCTGGACGCGAGTTGGCGCACCGGTATCCGCTGGCCCACCAGCAGGTGAGCGTGCAACGCGCCATCGGCCACGGTATCGGCCGGCAGGAACTTCCAGTCGGGCAGGTGGGATTGAACGATCTCGAAGCCAGGGGCCACCCACTCGATGGCATCGAACAACTGGTCCAGCGTGGCATCCGCCGCAAGCGCGGACTTCAGGCCGAACACCGTTTCGGGTTCCAGGCGGGGCTGGCAGGCCTTGCCCAGCGACACGCGGCCTTCGCTGTCGCAGAACGTGAGAGTGGTGTTCCACACCGTGCCCCAGATGGGCGCGAACACGTTGTAGCGTGCCCAGATGGTGCGGTTCGTGAAGCCCACCTTGAAGCCGCGCGGCTGTTCGCCGCGGGCGATGCGCAACTGGCGCACGGCCAGCGCCAGTGCATAGGCCTTGTCGAGATCGAAGCCGGCTTGCGCGGTGAGAGGAGTGGACCAGAGGCGGCCCTGGTCCAGGTGATCGAGCAGGGACTGCGGGTTCATCCACCCATCATAGTCAGGCACGCGTCTCGGTCCGACCGAACAGCCGGTGCACCTGCGCGCGGATCCACTGGTGGGCCGGGTCCTGCGCGGTGCTGGCGTGCCACACCATGCGCACCTCGTAGCTGGGCGCGGCCGCGCGCGGAAGTTCCCACACGCGAAGGTCGTGGCGCTGGCCGAGGTTGGCCGCGTACATCTGCGGCACGATGGTGAGCAGGTCGGTGTTGAGCGCCAGCTCGGGCAACGCGCCGAAGTGTCGGGCGCGCAGCACGATGCGCTCGGAGAGTTTCATGCGCACCAGCATCTTTTCGACGCTGCCATGAAAGGTGGCCGTGGGCGAAGCCACGACCAGCGAGGCTTCGGCCAGCTGGCGCGCGCTCAGCGTGCGGCCCGCCGGTCCCGACGCCGGCCGCCAGCTTGAGGAGGTGAGTGCCACATAGTGTTCGCGGAACAGCAGGTCGGCGCGCACGCCGCGGTGGCGCGGTTGCAGGATGCCGATGGCGAAATCGATGTCGCGCGATTCGAGCGCGGCCGGCACATCGTCTGCGGCCACCGAGACGTTGGTCACGTGTGCCTGTGGGGCCTGTTTGCGCAACGCGGCCGCCAGCGGTGGCAGAAACATCATTTCGCCCAGGTCCGACAGCGACAGCCGCCAGCGCATTTCGCTGCTTGCGGGATCGAAGTCGTCGCGTACGCTGACCAGGGCCTCGAGTGTCTGGAGTTGCGCCTGCACTCCCGGTGCCAGGCGTTCGCACAGACGGGTGGGTTGAAGGCCGCTGGGCGAGCGCACGAAGAGGTCGTCCTTGAAGTGGTCGCGCAGTCGCGCCAGCGCATTGCTGGTGGCGGGCTGCGACAGCGCGAGGGCCTTGCCCGCTGCCGTCACGGAGCCGGTGCGGTGGATGGCGCTGAGCACGCGCAACAGGTTGAGATCGAGCTGGCGGAAGTTCATGGCGGGCCTCTCAGGGTTCCTACTGATTATCCATACCGTGAATACACCACATCTGATCAATCCATTTGTCAGATGAAGGAGAGCCGCCTACATTGCCGGGCATAACGACAGGAGACCCACGATTGGAACGTTCATTCCATAGCGAGATCGAGGCCCTCAAGCTGGGCAACGGCGAGACCTTCCATGGCGAAGGCATCCTCGCCGTCACCAAGGCATTGCTGCAGTCCGGCGTCACCTACGTCGGTGGCTATCAGGGCTCGCCGATCTCCCATCTTCTCGACGTGATGGTGCAGGCCAAGCCGTACATGGACGAACTGGGCGTGCACGTCGAGGCCTGCACCAACGAGAGTTCGGCGGCCGCGATGCTGGCCGCTTCCATCATGTACCCGGTGCGCGGGGCGGTGACCTGGAAGTCCGTGGTGGGCACCAACGTCGCGTCGGATGCGTTGTCGAACCTGGCCTCGCCGGGCGTGATGGGCGGCGCGCTGATCGTCGTGGGTGAGGACTACGGCGAAGGCGCCAGCGTCATCCAGGAACGCACGCACGCCTTCGCGATGAAGTCGGCGCTCTGGTTGATGGACCCGCGTCCCAACCTGCCCACCATCGTCCGCATGGTGGAGAAGGCCTTCGAACTCTCCGAGGCCTCGAACACGCCGGTGATGATGGAACTGCGCATCCGCGCGTGCCATGTGCAGGGCAGTTTCGTGGCCAGCGACAACATCGCTCCCGCCATCTCCAGCCGGCAGATGCAGCAGGAAGCCGCGTCGTTCAGCTACGACCGACTGTCGCACCCGCCATCGACCTTCAAGCACGAGAAGCACAAGTACGACGTGCGCATGCCCGCCGCGCGCAAGTTCATCGAAGAGGCCGGCCTGAACGAACGCTTCGATGGCCGGCATGGCGAGGTCGGTCTCATCGTGCAGGGAGGCCTCTACAACACCACACTGCGGGCACTGCAGCAGGCGGGCCTGGCCACCGGGACGGGTGAGAGTGACATTCCGATGCTGGTGCTCAATGTGGTGTACCCGCTGGTGCCCGGGCAGATCGCGGCCTTCTGCGCGGGCAAGCGCGCGGTGCTGGTGATCGAGGAAGGGCAGCCCGAGTTCATCGAGCAGGACATCGCCACGCAGCTGCGCCGGGCCGACCTTCAGACCCGCCTGCACGGCAAGGACCTGCTGCCCATGGGCGGTGAATACACCGCCGAAATCCTGCTCAAGGGCATCACCGCCTTCGTGGGCGAGCACCTTCCCTCGCTCGACACGTCGGCCGCCAGCCGTTTCACCACCGAGCTCGCCGAAGTGCGCGAGCGCGCGCTGGCCGAGCTGGGCGGTGGCGTGCCGGCACGGCCACCCAACTTCTGCACGGGCTGCCCGGAGCGCCCCGTGTTCGCCGCACTCAAACTGGTCGAGCGCGAGGTGGGGCGCCTGCACATCTCCACCGACATCGGCTGCCATTCCTTCGCCACCTTCGAGCCGTTCTCATTCGGCAACTCCATCCTCGGCTACGGCATGAGCATGGCGTCCAGCGCCGCGGTGAAGAACTTCTCGTCGAAGCGGCCGATCGCGATCATGGGCGACGGTGGTTTCTGGCACAACGGCCTGCTCTCCGGCGTGAGCTCGACTTTGCTCAACCAGGGCGACGGCGTGCTGGTGATCATGAAGAACGGCTACACCTCGGCCACGGGCACGCAGGAAACCATGTCCACGCCGGCCTCCGAGGCCAAGCGCGTGGCCGAAGGGTCGAGCGCCACCGCCGACGAGATGACGATCGAGAACACCCTGCAGGGTATGGGTGTGAAATGGGTGAAGACGGTCCACAACTACCGCGTCTCCCAGGTGCGCGACCTGCTGAAGGAAGCAGTCAGCTCGCCGTTCAAGGGGCTCAAGGTGGTGATTGCCGAAGGCGAGTGCCAGCTCGAGCGCCAGCGTCGCCTCAAACCCATCCGGGCGCGGCGCCTCAAGGAAGGTTTGCGCAGCGTGCGCACGCGCTATGGCGTGGACGAAGACACCTGCACCGGTGATCACTCCTGCATCCGTCTCTCCGGTTGCCCGACCCTCACGGTGAAGAGCACCACCGATCCCTTGCGCCGCGAACCGGTGGCCCACGTCACCAACGGCTGCGTGGGCTGCGGCTTGTGCGGCGAAGTGGCCGATGCGGCCGTGCTGTGCCCGTCCTTTCACAAGATCGAAATCGTGACGCACCCCAACTGGTGGGACCGCGTGACCGACCGTTTCAACCGCTTCTTCATCGGCCTGCTGCAGCCGGCCTGAGCCATGACGACACAAGACAACTCCTACGGCATCCTGATCGCGGCACTCGGCGGCGAAGGTGGCGGTGTGCTGGCCGACTGGCTGGTGCAGTGCGCGCGGCGCCATGCCTTGCCGGTGCAGGCCACGTCGGTGCCGGGTGTGGCGCAGCGCACGGGCGCGACCAGCTATTACATCGAGATGCTGCGCGAACCATCGGATGGCGCGGGCACACCGGTGTTCGGTCTGACACCGGTGGCGGGCCGCGTGGACGTGGTGGTGGCCAGCGAACTGCTGGAGGCCGCGCGCATGGTCGAACGAGGTTTCGTCACCGGACGGACCACCTTGCTGGCGTCCACCCACCGTGTCTACACCACGGTCGAAAAGATGCACATGGCCGATGGCCGCTTCGATGCGCAACGCCTGGCCGACGCGGCCCGTGCGCTGGCGGGCAAGACCGTGCTGTTCGACATGGAAGCTCTCACGACCAGGACCGGGACCGTGGTCTCGGCCGTGATGTTCGGTGCGCTCGCGGGTGCCGGCGTGCTGCCCTGGCCGCGCGGGGTGTGTGAAGACGTGATCCGCGAGTCCGGCAAGGGCGTGCAGGCGAGCCTGGCAGGTTTTGCTGCCGCCTTCGACCAGGCGTGCGCACCATTCGGCGGCGAGGCGGAGGTCTCGAAAGACGCGCTGCAGGTGCTGGCCGATGCCGGGTTGCCCCATGCCCTGCACGGTGCCTGGGTGATGCGCCTGCAGGCCTGGCCCGCTGCTGTGCAGCTGTTGGCCGCGCATGGCGCGTTGCGCTGCCGCGACTACCAGAACGATCGATACGCCCACGTCTTTTTCGATCACGTGCAAAGCCTGGTGTCGGCCACCGGGCCCGGCCGCACCGACGCGCTGGAAGAAAGCGTTCGCCATCTCGCGTTGTGGATGTGCTTCGAGGACGTGATCCGTGTGGCCGATCTCAAGACGCGACGCAGCCGTTATGCCCGTGTCGCCGACGAGGCGCAGGCGAAGCCGGGCGACATCGTGCGCGTCACGGAGCACTTCAAGCCCGGCATCGATGAGGTGGCGGCCGTGCTGCCACGCGCCCTGGGCGAATGGCTGGTGGTGCTGGCGACAAAGCGGGGCTGGATGGGCAAGGCCCATGTGAGCCTGCACATCCGGTCCACCAGTCTCTGGGGTTACCTCATGCTGCGCAGTCTGGCCTGGTTGCGCCCATTGCGTCCGCGTTCGCTGCGCCATGCGCAGGAGCATGAAACAATGGGCATCTGGCTGGCCGCGATGCGGCAGATGCTGCCGCTGTCGCCCGCGTTCGCACTCGTGCTCGCGGGCCTGCCGCAAGTGCTCAAAGGCTATGGCGACACGCAGGTACGAGGCCGCGAGAACTACGCGCGGCTGTGGGCCACGCACGTGGCGCCGGTGCTGGGCGGTGCCGCCGAGGCAGATACCGCCACCGTGCGTTTCCGTGAAGCCCTCAAGACCACGCTCGCAGACCCCGAAGGAAAACTCAACCAGGCGCATCGCTCCAGCTCGCCCAAAGCGCAGCCCATCTTCTGGGCCTCGAAACCGCCACATCGGGAAACCACGCTCACCCCCCACGCATGAATGCCTGCAACATGCGCTTTCTTGAAAAACGTCATCAACAGGAGACAGACATGAAAAGCCGATTCCACTCTTCCCTTCGTGCGGTGGCCGCTGCCGCGCTGATGCTCGGTGCGCTGGGCGCACAGGCGCAGGACAAGCCGGTCGAAATGAAATTCGCCCACTGGCTGCCGGCCTCGCACCCGCTGGCCAAGCTGGGCTTTGAACCCTGGGCCAAGTCGGTGGAGGCGGCTTCGAAGGGGTCGATCAAGGTCGCGCTGTTCCCGGCGCAGCAGCTGGGCAAGGCGGCCGACCACTACGACATGGCGCGCGACGGCATCGCCGAGATGACATGGGTGAACCCTGGCTACCAGGCCGGTCGCTTCCCCATGATCGCGGCGGGCGAACTGCCCTTCCTGATCGCCAAGCCCGGCCCGGGATCCGCCGCGCTCGACCAGTGGTATCGCCAGTACGCCGCCACCGAAATGAAGGACGTGAAGTTCTGCTTCGCGCACGTGCACATCGGCACCTTCCACGCCAAGAAGCCCATCACGGAACCTGGCCAGCTCAAGGGCATGAAGATCCGCTCGGCCAACGGCACCGTGGCGCAGACGATGACGCTGCTGGGCGCCACGAACGTGCAGGTCTCGGCGCCCGAGGCACGCGATGCGCTCGACAAGGGCGTGGCCGACGCCATCACGTTCCCGTGGAATTCCATTGTGTCCTTCGGCATCGACAAGGCCGTCAAGTTCCACAGCGACATGCGTTTCTACGCTTCGGACTTCGTGTGGGTGCTGAACAAGCCCTGGTACGACAAGCTGGCCGCCGGCCAGAAGAAGGTGATCGACGACCACTGCAACAACGAGTGGGCGGGCAAGGTCGGGGGCGCCTGGGGCGACGAGGAGGACTCGGGCCAGGCCAAGCTGGAGAAGACCGCCGGCCACACCATCGTGCCGATCTCGGCCGCGCAGCTCGACGTCTGGAAAAAGGCCGTCGACCCCGTGTACGCGCAGTGGGTGAAGGCCGCTGACGCTGCTGGCAACAAGGGCCAGGCCGCGCTGGACGACCTGCGCAAGGAACTGGCCAACCGCAAAGCCGGCAACTGATGAAGCGCCTGTTCTCGGCCATCGAGACGGTGGCCGCGCTCTTCCTGCTGCTGATCGCCCTGATCACCGCGGGCAACGTGCTGTTGCGCTATGCGTTCAGCATGCAGATTCCCGACTGGTTCGACGGCACGCAGATGCTGCAGGGCATCGCGATGTTCTGGGGCATTGCCCTGGCCACGTACTATGGCACCCACATCGGTGTGGACATCGTGTGGGAGCACCTCGGCCTCAAGGGCAGGCGCCGCATGGACCTGCTCGCCACCGCCCTGACCGTCGCCTTCCTCGTGCCCCTGGCGTGGATGGTGTGGGTCAAGGTGGGCGGCACCGGCAGCCAGGGCACCATGGACCTGCGCCTGCCGCTGCAGTGGTTCTACAGCGTGGCCGCTGTCGGCGCCACGGTAGCCGCTGTGCTGGCGCTGGTGCGCCTGGTGCAGCTCTGGCAGGGCCACGAAGCCCGTCCAGAGTCGATCGATGAAGGTTCTCCGGGAGCTGCGCATGGATCGTGATCTGGTGGCCCTGCTGGGCTTCGTGACCATGTTCGCCCTCATGGCCGTGCGCGTGCCCATCGGCATCGCCATGGGCATCGCCGGGGTGGGCGGCTTCGCGCTGCTCTCGAGCACCACGCCCGCGCTCAACCTGCTGGCCAACGTGCCCTTGTCGGTCCTCACCGACTACAACCTCAGCGTGATCCCCATGTTCATCCTCATGGGGGCTTTCGCCTCGCATTCGGGCATGAGCGCCGAGCTGTTCACCGCGGGTCGTGCGTGGCTCGGCCACCGCAAGGGTGGCCTGGCGCTGGCGTCCATCGCGGCCTGTGGTGGCTTTTCGGCCATCAACGGTTCGTCGGTGGCGACCGCTGCCACCATGACGCAGGTCGCGCTGCCCGAGATGCGCCGCGCGGGGTACCACCCCGGCTTCTCCGCCGGGCTGATCGCTGCCGGAGGCACGCTGGGCATCATGATCCCGCCCTCGGTGATTCTCGTGCTCTACGGCATCATGACGGAGACCGACATCACCAAGCTGTTCGCCGCCGGCATCATTCCCGGCTTCATGGCGATTGCCTTCTACAGCGTGGTGGTGGCCATCGTCGCCCGACTGCGGCCAGACGCCATGCCCAGTGGCGAGCGCGTGGGCTGGGGTGAGCGGTTCGCTTCGCTGCGCCCGCTGTGGGCTGTGGTGGTGCTGTTCATCTTCGTGCTCGGTGGCATCTATGGCGGCCTTTTCACGGTGCAGGAAGCGGCGGGTATCGGCGCCATCGGCACCTTGCTGATCGGCATGCTGCGTGGCCGCCTTGGCTGGAAACGGATCAAGGCCGCGCTTATCGGTGCGCTGCGCGTGTCCTCTGCCATCATGATGATCGTGGTCGGTGCGTACCTGTTCGGCTACTTCCTCACCATCACCCAGTTCACGCAGAACGCCGTGGAGTTCCTCGTGCACCTGCCGGTGGGACCGTACGGTGTGCTGGCGCTGATCATGGTGGGCTACCTGATCCTTGGCGCGGTGATGGACGAACTCGCCATGATCCTGCTGACGGTGCCCATCGTGTTTCCCGCAATGATGCAGCTCGGTTTCGATCCGGTGTGGTTCGGCGTGATCGTGGTGATGGCCGTGACCTTCGGCATGATCTGCCCGCCGGTCGGCATGAACGTGTTCGTGATCAACTCGATCGCGCGCGACGTGCCGCTGGGATCGATCTACAAGGGCACCATGCCTTTCATCGCGGTGGACGTGGTGCGCCTGCTCATCCTGTGCGCCTTCCCGATCCTCTCGACATGGCTGCCGGGGTTCATCGAGTAGCGCCCTCGCGGGCGCGGCGTGGCGCCACCGGCGCTATGCTGTGCCCATGAACCAGCCCTCTCTCGAACTCCTTGAAATGGTGAGCGGCGACGCCGCCGCCATGCCCGCCGCCTCCATCATCGTTCTGCACGGCCTGGGAGCCGACGGCAACGATTTCGTGCCGATCGCCGGCGAACTTGACCTGGACCGCATCGGACCGGTGCGCTTCGTGTTCCCCAGCGCGCCGGTGCGACCGGTCACTATCAACGGTGGCTACGTCATGCGCGCCTGGTACGACATCCACCCACCGAACGCCAACCCCGCGGCGCCGCGCCAGGAAGATGAAGCCGGCTTGCGTGCTTCGCAGAACCTGGTGCAAGCGCTGCTGGACCGCGAAGCGGCGCGTGGCGTGCCCAGCCGCAAGACGGTGTTGATGGGCTTCTCGCAAGGCTGTGCGATGACCCTCATGGCGGGTTTGCGCGCACCGCAGCGCCTGGCGGGTCTGGCGGGACTGTCGGGCTACCTGCCGCTGGCCGATACCCTGGGTGCTGAACGGAGCGGCGCCAACCGCGACGTGCCGATCTTCCTCGCGCACGGCGCCCACGACCCAGTGGTCACCATCGACCGAGCGGTGGCGTCACGCAACGTGCTTCAGACCCTGGGCTACGGGGTGGAGTGGCACAGCTACCCGATGGAACACACCGTGTCCCTGCCCGAGATCCAGGACATCAATGCGTGGTTGCTGAAGGTGCTGGCCTGAGCGAACCCGCCAGCCGCACGATGTCGCGTCCGTAGAGGATGAGGGCCAGCGCCAGGCCGATCACCGGCAGCGCCACGAACACCCAGCCGGTCAGGCGTTCGCCACCGAGCCACACGCCCACGCCCAGCGCCACCACCGGGTTCACGAACGAGTAGCTGCCGGCCAGCGCGGCCGAGGTGTTCTTCAGCAACCACAGATAGGCATTGAGCGTGACCATGGTGCCCATGACCACGAGGTACAGCCAGGCCAGCGCCGAAGCGATCGACACCTGCTGCCAGGTCACCGAGCGCGCGCCCGGTTCCCACACCCAGGCCACCACCAGACCGAGCAGCCCACCCAGCAGCCACTGCGCGGCCGAGGCCATGGCCGGCGCGGGCAGGGTGAGGCGGCGCGAGGCGTAGGAGCCGATGCTCCAGGCCAGGGGCGCTCCGAAGGCGCACAGCGTGCCGATGAGCGTGGTCGAAAAATCGCCTTCCAGCGCCAGAAGCAAGGCCCCCGAAGCGCCCAGCGCCAGGCCGATCCAGCTCGTCACCGGCACGCGCTCACCGCCCCAGCGTGTCCACAGCGCGAGCCACATCGGCATCGTCGTGACCACGGTGGCCATCAGGCCCGAGCCAATGCCCGCCTTCTGTGCGAGCACCACCAGCGCCATGGCCGCGAAGGCCATGAGGCTGCCGATCAGCGCGCTCGCGCGCCACTGCGCGACCGTGGGCCAGGCCTGCCCCTGCCAGCGCGCGATGGCCAGCATCAGCACGCCAGCGAACACAAAGCGCGCGCCATTCATGAGCACCGGCGGCAGCGACTGCATGACCACGCCCAGCGCGAAGTAGGTCGTGCCCCAGACCAGGTAGACGATCAGCAGTGCGCCAGCGAGTCGCAAGGTCTGGCGGTCCAGGCGATTCAGGTTGAAAATGGCAGGCATGATGTCTCCTGGATCGTAAATTTTCCGGCAAAACAGATTTTTTCTGTATTTTGATCAGAATATCGTTGTCATGCAAGTAAATATCCATATTGATGACGTCGACGCCAGAATTCTTACGGCGCTTAGCGGTGACAGCCGTCGTTCTTACGCCGATGTGGCCTCCGAGGTCGGGCTGTCCACGGCGGCTGTGCACGAGCGGGTGAAGAAGATGATCGAGCGCGGCGTGATCGAACGCTTCTCGCTGCGCGTGGACCCCGACCGCGTGGGTCTGCAGTTCACGGCGTTCGTGGCGATCCGCAACGATGGGGGTGCGCATTGCCGCGACATCGCACCGCGCCTGCGCGAATTGCCCGAGGTGCTCGAGCTGCACAGCGTGGCCGGCGAGCACGATTTCCTGGCCAAGATCCGCACCACGCACGCGCGTGCGCTGGAAGACGTGCTCTACAAGATCAAGGCCATCCCCGGTGTGGCGCGCACCACCAGCACCGTGGTGCTCAACACCGAGTTCGAAGACCGACCCCTGCGGCTGCCTGGCGTGGGCGAAGGCTGAGCCTTCAGGCGCTGCGCGCGGCCCGCGCGAGTTGCATCGCCAGCCGGTTGTGCCGCTCCACCAGCGGGCCCAGCTCCACCGTCGTGAGCTGTCCGTCGCGCACCACCACCCGGCCGTTGACCACCGTGTGCGCTGCCATGGGACTGGCGCACAGCAGCAGGCTGGCCACCGGGTCGTGCACCGCGCCGCCGGCAAAACGCAGCGTGCGCAGGTCGAACAGCGCGAGGTCGGCGCACATGCCCGGCGCGAGGTGGCCGATGTCCGGGCGGCCCAGCACCGTGGCTCCGCCGCGCGTGGCGATGTGCAGCGCGTCGCGCGCCGTCATCTCGGCCGGGCCGAGGTCGCAACCGAAGAAGGTCTTGCCATTGCGCGTTTCGGGGGGCTGCAGTGCCCGGCCCACGCGCGCGAGCAGCAAGGCCTGGCGTGCCTCGTTGACCATGTGCGCGCCGTCGTTGCTCGCGCTGCCGTCCACACCCAGGCCCACCGGCACGCCGGCGTCCAGCATGCGGCGCACGGGAGCGATGCCCGAGGCCAGCCGCATGTTGCTGCAGGGGCAGTGCGCCACGCCGGTGCGGCTGGCGGCGAACAGCGAGACACCTTCATCGTCCAGCTTCACGCAGTGCGCGTGCCAGACGTCGTCGCCGAGCCAGCCGAGATCCTGCGCGTACTGGGCGGGCGTGCGGCCGAACTTCTCGCGGCTGTAGGCGATGTCGTGGTCGTTCTCGGCCAGGTGCGTGTGCAGGCGCACACCCCGGCCGGTGAAGGAGCGCGCCAGCGCCGCGCTGTCCTTCATGAGCGCAGGGCTGACAGAAAACGGCGAGCAGGGCGCGAGGGCCACCTGCAGCATCGCGCCGTGGCGGGCGTCGTGCCAGGTCTCGATGAGGCGCTGGCTGTCTTTCAGGATGGCGTCTTCCTTTTCCACCACGCTGTCGGGCGGCAGGCCGCCCGCGCTGGCGCCCACGCTCATGCTGCCGCGCGTCGCCACGAAGCGCATGCCGATCGCCTGTGCGCCTTCGATGCTGTCTTCCAGCCGCACCCCGTTGGGGTAGATGTAGAGGTGGTCGCTGCTGGTGGTGCAACCCGAGAGCAGCAGCTCGGCCATGGCCACCTGCGTCGACACGCGCACCATCTCGGGCGTGAGACCTGCCCAGATGGGGTAGAGCCCGCGCAGCCAGCCGAACAGCTCGGCGTCCTGCACACCGGGAATTGCTCGTGTGAGCGACTGGACCATGTGATGGTGCGTGTTCACCAGGCCGGGTACGACGAGGTGGCCGCGCGCGTCGATGGTCTCGTGGGCCTCGTCGCGCAGCGCAGGCGGCAACTGGTCCGCCGGTCCGATCCACTCGATGGTGTGGCCGCGCACGAACAGCGAGGCGTTGCGCAGCTCGCGGCCTCGGGCCGGCTCCGCGTGGTCGAAGGTGGCGATGCACTCGGCGTTGTGGATCAGCAGGCTTTGCATGACAGGGGAGTTCCTCTACTTCATCCAGTAGTTGGGGCGTTCGTAGATCTTGCGAAGGTGATCGATGAAGAAACGCACCTTGGCAGGCAGGTGGCGCTGCTGCGGGTACACGGCCAGGATGTCGTACTCGGGCAGGGCGAACTCGTCCAGCACGGTGACCAGCTCGCCGCGTTGCAGCTGTGCCTGGATCTCCCAGGTGGAGCGCCAGCCCAGGCCCATGCCCTCGCTGACCCAGCGGTGCAGCAGCTCACCATCGTTGCAGTCGAGATTGCCGTCCACGCGCACCGTCACCGTCTTGCCGCCCTGCTGGAAGTACCAGCCGCGCTGCTGGCCGCCCTGCAGGTTGAAAGCCAGGCAGTTGTGCTGCTTCAGATCGTCCAGCGTGCGGGGCTTGCCGTGCTTGCGGAAGTAGGCCGGCGTGCCGCAGACCACGCGCTGGTTGGTCGCGAGCTTGATGGCGACGAAGTTCGGGTCGATCGCGCCGCCGATGCGCAGGCCCATGTCGTAACCCTCGCGCACGAGGTCCACCACGCGGTCGGTGAGGTTGAAGGAGAGCTTGACCTCGGGGTTGGCCTTGAGGAACGCGCTCGCGTGCGGCGCCACATGCAGCCGCCCGAAGGCCGCCGGCGCCGAGACCACGAGATGGCCACTGGCGCGGTGCTTCTGCGCCGATACGGTGGCCTCGGCCTGCGACCACTGCGCCAGCAGCGTCCGGCATTCGTCGAGAAAACCCGCACCCTGCTCGGTGAGCGCCAGCCGCCGCGTGGAGCGGTGGATGAGCTGCGTGCCCAATCGGCGCTCCAGCGCGTCGATGCGCCGGCCCATCATCACCGGCGTGATGCCCGCGTGCAGCGCGGCGGCGGCCAGGCTGCCGTGCTCCATCGCCATCACGAAAGCCTCGATTTCCTTGAAGCGGTCCATGCCGGGCATGTTAACGCTGCAGGGCGCGGATTGCATACCTGAAGTATCGAATCGACGTACCGCCACTGCCATTCTCAAGAGGAAGGGTTCTCCCTAGCATCGAAGCCAGTCCATCTACCCAGGTAAGGAATCGCATCATGGCCCGAATGACCGCGGCGCAGGCCGCCATCTGTGTGCTGGAGAAGGAAGGCATCTCGCAGGCCTTCGGCGTGCCGGGTGCCGCCATCAACCCGTTCTACGCCGCCATGCGGCAGCGCGGCAGCATCGGCCACATCCTGGCGCGGCATGTGGAGGCCGCGTCCCACATGGCCGAGGGCTACACCCGCGCACGCGCCGGCAACATCGGCCTGTGCATCGGCACCAGCGGGCCAGCCGGCACCGACATGATCACCGGGCTGTATTCGGCGCAGGCCGACAGCATTCCCATCCTCTGCGTCACCGGCCAGGCGCCGCGCGCGCGGCTCTACAAGGAAGACTTCCAGGCGGTGGACATCGAAAGCATCGCCAAGCCCGTCACCAAGTGGGCGGTCACGGTTCGCGAGCCAGCGCTTGTGCCGCGCGTGTTCCAGCAGGCGTTCCATCTGATGCGCTCCGGCCGCCCCGGGCCGGTGCTGATCGATCTGCCGTTCGACGTGCAGATGGCCGAGATCGAATTCGACCCCGACACCTACGAGCCGCTGCCGGTCTACAAACCCGCCGCGAGCCGTAAGCAGATCGAGAAGGCGCTGGACATGCTGGCCGCGTCTACCAGGCCGCTCATCGTGGCCGGTGGCGGCATCATCAACGCCGACGCGGCGGACCTGCTGGTCGAGTTCGCCGAGCTCACGGGTGTGCCGGTGATTCCCACGCTCATGGGCTGGGGCACGATACCCGACGACCATCCGCTCATGGCCGGCATGGTGGGCCTGCAGACCAGTCACCGCTACGGCAACGCCACGATGCTCGCGAGCGACTTCGTGCTCGGCATCGGCAACCGCTGGGCGAACCGCCACACCGGTTCCATCGAGACCTACACCAAGGGCCGCCAGTTCGTGCACGTGGACATCGAACCCACCCAGATCGGGCGCGTGTTCGAGCCCGACTTCGGCATCGTCTCGGACGCGAAGGCCGCGCTCCAGCTGTTCGTGGACGTTGCCCGCGAACGCAAGGCAGCCGGCCACTGGCCGAGCTACGCCAACTGGGCCGGCCGCTGCGCCGAGCGCAAGCGCCTCATGTTGCGGCAGACGCACTTCGAGCAGATTCCGATGAAGCCGCACCGCGTGTACGAAGAGATGAACCAGGTGTTTGGCCGCGACACGGTCTATGTGAGCACCATCGGTCTGTCGCAGATTGCGGGCGCTCAGTTCCTGCATGTGTACGGTCCGCGCCAGTGGATCAACTGCGGCCAGGCTGGCCCCCTGGGCTGGACCATGCCGGCCGCACTCGGCGTGGTCGCGTCCGACCCCACGAAGAATGTGGTGGCGCTCTCGGGCGACTACGACTTCCAGTTCCTCATGGAGGAACTCGCGGTGGGCGCCCAGTTCCGCCTGCCTTATGTGCACGTGCTGGTGAACAACGCCTACCTCGGTCTCATCCGCCAGAGCCAGCGCGGTTTCGACATGGACTACTGCGTGCAGCTCGCCTTCGAGAACCAGAACCTGGACGAAAGCGAGGGTGAGCGGCGAGGCTACGGCGTGGACCACGTCGCCGTCGTCGAGGGCCTGGGTTGCAAGGCCCTGCGCGTGAGCGACCCCGAGAAGTTGCAGGGCGCCCTGCGCGAGGCACAGCGTCTCGCCGCTTTGCACCGCGTGCCGGTGGTGGTCGAATGCATACTCGAACGCGTCACCAACATCGCCATGGGCACCGAGATCGACAAGGTCAACGAGTTCGAGGCCATCGATTGCCGCGCGCCGCAGGGCCTCGAGACCGCCGGCCTGCTGGATTGACCACGACAACAACGACAAGGACCCTTCACATGCCGAAGTTCGCCGCCAACCTTTCCATGCTCTGGAACGAGCTGCCGTTCCTGGATCGCTTCGAAGCCGCCGCGCGCGCGGGTTTCACCGCCGTGGAGTTTCTCTTTCCCTACGACTTCCCGGCCGAACAGATCGCGCAGCGGCTGCAGGCGCACCAGCTGCAGCTGGTGCTGCACAACATGCCCCCGGGCGACTGGGCCGGTGGTGAACGCGGCACCGCCTCGTTGCCTGGCCGCGAAGACGAGTTCCGCGCCGGCGTGGCGCAGGCGCTGCAGTACGCCACGGAGCTCGGCGCGCCGCAGCTGCACTGCATGGCGGGCATTCCGCCGGCCGGCGTGAGCCAGGCCCAGGCCTATGCCACGCTGGTGCGCAACCTGCGTTTCGCCGCCGATGCCGCGAAGCGCCAGGGCGTGCGCCTGCTGCTCGAACCCATCAATCACTTCGACATGCCCGGCTTCTTCGTGAACCGCCCGCGCCAGGCCATGGCGCTCATGGACGAAGTGGGCTCCGACAACCTGTTCCTGCAGTACGACATCTACCACGCGCAGCGCATGGAAGGCGAGCTGGCCAACACCATCCGGGAGCTGCTGCCGCGCATCGCCCACATGCAACTGGCGGACACACCGGGCCGGAACGAACCGGGCACGGGCGAGATCCACTACCGCTACCTGTTCGACCACATCGACGGCCTGGGTTACACCGGCCACATCGGCTGCGAATACAAGCCCCGCGACACCAGCCCGGGGGGCACCGACCGGGGCCTGGCCTGGATCGCCGCACACGGTCAATCGCTGGAGCTGCAGGGAGAGCCGGCATGACGAAGAGCGGTCTCAAGGTCGGCTTCATCGGCCTGGGCATCATGGGTGCGCCCATGGCCCTCCATCTGGTCAAGGCCGGCCACACGCTGTTCGTGGCCAGCCGCAGCAGGATCCCGGCGTCGTTCGCAGAAGCCGGTGCCACGGTCTGCACCAATGCCACCGAGGTGGCGCGGCGTGCCGACATCGTCATCACCATGGTGCCCGACACGCCGAACGTCGAGGACGTGCTGTTCGGCGACACCGGCGTGGCCAGGGGCCTGACGCCCGGCAAGCTGGTGATCGACATGAGCTCCATCAGTCCCATGGCCACCAAGGCCTTCGCGCAGAGGATCAACGCACTGGGCTGCGATTACCTCGATGCCCCGGTGAGCGGCGGCGAGGTCGGCGCCAAGGCCGCCAGCCTGACCATCATGGTGGGCGGGCCGCAGGCCGCCTTCGAGCGCGCGCAACCCCTGTTCGCGGCCATGGGCAAGAACATCACGCTGGTGGGTGGCAACGGCGACGGCCAGACCACCAAGGTGGCGAACCAGATCATCGTGGCGCTGAACATCGAGGCCGTGGCCGAAGCCCTGCTGTTCGCCAGCAAGGCCGGCGCCGACCCGGCCAGGGTGCGCGAGGCCCTGATGGGCGGGTTCGCGGCCAGCCGCATCCTGGAAGTGCATGGCGAGCGCATGATCCAGCGCACCTTCAACCCCGGCTTTCGCGTCGAGCTGCACCAGAAAGACCTCAACCTCGCACTGCAAGGCGCGAAGGAACTGGGCGTGAGCCTGCCGCACACGGCCAGCGCGGCCCAGCTGATGCAGAGCTGCGCCGCGCATGGCATGGCCGGGCTGGACCATTCCGCCCTGTGCCGCAGCCTGGAGCTCATGGCGGGCCATGAGATCGCCCCTGCGCCAGGCTGAAGCGGTGCGTGTTACCGGTCTGTAACTTCTGCCACCGGGGACTCGCTAGACTTCTGCCCCATGCCCAAGCCGACCGCCCCCAGCCTGAACGATCCCCGTGCCCTGCTGCGCCACCTGTACGACGTGGCGGTGCAGCGCGCGCTGCCCCTGCACAACACGGCCACCAGCCTGCCCCAGCCGCCCAGGGGCCGCACCCTGGTGCTGGGCGCGGGCAAGGCCGGGGGTGCCATGGCGCAGGCGGTGGAAGCCCTGTGGCCCGCCGACGCGCCGCTCTCGGGGCTGGTGGTCACGCGTTACCACCACACGCCGCCGCGGCCCGAAGGCCTGCCGCAGCGCATCGAGGTGGTGGAAGCCTCTCACCCCGTGCCCGACGCGGCCGGTCTCGCGGCGGCACAGCGCATCCTTCAGCTCACGCAAGGCCTCACCGCGGACGACCTGGTGCTCTGCCTCATCTCTGGCGGCGGTTCGGCCCTGCTCACGCTGCCGTGCGAAGGCCTCACGCTGGAAGACAAGCAGCGCATCAACCGCCAGCTACTGGAAAGCGGCGCGCACATCGGCGAGATGAACACCGTGCGCAAGCACCTCTCGGCCATCAAGGGCGGGCGGCTGGCGGCGGCCTGCGCCCCGGCGCGTGTCGTCACGCTCACCATCAGCGATGTGCCGGGCGATGACGTCAGCGTCATCGCCAGTGGCCCCACCGTGGCCGACGCGTCCACCTGCGCCGAGGCGCTCGACATCCTGCGCCGCTACGGCATCGACGTGCCGCCCACTGTGCGCGCCCGGCTGGAGAGCGGTGCGCTGGAAACCCCCAAGCCCGGTGATCCAAGGCTGCAGGGCCACGCGGTCGAACTCATTGCCACGCCACAGCAGAGCCTGGAAGCCGCGGCCGAGGCGGCGCGCGCGCTGGGCCTGAACGCGGTGATCCTGAGCGACGAGATCGAAGGCGAGTCGCGCGAGGTCGGCAAGGTGCACGGCGCCCTGGCGCGCTCCACCGCGCTGGGCCGCAGCAGTTTCCAGAAACCTTGCGTGATCCTGAGCGGCGGGGAAACCACTGTCACCGTGCGCCCGCGCGCCGAAGGTCAGGCCAGGGGCCGAGGCGGGCGTGCCGGCGAGTTCTGCCTGGGCCTGGCGCAGGCACTGGGTGGACAGGCCGGGGTGTGGGCCCTGGCGGCCGACACCGACGGCATCGACGGGGTGGAGGACAATGCGGGGGCGCTGGTGACGCCCGACACCCTGGCCAGGGCAGGGGAGAAGGGCCTCAAGCTCACCGACCATCTGGCCCGCAACGATGCCTACGGGTTCTTCGAGCCGATCGGCGATCTTGTGATCACCGGGCCGACGCACACCAATGTGAACGACTTCCGGGCCGTGCTGGTGGTGTGACACCGGCGTGTTCCGCTGCGGCCCGGCCGCTGCCGGAACGCCGACAATCTGCTCCCGTTGTTCGTGTCCTCCCGGGGACGCCAAGGAAAGTTCTTTTGCGCAGCCATTTCAACCGTTCCGCACTGGTGCGCCATCTCACCGGGTGGTTGCCAGCGCCCATGGATCCGCCGCGGCAGGACATCGCCGAGCGCCTCGGGGAATGGTTGAACGTGGCCGATGCGATCGCCCTGCATGCGGTGCATCAGGCGCTTCCAGGGGCCAGGCCGGGCCGGTCCACCGCGCGCAAGGCCGCTCCCGACCTGCGGGCCGACCTGCTGCGCGTGCGCGCAGCGCTCACCAAGGCGTTCAGCACGCCACCCCATACGCCCACCCTGGCCACCGATACCGAATTCGCCCACCACCACCAGCGCTACATGGACCAGCAGCGGCGCATGGAAATGGCCATCGACGCGCTGCGCGGTCATGTGCGCCAGACGCTCGCCGACGCCGGCTCACCTCGGCTGGCACAACTCGCTGCGCTGGACGCCACGCTGGCGCCGATGTTCGGCGCCCGCGAGCAGCGGCTGCTGGCTGGCGTGCCGGCCTTCCTCAAGGCGCGGCTGGGCCAGCTGCAGCAGGCCCGGCCCGAAGAATGGCCGCCCCTGTTCGAACAGGCCCTGCAGCACACGCTGCTGGCCGAGCTCGACCTGCGCCTGCAGCCTGTGGTGGGCATGATCGAAACGTTTGAACATGCGGGCCATGCCCCGCATTGAATGCATCCCATGAACCGTCTTTCCTTGAACCGTGTTTTCTTCATCGCCGCGTTCGTGCTCGGCCTGGCGTGCGTCGCCTGGGTGGGCGCGGGCTTCGTCGGCTCCAGTGGCTTTGCGCTGGCCATGACGCTGCTCATCGGCGCGGTGTACCTGCTGGGTGCGCAGGAGCTCCGGCGCTACCGGCAGGCCACCTCGTCGCTGGCGGATGCCCTGGCCCAGGTGCCCCAGCCGCTGAACAGCCTCGACGCCTGGCTGACGCGTGTGCCTTCGACGCTGCAGAACGCGGTGCGCCAGCGCATCGAAGCCGAACGGGGTGCGTTGCCCGGTCTGGCGCTCACGCCCTACCTGATCGGCCTGCTGGTGATGCTGGGCATGCTCGGCACCTTTCTCGGCATGGTGGTCACGTTCAAGGGCGTGGTGTTCACACTCGAGGGCTCTGCCGATCTGCAGGCCATTCGCGCCGCGCTGGCAGCCCCGATCAAGGGGCTGGGCCTGGCGTTCGGCACCTCGGTGGTGGGCGTGGCCACCTCGGCCATGCTCGGGCTCATGTCCGCCATCAGCCGGCGCGAGCGCACCGAAGTGGCCCGCCTGCTCGATGCCCACACGGCCACTGTGTTCCGCCCCTTCTCGCTGGCCCACCAGCGGCAGACCACCTTCGATGCGCTTCAACAGCAGGCCAACGTGTTGCCCGAGGTGGCGGAAAAGCTGCATGCGCTCATCGGGCAGATCGAACGCCGCAACCAGCACCTGGACGACCAGTTGCTGGCCCGTCAGGCGCAGTTCCACGTCGAGGCGAGCGAGGCCTACCGCCGGCTGGCCAAGTCGGTGCAGCGCTCGCTGGAAGACAGTCTGAGCGCGAGTGCACGTTCCGCGGGCGAGAGCCTGCAACCCGTGGTGGAGAAGGCCATGGCCGCCATCGGGCAGGAGTCCACGAGGCTGCACGAACGCGTGAACGCCTCCGTGCAGGCCCAGATGAGTGGGCTGGCGGAGCGCTTTGGGGCCACCGCCGGCACGGTGGCCGACACCTGGACCGCCGCACTGCAGCAGCACGCCCACACCAGTGAACAGCAGGCGCAGGGGCTGGATCGCGCGCTCACGGCCTTCACCACCACCTTTGAGGAGCGCTGCGCCGCCCTGATCACCGGCGTGCAGGACACCGTGAGCCGCTCGCACGCCGAGCAGAGCGCCGCAGACCGGGAGCAACACGCAGCATGGACACAGGCCCTGCAGGCCATGGCAAGCACGCTGCAGGACGAATGGCGGCAACTCGGCGCGCAGGCGGTGGCACAGCAACAGGCCGCGGTTCAAACGCTGGAGCAGACGGCCTCGCTCTGGCGCGACGAACTCGCCGCCCTGCGCAGCGAGGAGGCGGCTCGCGGCGAGGCCAGCGTGCAGCGCCTGGGCGAACTGCAGTCGTCGCTCAATGGCCAGGTGGCCACCCACCTCGCCACGCTCGGTACCGCGTTCGAGGCGCCCATGGCGCGCCTGCTGGAGACGGTCGCGGAAGGGCCACGCGCGGCTGCCGAGGTGATCGCGCAGCTGCGCCACGATGTCAGTCAACTCGCCGAACGCGACGAGGCTCGCCAGCAGGCGGTCGCGCAGACGCTGGAACAGACCGCCACCGCCTGGCGCGATGAACTCGCCGCCTTGCGCGGCGAGGAGGCCGCTCGCGCCGAAGCGACTGCGCTGCGACTGGGTGAACTCCAGTCATCGCTCAACGGGCAGGTCGCCAGCCACCTCTCCGCACTTGGCACCGCCCTCGAGGCACCCATGGCACGCCTGCTGGAGACCGCTGCGGAAGCGCCCCGCGCGGCCGCCGAGGTGATCACACAACTTCGCCGTGACATGAGCCAGCTCACCGAACGCGACAACGCCGCGCTGCAGGAGCGTGCCGCGCTCATGCAGAACATCGACGACCTGCTGCAGTCCGCGCAACAAGCCACCGGCGCGCAGCAAGCGGCGATCGAATCGCTCGTCACATCTGCCGGTGCCGTGCTCGACCAGGTGGGCCGGCAGTTTGCCGAGACCGTGGGTGCGCAAGCC
The DNA here is from genome assembly GCF_031457235.1 of Hydrogenophaga laconesensis. Taxonomy (NCBI): domain Bacteria; kingdom Pseudomonadati; phylum Pseudomonadota; class Betaproteobacteria; order Burkholderiales; family Comamonadaceae; genus Hydrogenophaga; species Hydrogenophaga laconesensis. The sequence continues at coordinate 49,627 of NZ_JAVDWE010000003.1, forward strand.
GTTCGCGCGGAGGATGTGGCTGCACAGGTCAGTGGCAGTGCGATTGAGCTCGCCAGCCTGGGCGAGGCCTTCGGTCACGGGGTGCAACTGTTCAGCAGCACGAACGAGAAACTCATCGACAGCCTGCAGCGCATCGAGACCGCCGTCAGCCAGTCGATGGCGCGCAGCGACGAGCAACTGGCCTATTACGTGGCGCAGGCCCGCGAGGTGATCGACCTCAGCATCAGCTCGCAACAAGGCATCGTGGAAGACCTGCGCCGCCTGCGCGGCCCCGCCACCGGAAAGAAGGCCGCGGGATGATCGGCCTGGATGACCGTCAGATCGACGACGACGACGGCACCGACCGCACCGCGCCAGTGTGGGCCGTGTTCGGGGACCTCATGTCGGGCCTGGTGGGCGCGTTCGTGCTTATCCTGGTGGGTGTGCTCGTGGTGCAGATGGACCTGGTGAGCAGCCTGCAGGCCGAAATGGAGAAGCGCCAGCAGGAAGAGCAGCGCCGCATGGCCCTGGAAAAGGCTTTGGCCATTCCGCTGCAGAACGGCCGCGTCACGCTGGACAACGGCCGCATCGGCATCAGCGGCAGCGTGCTCTTCGCACTCAATTCCGACGAGCTCAAGCCCGAAGGCCGCCAGATCCTGCGCAGCCTCGTGCCGCCATTGCAGGTGTACCTGGGCGAGCGCGACGAGATGCTGATGGTCAGCGGCTTCACCGATGACCAGCCCGTGCAGGCCCGCAACCGGCGTTTTGCCGACAACCTGGAGCTCTCGGCCCAGCGCGCGCTCACGGTGACGCGGGCGCTGATACAGGAAGGCATGCCGCCGCAGCGCGTGTTCAGCGCCGCCTTCGGGCCCGAGCAGCCCGTGGCCTCCAACGCCGACGAACAAGGGCGGGCGCTCAACCGCCGCGTGGAAATGGCGCCCGTGCCCAAGGCCGTGCCCGCGGCGAAACCGGACAGGAAGCCGTGACCGAAGACGCCGTTCGCACCCACTACCGCGAAACCTTGCTGCGCCGCCTGCAAGCCGCGCCCGAGGCCGTGCAGCGCGTGTTGCGTGAGCGGCTGCCACCGCCCCCGACCGATGCAGACGGTGAGCACGGCGGGATGGCAGCCAGTGTGGAGCCGCCGCGGCGCCGCAGGTCGACAGCCGCGAAAGCGCGCACGCCGCTGGCCGAGCTCAACGAACACATTGCCACCATCACCGGCCAGCCCTTGGCCGCACGTGCCGAACTCCGCAGCGCCCATGCTTTCCGCGAGACCTGGTCGCGCATCCGCGCCGAGGACGAGGTGGCTCAAGCCGTGCAGCGCGGGCCCGAGAATGCCGGCCCGCTCAACTCGCACATGCTCGTGCTGCGCACCCTGGGCCTGCTGAGCGAACTCTCGCCCGACTACCTGCGCCGCTTCATGGCGCATGCCGACACGCTGCTCTGGCTCGACGAAGCCGCTGCACGTCTCAAACCCGCACCGGCCAAGGCCAGGGCGGTACGCCAGAAGAAGTGACGGTCGTCGTGGCCGGCATTGCAGCACCTCCCGCCGACATCGCTTCGCAACTGGCGGGTGCGCGGGCGGTGCTGGACAGACACCTCGGAGACGGTCTGCTGGCGCTCCATCTCTTCGGCTCTGCCATCGATGGCGGGCTGCGGCCCCACAGCGACATCGACCTGATGGTGAGCACGAGCGCTCCGCTGGCCGACCCGGTCCGGCGCTCCCTGATGGTGGATCTGCTCTCGGTCTCGGCGCCGCCGGGCGCGCCGGACGGTCTGCGCCCGCTGGAGGTGACGGTGCTCGTGCGCGATGAGGTCGTGCCGTGGCGCTACCCCGCGCGGCGCGAACTGCAGTTCGGCGAGTGGCTGCGCGACGATCTGCGCGCAGGCCGTGTGGAGACCGCTGTGCCTGACCCCGACCTCGCCATTCTGCTCACCCAGTTGCGCCAGCGCAGCGTGGCCTTGCTCGGGCCATCCGCCGATGTGCTGTTCGAGGCCGTGCCACGGGCCGATTTCTTGCAGGCGCTGCGGGACACCGTCGCGCAGTGGAATGGCGAGGCGGACTGGCGGGGCGACGAGCGCAACATCGTGCTGGCCCTGGCGCGCGTCTGGTTCAGCTGGGTCACCGGTGGCATCGCGCCCAAGGACGTGGCAGCGGACTGGGCGATCCCGCGCCTGCCGCCCGCCCTGCAGCCTCTGCTGGCGCAGGCCAGGCTGGCGTACCTTGGCGAGGCCCGGGACGACCCGATGGCCTTGGCCGCGGGCATGGCGGCCTATGTGCGCCACGTGCGGTGCGAGGTGGAGGCGGCCTGATCCGCGCGGGCGGACGCAGCCTTCGCGTTCACAGGCCGCGCGCGTAGCGACCTGGTGACTGGCCCACATGGCGACTGAATGCCGTGCTGAACGTGCTGGCAGAGCTGTAACCCACGCGCTCGGCCACCTCCTCCAGCGCCACCTTGCCTTGCCGCAACAGGTTTTTCGCCAGGGCCATGCGCCAGGCCATCAGGTACTCCATGGGGCGCTGGCCCACGGCGCGCGAGAAGCGCTCGAAAAACGCCGAGCGCGACAGTGCGGCCTGCTTCGCGAGCTCTTCCACCGTCCAGGGGTGCGAGGGTTCGCCGTGCATCAACCGCATGGCCGCTGCCAGCCGCGTGTCCGCCAGTCCACGCAACAGACCTTGCGGTGCGCCCTCGCCTGCGCTCGATCGCAAGGCCTCGATGAGCAGCACTTCCACCAGTCGGCCCAGCACGAGATCGCGACCCGGGCGCTGGTCCGTCGACTCGTCCCGCACGAGCCGCACCAGCGCCTGCAGGCGATCGACCCCGCGCACGTGCAGCAAGGCCGGCAGCAGTGAGACGAGCAGGGCGGCATCGGGCGACTCGAAGGCGAAGTACCCGCCCAGCATGCGCACCTCCGGCGGCCCGTCGATCCGGCCATGGCGGATGTCGCCTTGAGCGTCAGCCACCTGCAGGGGGTCGATGGAAACGGGCACGGCGGGTTCGGTGCCCGACAGGGTGAACCCCGGCGTGGCCGGCATCAGCACGAAATCTCCCGCCTCCAGTGTGACGGGCTCCTGGCCGTTGACGGTGAGCACGCACTGGCCTTCGAGCATGGTGCAGAAGCTGGGCTGTCCGAAATCGGCGTAGCGCACAGCCCATGCACCCGCCCCGCTGATCACCTTGGAGAACACCGCGCGTGGCCGCAACAGGGCGATGACGTCGGACAGGGGGTCGGCCATGGCTGTACTAATGCAAATAATTTTTGGACTTTTCATTGTAGATGGTCTTGTCTCGCGCCGGTATCGTCACGGCTTTCTCAACCCATCCACAGGAACCTCTTCATGAAAACCATTCTGATCACCGGCTGCTCGTCGGGCTATGGCCTTGAAACTGCACGCCACTTCCACGCCAGGGGCTGGAACGTGGTCGCCACCATGCGCACGCCCCGCACCGAATTGCTGCCGCCTGCCGAGCGCCTGCGCGTGCTGGCGCTGGACGTCACCCGGCCCGAGAGCATCGCCCGGGCGATCGACGCCGCCGGCCCTATCGACGTGCTGGTGAACAACGCCGGCCTGGGCTTGTTCGGCGCGTTCGAAGCCACTCCCATGGCGACCGTGCGCGACATCTTCGAGACCAACACCTTCGGCACCATGGCGATGACGCAGGCGGTGTTGCCGCAGTTTCGCGAGCGACGCGCGGGTCTGGTGGTGAACGTCACGTCCAGCGCCACGCTGGTGCCCATGCCGCTGGTGGCCGCTTACACCGCGAGCAAGACGGCGGTGGAGGGCTTCACCGCATCGCTGGCACACGAGCTGGCGGCGTTCCAGGTGCGCGTGAAGCTGGTCGAGCCGGGTTATGCACCCACCACGCGCTTCACCGAGAACGGCACCGGGCGCATGCAGGGCTTGCTGCCTGAGGCGTATGCGGGGTATGCGCAAACGGTCTTCGCTGCGCTCGGTCAACAGAAAGCGTTCACGCGCGAGCAGGACGTGGCCGACGCCGTGTGGCGGGCCGCGAACGACGCCTCTGCCCGATTGCACTACGCAGCGGGCGCGGATGCGCTCGCCCTCGTACGGCAACTGGAGGCCGCATGAAGCCGCGCCACCTGCTGCTGGCCGCCGCCGTGCTGGCGATCGCCGGCTGCGCCACTGGCGGACACCCGGCACCGCCGGAGTTGACCGCGCGAGCGCTGGCCGAGGTTCGCGATGCCCGCGTGGTGTCGAGTGCGGTCGGTGAGCGGCCTCGCATCGGGCTGGTGCTGGGCGGTGGTGGGCTGCGCGGCTTCGCTCACGTGGGTGCCTTGCGCGCGCTGGAGGAGGCCGGCATCCGCCCCGACATCGTGGTGGGCACGTCGGCCGGCTCCGTGGTCGGCGCAGCATATGCGAGCGGCCTGAGCGTCGCGCGCATCGAGCAGGCGGCGCTGGAAGTGAAGGTGGCTTCGCTGCTGGACTTTACCTGGCGCAGTGGCGGCATCATCGAAGGAAACCATCTGGCCGGCTGGGCCGGCTCCGTGACGGGGGGCATGCCCATCGAATCCTTTCCGATCCGCTTTGCCGCGGTGGCCACCGACCTGCAAAGCGGGCAGCCCCTGCTGATCGACACCGGATCGGCGGGGCGTGCCATCCAGGCCTCGTCCGCCGTGCCGGGCGTGAATGTGCCCGTGGCCTATGCCCAGGGCCATCTGATCGATGGTGGCATCACGAGCCTGGTGCCGGTGCGGTTCGCGCGCGCCATGGGCGCGGATGTGGTGATCGCCATCGACATCTATTGCCGCAGCCCGCGCGTCGCGGGCATGAGCATTCCTTCCGTCATCGGGCAGGTGATGCAGACACAGAGCTGCCTCGTGGCCGCGCCGGAAATGGCCGAAGCAGACCTGCTCATCGCGCCGATCACGGCAGCGCCGGGCATGTCGGCCCAGGCCGAGAAGGAGCGATCGATCGAGGCGGGCTACCAGGCCGCGCGCGAGGCCCTGCGGCGCTGGCACGCCAGCGCCGCAGCCGATGCCTAGGAGGGCGCGGTGGTGCCTTCCAGCACGTCGTGCAAGGCCACGTGCCCGAGGAACGCGCCACCGCTGCGAGCGGCCTCACCGTGCTCCACCGCGTGGGCGAAGTGCACCGCAGGTTCCGCCTTCAGGCGCTCATGGAGGTCGTGCAGTGCCGGGAAGTCGCGCCGGTCGAGCACCTGGTGGAAATCGTTCCAGCGGGCAATACCCATGAAGTAGGCATCGGCGGCGGTGCGCTGCCCTCCCGCCAGCCAGGGCCTGGCGCCCAGCATGCGTTCCAGGTCCGCGTGTACCTTGCGCACCTTGTGGCGTCCCATCGTGGTCAGGGTGCGCTGCTCGCTGCCTTCCAGGCAGTGCTCCATGGCGTACCACAGCGGAGAAAACGATTCGAAGAAGTCGGTGTTGAGGAAGGCCAGCACCTCGTTGAAGTGGTCGAATCCGGGCGTGCCCTGCGGGGGCACCAGGCCGCTGCCCGGGCTCTGGGCACCGATGTGCTGGAGGATGGCGATGCTCTGGTGCACCTGGCGGCCATCGGCGGTGCGCAGCGAGGGCGTTTCGGCCACCGGGTTGATGCGCCGGTAGGCCTCGCTGCTCACCACGTCGGGCATGTCGATGCGGCAGAGCTGGTAGGGCAGGCCACTCCATTCGAGGGCCACGATGGAACCGAACGAACAGCCTTCTGGCACGCCGTAGAAGAGGATGGGATACATGGGTGAACTCCTGGGTGGTTGATGACGGAGTGAATTCTTGCTACGTGGACGCTGAGTGCCTAGACAGCAGGAAGTGGATGCAAAGTCCACATCTGTGGACAATGGCGCCATGAACCTCAACGACCTCACCCTGTTCGCCCAGGCCGTGGAAAGCGGGGGCTTCGCACCCGCCGCGCGGCGCTTCTCGGTGCCGAAGTCCACCCTAAGCAAGCGCGTTGCCGCGCTGGAAACCAGCCTGGGCGTGCGCCTCATCGAGCGCAATTCCCGCAGCTTCCACCTCACCGAGACCGGTCGCGACTTCTACCAGCACGCGCGCGCCGCGCTCATCGAAGTGGAAAGCGCGCAACACATCGTTCAGCAGCGCCTGGCCGAACCGAGTGGCACGGTGCGCATCACCGCCGCCGTGCCGGTGGTGCAGTTCCTGCTGGCGCCGCACCTGCCGGCGCTGGCGCACCAGTGGCCCCGGCTGCAGCTCCAGCTGCACGCCAGCGACCGCTTCGTGGACCTGGTGCAGGAAGGCTTCGACATTGCGGTGCGCAGCCACTTCGCACCGCTGCCCGATTCGGGCCTGGTGCAGCGGACCCTGATGGTGGAGCCGGTGTGGCTGGTGGCTGCGCCCGCCCTGCTGGAAGCGCAGGGCACGCCGCGCAAGCCGGGCGATCTGCTCAAGCTCCCCGGCTTGCTGACCTCGCCCGAGGCCAACGGATGGTCATTGCGCCGGGACGATGGTGAGACCCAATCCGTGGCCATGGCACCCCGTCTGGTGGCGGACGAATCGGTCGCGCTGTTGCACGCGGCGGGTGCCGGGCTCGGCGTCACCTGCCTGCCGCAAAGCATCTGCCGGCATCACCTGGCGCGCGGCGAGTTGGTGCGCGTGCTGCCGCGCTGGACGGCCGGCAGCGTCACCACCACCGCGCTGGTGCCGCACCGGCGCAGCCTGCTGCCTTCGGTGCGGGCGGTGCTCGATTTCCTGTCGGCGCATCTTTCGGCACCGAACTGAATCACTCCGCCTCGATGCCGGCCGCCTTGATCACGCGACCCCACAGCTCGGTTTCGCTGGCCTGGAACTTGACGAGGTCGGCCGGTGAGGTGGGGAACACCTCGCCCCCACTGTTGGCGAAGAACTGGCGCACGCCCTGGCTCTCGATGGCCTTGTGCAGCAGTTCGTTGAGGCGGGCCACCACCGGGGCGGGCGTTCCGGCCGGCGCGTACGCGGCGAACCAGTAGCCCATGTCGTAACCCTTCACGCCGGCTTCGGCGATGGTGGGCACGTCGGGCAGCGCCGCCATGCGCTTCGATGCCGTCACGCCCAGCGCGCGCACCTTGCCGGTGGTGATCTGCGGCATGCCGGTGGAGGCGTCGGTGAACATCATCGTGATCTGGCCGCCCAGCAGGTCGGTGATGCCCATGGGGTTGCTGCGGTAGGGCACGTGCAGGATGTTCACGTTGGCCAGTTGCTGGAACAGCTCGCCCGCGACGCGGCTGGACGAACTGCCGCTGCCGAAAGAGAGCTTGCCTGGCGTGGCCTTCGCTGCGGCCAGCACGTCGGCCACGGTCTTGTACGGCGCGTCGGCGCGCACGATCATGATCTGGCCGCCCTTGCCGATGCCGGTGATGGCGGCGAAATCCTTCACCGGGTCGTACGAGAGTTTCTTGTACAGGTGCTGGTTGGCCGCGTGCGTGGTGTTGGTGGTGATCAGCACCGTGTGCCCGTCCTTGGGCGCGCTGGCCACGGCCTGCGCCGCGATCATCCCGCTGGCACCGGCCTTGTTGTCCACCACCACCGGTTGTCCAGTCTGCTCGCTGACCGACTGCCCCAGCGCGCGTGCCAGGATGTCGGTGGCGCTGCCAGCGGCGAAGGGCACGACGAAGGTGATCGGCCTGGCCGTGAGCGAGGCCTGGGCCATGGCGGTGGGCACGGCGAGCGCACCGGCGAGGGCGAGCACGGCACGGCGGCGGTTGAAGAGGCTGTTGTTCATGTCGGTCTGTCTCCTGGGTGGATGGGAAAGTGAGCGCATCAGCCGGGGGGGCCTTGCAGGTGGGTAAGCAGGTCCGTCGGTACCTCGAGTTCGAGGGCCAGCAGGTGGAAGGACAGCGCCTTGCCGTGGCTGTCCAGGTTCAGGGCATCGTTCACGCCGCCATCGAGCACGTCGTCCAGCACGAAATTGATGGCGTGCAGGTTGGGCAGCAGATGCCGCACCACCTGGCTCGGCTGGCGGTGGCGGAAATGGGCGGCCACCCGTTCTGCCGTGATCTGCGCCTCGATCAGCGGGTACAGCGCTTCGTGCCACGCGATCACGCTGATGTTGGAGCGGTTGCCCTTGTCGCCGGTGCGGCCATGCGCGGCGCGCCACAGCGGCACCGTGAGTGGGGTGGGGGTGTTCATGCGCCCGACCCCTCCAGCATGTGGTACCCCGTGGGCACCCGTGCGCGGTCGATCGGGCATGAGACCGTGCCCAGGGTGGGGCGCAAGGCGGTGCGCACGCCCCCACCACCGGCCGGACCACAGGTGTAGAGCGCTGTCACTTCGCGTGTGAGGCGCTGGGCCGTGGCCTTGTCGGTGTGGCGCATCGCCACGCGCAGCCGCACGTCGGTTGCGGCACTCGCATCGATGTGTTGCAACCAATGGCCCGCGTCATCGGCCAGCACGCTGGTCACGCCGATGAGGTCGATGCGCATCGGGCCCTGGCCGTCCAGACGCCTCTCGAGCACGTCGGCCGCGAGGCGCGCACGCTGCCCGGCGCGCGCACCGGCGTAGGAAATCTCGCCTTCTGCCAGCCAGCCGCTCTCGAAGCACACATTCACTTTCAGCGTGTCGGGGCGCCCATGCCCGCGCACACCGCTCAGGCGCACGCGGTCCGGGCCCACCTGCTCGACCCGCGCAGCCGTGATGTCGGCCACCACGTCGGGTGTGAGGTAGGCGCTCGGGTCGTGCACCTCGTACAGCAGCTGTTCCTTCACGGTGTGCTCGTTCACCACGCCACCCGTGCCGTCGGGCTTGAAGATCGTGCAACTGCCGTCGGCCTCGATGGCCGCGATGGGGTACCCCACATGCGCGAGATCCGGCACATCCTTCAGGCCGGGATCGGCGTAGTAGCCGCCAGTGACCTGCGCGCCGCACTCCAGCAGGTGGCCGGCCATGGTGGCGCCCGCGATGCGGTCCCAGTCGTCCATGGTCCAGCCGTGGTGGGCGAGCGCGGGACCAAGCACCAGCGAAGGGTCGGCCACGCGGCCGGTCACCACCACGTCGGCCCCCGCGCGCAAGGCCTCGGCGATCGGCAGCGCACCGATGTAGGCATTGGCACTGATGGCCGCGCGTCCCGCGAGCGATGCCGACAGATCGTGCGAGAGAAGGCTCCCTGCGACATGGTGTTTGACGTCGTCGCCATGCACCACTGCCACGCGCGGTTCGCGCAGGCCGAGCGAACGCGCCAGGGCCTGGATGCGCCGGCCCGCGCCGAGCGGGTTGGCCGCGCCAAAATTGCTCACGATGGGAATGCGGTGCGCCAGGCAACGCGCGAGCACCGGGCGCACCATCTCGTCGAGCAGGGGCTCGTAGCCACCGTCCGGGTCCTGCAGCAGCGCCAGCTGGGCGAGCGCCAGGGTGCGTTCGGCCAGCGTCTCGAAGATCAGGCATGCCGGGCCGCCCAGGCGGATCAGGGCGTCGACCACCGGTCCGGCCGCGTCCGTGCGGTCGCCGGAAAAGCCCGCGGCAGAACCCACGTGAATCTTCGATGTCTCCTTCATGCCGCGCACTGTAGGCGCGCCACAGTCATTCTGTGAAACTCAAATTGCAGATATATTGATCTGGAATGCAGATCAATCTGTCCACCCGCGAACTGCGCGCTTTCGTCGCGCTGGCCGAGCAGCGCAACTTCACGCGCGCGGCTTCGCTATGTCACCTGTCGCAGCCCGCGTTCTCGGCGCTCATTCAGGCCCTCGAGGCCAACGTGGGTGGCCGCCTGTTCGAACGCAGCACACGCCATGTGTCCTTGACGGCCGAGGGCGAAGCCTTTCTGGAAGCCGCGCTGCGCCTGCTCAAGGACGCGGACGCCGCGATCGAGGGCGTGCGCGACCATGTGGCACGGCGCCGTGGCCGGGTCGCCATCGCCATCCTGCCCTCGCTGGCGGCAGGGTGGCTGCCGCCGTTGCTCGCTCGATTCCACCAGGCCCACCCCGGCATCGAACTCGATGTGGCCGACGTGCTGTCGGACGAGTGCCTTGAGCGTGTGCGGTCCGGCCGGGCGGATTTCGCACTGGCTTCATCCCGCACCGATGCACCCGAGCTGCGCACCGAGCGCTTCTGCTCGGACGACTTCCACGTGGTGTTCCCCGAAGACCATGCGCTGGCGCAGCGGGCCGGCGCGGTGCGCCTGAGCGAGCTCCATGCCTTTCCCATCGTCCAGCTTGCCCGCTCCAGCAGCGTGCGCCAGTACGTGGAAGCCGCGATCTACCCGCACCGCATGCGCACGGTGATGGAACTGGAGCAGCTCAGCACCGTGGCCCGCATGGTGAAAGCCGGTCTGGGCATCACGATCGTGCCGTCGCTCACGCTGTTCCATTTCGAGCAGGAAGGACTGGCCGCGCGACGCATCCAGTCGGCGGGGCTCCGGCGGCAGGTGTTCCTGGTCCGCCGCTCGGACCGCGCCCTGTCGTCGGCGGCACAGGGGCTGCATGCCCTGTTGATGAAGCACAGGCCGGTGTGACGGTACTCAGCCGAGTTCCGCCAGCCCCGGATTGAAGACGATCTCCCACAGGTGCCCGTCCGGGTCCTGCAGGTAGCCGGCGTAGCCGCCATAGAAGGTGTCCTGTGCGGGTTTGACGATGCGCGCGCCGGCGTCTGCGGCCTGCTGCAGGACAGCGTCCACCTCCTCGCGCGAATCCACGTTGTGGCCCAGCGACAACTCCAGCGCGCTCGAGGCCTGGGGCTTTGGGGACAGCAGCGGCAGGCCGGTGTCGACCGCAAGGCTGTGGCGCGGCCACAGAGCAAGTCTCAACCCGCCCTGCAGGCTGAAGACGGCCACCGCACCGTTCTCGAACTCCGTTCCGATGATGCCCTTGGTGGGCAGGCCCATCCCGTCGCGGTAGAAGGCCACCGATCGTTCGAGGTCGTCCACCCCGAGGGTCACGACGGTGATGTGTGCCTTCATGGGCAAGCCCTGGCTTTCCGGTTCATCGCCGCAGCTTGTAGCCGGTGCGGAACACCCACCAGATGAAGCCCAGGCACAGCGACATGAAGACCAGCGTCATGCCGGTGCTCACAGCGATGTGCACATCCGCTGATCCATAGAACGCCCAGCGGAAACCGCTGATGAGGTAGACCACCGGGTTGAACAGCGACACCGTCTGCCACACCGGTGGCAGCATGGTGATGGAGTAGAACGCACCGCCCAGGAAGGTGAGTGGCGTGACGACCAGCAGCGGGATCACCTGCAGCTTCTGGAAGTTGTCCGCCCACAGGCCGATGATGAAACCGAACAGGCTGAAGGTGATGGCGGTGAGCAGCAGGAAGCCGATCATCCACACCGGGTGGGCGATGTGGTACGGAACGAACACGCGCGCGGTGAGCAGGATGAGCACCCCGAGCAGCACGGACTTGGTGGCGGCCGCGCCCACATAGCCCAGCAGCACCTCGATCCACGAGACCGGTGCGGACAGCAGCTCGTAGATGGTGCCGGACCACTTCGGCATGTAGATGCCGAACGAGGCGTTGGAAATGCTTTCGCTCAGCAGCGACAGCATCACCAGGCCGGGGATGATGAAGGCGCCGTAGGTGACGCCATCGATGCTGCCCATGCGCGAGCCGATGGCCGTGCCGAACACGATGAAATACAGCGAGGTGGTGAGCACCGGTGCAAGGATGCTCTGCGTGATGGTGCGGAAGGTGCGCGCCATCTCGAACCGGTAGATGGCCTTGATGCCATGGATGTTCAGGCTCATGCGCGCGCTTCCTGTTTCTTGTTGTGGACCAGGCTCACGAAGATGTCTTCGAGCGAGCTCTCGCTGGACTGGAGGTCCTTGAAATCGATACCCTGGGCGTGCAGGGTGCGGAGCAGTTCAGCGATGCCGGTCTCTTCCGTCTGGGTGTCGAATGTGTAGGTGAGCGTGTGGCCCGCGCCAGAGAGTTCGAGCGGCCAGCGTGACAGCGCCTGGGGCACGCTCTCCAGCGGGTGCTGCAGCGTGAGCGTGAGCTGCTTCTTGCCCAGCTTGCGCATGAGCACGTCCTTGTCCTCCACCACGATCAGCTCGCCCCGGTTGATCACGCCGATGCGGTCGGCCATGTCTTCGGCTTCCTCGATGTAGTGCGTGGTGAGGATGATGGTGGTGCCCCGGTCGCGCAGTTCGCGCACCATGCGCCACATGTCGTGGCGCAGCTCCACGTCCACGCCCGCACTGGGCTCGTCGAGGAAGAGGATCTTGGGGTCGTGCGACAGCGCCTTGGCGATCAGCACGCGCCGCTTCATGCCGCCGGAGAGGGTGAGGATCTTGTTGTCCTTCTTGTCCCAGAGCGAGAGGTCGCGCAGCACCTTCTCGACGTGGGCGGGATCGGGGGATTTGCCGAACAGGCCGCGGCTGAAGCTCACCGTGGCCCAGACGGATTCGAAGGCGTCGGTGTGCAGTTCCTGTGGCACCAGACCGATGACTTCGCGCGCCTTGCGGTAGTCGCGCACGGTGTCGTGCCCGTCGGCCAGCACGGTGCCTTCGCTGGCATTGGCGATGCCGCAGATGATGCTGATGAGCGTGGTCTTGCCCGCGCCATTGGGCCCGAGCAGGGCGAAGATTTCGCCGCGCCGGATGTCGAGGTCGACGCGCTTGAGCGACTGGAATCCGCCCGCGTACGTCTTGCTCACGCCGCGAACGGACACGATGGGGTCGGCGGCAGGGGCCGCCGGAGAAGAAAGGGACATGAAGCCTCCTGAATCGTGCCACTCTAGCACTGTTTTTGTGTACAGTGGTTGATCTGTTCAAACCATCGCATTGTGGGAAAAACTGCCTGACTCAGGACTTGACCATGCCGAACGTCCACATTCCCATTCAGGCCATCAAGGGCCGGGGCATCAGCCACCAGCAGGCGCACCGCTACATGCGCGATGCGCGCGAGGCCTTCGACGATGGCTGGAGTGCGCTCGACGAAGCGGCTCAGGCGCGCGATGACGCACCGCCCCCCGCCACCGAGGTCACCTGGGAGGACTGCCGCAGCGCCATCACGAAGAACGAATCGCCGGACGTCGGCTTCATGCTCGGCCTGAACCCGTACCGGGGTTGCGAACACGGCTGCGTGTACTGCTATGCCCGACCCACGCACAGCTACCTCAACCTCTCGCCGGGGCTGGACTTCGAGACCAAGCTCATCGCCAAACGCAACCTCGCTGCCGTGTTGCGGCGCGAGCTCGCCAGCCCACGCCATGTGCCCGGCCTGCTGGCCATCGGCACGGTGACGGACGCCTACCAACCCATCGAACGCGAACTGCGCCTGACCCGCGCTGCGCTGGAGGTGCTGGCCGAGGCGCGGCACCCGCTGGCCATCGTCACCAAGGGAAGCGGCGTGGAGCGCGACATCGACATCCTCGCGCCCATGGCGGCCCAGGGTCTGGCGGCGGTCTACGTCACCATCACCTCACTCGACGGCAGGCTGGCCCGCGCACTGGAGCCCCGCGCGGCGGCACCACACCGCCGGCTGCGCACCCTTCGCACGCTGGCCGAGGCGGGGATTCCCGTGGGCGTGAGCGTGGCACCGCAGATCCCCTTCATCACCGACGACATGGAGCAGGTGCTGGAGGCCGCGTGGGACGCCGGCGCGCGCCGGGCTTTCTACACCGTGCTGCGCCTGCCTTGGGAGCTGAGCCCGATGTTTCGCCAGTGGCTGGATCTCCATTACCCGGACCGCGCTGCGCGCGTGATGGCCCGGGTGCAGGAGATGCGCGGTGGCAAGGACTACGACGCGGACTTCGCGCAGCGCATGCGGGGCAGCGGCATCTGGGCCGACCTGATCCGCCAGCGCTTCGACAAGGCCTGCGCGCGGCTGGGTTTCAACACCGAGCGCGAGCCGCTCGACACGTCGAAGTTCAAGCCGCAGGCGCTGCGCGCACAGCAGGAACTGTTCTGAGCGGGCATCAGCCTTCGACGTCCAGGCCGAGCCGGCCGAGGCGGTGCGCCAGTTCCACGGTGGACTGCACCTGCAGCTTGTCGAAAATGTTGGCGCGGTGGAACTCCACCGTGCGCTGCGCGATGCCGAGGTGGTCGGCGATGTTCTTGTTGTAGTGGCCCTTGAGCACCTCGCGCAGCACCTCGCGTTCGCGGCTGCTCAGCGAGGCCAGGGCCTGGCCCAGGTGCAGCCTTTCCTGGTCGTGCTGCAGCTGCTCGATGGCGGCGGCGCGTGCGGCCTCGACCTTGTCGACCAGCAGGTTGTTCTGGAACGGCTTTTCCAGAAAGTCCCAGGCGCCGTTCTTCACCGCCGCCACCGCCATGCTCACGTCGCCATGCCCGGTGAGAAAGAGCACCGGCCAGGGCCAGGCCATGGCCTTGAGCTGCTCGAAGGTGGCCAGGCCCGACAGCGGCTCCATGCGGATGTCCAGCAGCACGACGCAGCAGTCGCCGGCGCGCGGCGCGCCCTCGCGCAGCGCTTTCAGGAAAGCCTCGCCCGACGTCCAGGCGTGCGTGGGCAGGCCACGCGATTCCAGCAGCCACACGATGCCTTCGCGGAAATCCGCGTCGTCATCGATCACATGCACGGGCGGGTTCATCAGGGGTTCAGGGGCAGCCACAGCGTGAATTGTGCGCCGAGGAGATCGGGGCTTCGGGCGATCTCGATGCGGCCATGGTGCGCCTCCACGATGGAGCGGCAGATGGCCAGCCCCATGCCCATGCCGCCGGGCCGGTGGCTGCTGAAGGCGTCGAACACCGTGGCGACCTGTTCCGGCGGCACACCGGGCCCGCTGTCGGACACGCGGATGCCGGCGGCCGACGCGTCCGCAGACCGCACCAGTTCGACCCGCACACGAGGTTCGTCAGGCGTGGTTGCGGGCGTGTGCAATGGCGCCCATTGCCCCGCGTTGACGATCAGGTTGCGCAGCGCGTGCTCGAGCAGCATCGCGTCTGCGGGAACCACGGGGCCATCGCCGGGCGGCAGATCCACGGCGAGGCGCACCCCATCGGGCAGGTCGGTGCCTGCCGCGACCCGGGCCACGAAAGGCGTCAGCGCGAGAGGCTGGCGCGTCATCTCCTGGCGTCGCGCGAAGGCGTTGACGCGCTGGATCACGCGGCCGGTCTTTTCGGCCAGCCCTTCGATGCGCTCGAGCACGGGCACGATGTCGTCGAACCCGATGCGCTGCTCGCGCACGCGGTTGAGCAGGCCGGTGGCGAAGCTGCTGAGCGCGCCCAGCGGCTGGTTGAGTTCGTGTGCCAGCGTCGAGGCCACCTCGCCCACCGCCACCAGCCTGCCCGAGGCTTCGAGCTGCGCCTGTTGACGGGCTGCCAGCCGTTCGACGCGCTGGCGCTCGGTGATGTCCAGCATCGATCCGATCCAGCCCGCGACTTCGCCATGCGCCAGCACCAGCGGTGCGCTGTGGGCCAGCACCTCGATCGGCTGGCCGTCGCGGTGCCGCAGTTGCAGGACGCGCCCCGCCTGTTGCCTGTCGGGGTCGCTGGCGCCCTGGCGCAATTGCTCGAACTCGTCACCCTGTTCGGCGGGCCAGTACGGCAACGGCTGGCCGGGCGTGGCGGCCAGACGCAGCAGTTCGGAAGGCGACCACCCCACCAGCCGGCCGAAGGCCTGGTTGACGTGGAGCAGGTGGCCGTCGCGGTCCCACGCGCACAGGCCCAGTGGCACGGAACGCTCCATGGCGCTGCGCAGCGCCAGCTGCGTCTGCAGGCGGGCCTCGGTGCGCTGGCGGCGGGCGGTGTCGCGCCAGAGGCGCACCAGCGCCAGCAGCATGCCGGCCAGGCAGACCATGGCCACTGCAAAGAACGCCCGCGGCGCCAGCAAGGCCTGGTTGCCCAGCAGCTGGACTTCGAGTTGCAGTTGTGCACCGGGCAGGTTGATCGGCGCCATGAAGGTGTTTTCGTCCAGCGGCCGCATGGGCGCATGGTCGGTGGCGAGTGCCACGCGATGGTCTTGCAGGAACCACCCGGGAAGGGCGTCGGCCAGCAGCCGGTCCAGCGGCACGGCGGCCACGTAGTCGCCCACGAACCGGCCTTGTTCGAAGTGCGGCACTGCGAGCCAGAGCCACGGCGCGTGCGCCTCTGAGAGGGACGGCAGCGGGCCGGCGTAGGCCGCCCGCTGCAGGCTGCGCGTGGTGTCGAGCATGGTCTGCAGCGCCGGGGCCTGCCCGCGCGCCACAGTGTCGGCCGGCAGCGTGGCGCCCGCCGGCACCCAGCCGTGGAACGCGATCTGCCCGTCCTGTTGCCACCACGGACCGCCCAGGGCGGGACGCGGCGCGGGTGGCCCGGTCTGGGCCTGCTGCGCCAGTGCGCCCAGATCGGTTTCCAGGCGCCGCAGATGAAAGCGCAAGCTCTGGTCCAGCCACTGCGCGTCGGCGGTGCGTCGGCGGTCGGCCTCCTGTGCCTCCTCGCCGCGCAGCACCACCACCATCAGCACCGCCGACGTGACCACCAGCAGCAGCAGCGCCACCAGCCAGGTGAGCGCGCGGCGCGTGAGGGTCGACGCCTGGCGCGTGTCCAGGTCGAGCGTGTCGACATCGGGCGTGGGAATGGGTGGTGGCATGGCGAACAGGACCTAGCATAGCGAGCATGCCGCCCGACCGCTCCACCCTTTTTCCCGCTGCGCCAGCACGGCCGTCGCGCCGCGTCTGCCTGGGTGCCGGGCTGGCGGCGGCGGCCACGCTGGTGGCCCCCGGCGTGCTGTCCCACCCGGCACCGGTGCTGTTGCGCCTCTCGCACGTGGTCGCCCCGGACACGCCCAAGGGTCAGATGGCACAGCATTTCCAGGCGCTGGTGCACGAACGCGCCAGCGGCCGCATCCGCGTGTCGGTGTACCCGGACTCCTCGCTCTGGGGCGACGACGACGAGATGGAGGCGCTGCGCCTGGGCGCGGTCGAGATGCTGGCACCCTCGCTTTCCAAATTCGGCATGGCCGGCGTGCCCGAGTTCGAGGTGTTCGATCTGCCGTACCTGTTCGCCGACCTGGCCCAGGTGCGGCGCGTGACGCAGGGCGCGGTGGGGCGCGAACTGCTGCAACGCCTGGGTCGCCAGCAGATGCTGGGGCTGGGCTACCTGGACAACGGTTTCAAGCAGATGAGCGCGCACCGGCCGCTGCGTCAGCCCTCCGACTTGGAGGGGCTGCGCATGCGCGTGCAGGCGCCCGGCGTGCTGGAGGCACAGATGCGGGCCTGGGGCGCCCAACCCATCGTGTTGCCTTTCGCCGAGACGCAGCGCGCACTTTCCAGTGGCCTCGTGGACGGCACCGAAAACCCGCTGTCGAATTTCTTGACACAGGGGCTGGCGACCTGGCAACCCCACGTGAGCCTCACCCGGCACGGCTACCTGGGTTACGCGGTGGTGGCCAACCCCCGTTTCTGGAACAGCGTGCCGCGCGCCGACCGGGCTGTGCTGACCACCGCGCTGGCCGAGGCGCTGGCACACGGCAACCGGCTGTCGGCGGAACTCGATCGGCAGGCGCTGCATCAGCTGCGCCAGACCCCGGGAGTGCAGGTGCACGACCTGTCGGACGCCGAGCGGGCTGCGCTGCGCCAGGCCGCTCAGCCGGTGCACGCGGGCCTGCGCCAGCGGCTCGGGGCGGGCCTGGTCGACGCGGTGCACCGCGCGCTGGCCGCCGGCTGAGCCTGACGCCTGCGCGACATACGTAAAAGTACGACTGTTGAACGCCACAGTTGGCGCGGCCCGACCGGCTGCGTATCGTGCCGCCTGTCCCGACGAGGGACGCGTGGCCCCTCTGCCTCCATCGGTGGGTGGCCTTTCCCCAACGAATGAGGCCGGCCAGGCCCAGGAGACAACACCATGTCCGCACCGACACAGCGCAAGCCGCTTTACAAGTCCCTGTATGTCCAGGTCCTGTTCGCCGTGGTGATCGGCGTGCTGCTGGGCCACTTCTACCCCGAGCTCGGGGCCAAGATGAAACCGCTGGGCGACGGCTTCATCAAGCTCATCAAGATGATCATCGCCCCGATCATCTTCTGCACCGTGGTGGTGGGCATCGCCGGCATGGAAGACATGAAGAAGGTCGGCAAGACCGGTGGTCTGGCGCTGTTCTACTTCGAGGTGGTCTCCACGCTCGCGCTGATCATCGGTCTGGTGATCGTCAACGTCTTCAAGCCGGGCGTCGGCATGCACGTGGATCCCGCGTCGCTCGACACCAAGGCCATCGCCACCTACACCGAGCCGGGCAAGATGCAGGGCACGGTGGACTTCCTGCTCAACGTGATCCCCACGTCCGTGGTGGATGCCTTTGCCAAAGGCGACATCCTGCAGGTGCTGCTGTTCTCGGTGCTGTTCGGCTTCGCGCTGCACAAGTTCGGCGGCCGTGGCACGCTGGTGTTCGACTTCATCGAAAAGTCGTCCCACGTGCTGTTCGACATCGTGGGCTTCATCATGAAAGTCGCGCCCATCGGTGCGTTTGGTGCCATGTCGTTCACCATCGGCAAGTACGGCGTCGACTCGCTGTTCTCGCTGGGCAAGCTGATGGGCACGTTCTACCTGACCTGCGTGCTGTTCATCGTCGTGGTGCTGGGCACCATCGCGCGGCTGCACGGCTTCAGCGTGCTCAAGTTCATCCGCTACATCAAGGAAGAGCTGCTGATCGTGCTGGGCACATCGTCGAGCGAATCGGTCCTGCCGCGCATGATGGAGAAGCTGGAGAACCTGGGCGCGCGCAAATCGGTCGTGGGCCTGGTGATTCCCACCGGCTACTCCTTCAACCTGGATGGCACGTCCATCTACCTGACCATGGCCGCCGTGTTCATCGCGCAGGCCACCGACACGCCGCTGGACATCACGCACCAGATCACGCTGCTGCTGGTGCTGCTGCTCACGTCCAAGGGCGCTGCCGGCATCACCGGTTCGGGCTTCATCGTGCTGGCCGCCACGCTGTCGGCTGTGGGCCATGTGCCCGTGGCAGGCCTGGCGCTCATCCTGGGCATCGACCGCTTCATGTCGGAAGCGCGCGCGCTGACCAACCTGATCGGCAACGGCGTGGCCACGCTGGTGGTGGCCAAGTGGACCGGTGACCTCGACATGCAGCGCCTCAAGCAGGGTCTGGACAACCCCACCGTCCAGGAGTCCCAGGAGCCCGAGGCGATCCTGGATCTGCAGCAGGCCCGCATGGCGTTGCCCGAAGGCAAGGCCAGCTGATCGTCAGGCGCTGCGCGAGAGCAGCGCCAGCGCGTCTTCGCGCCAGAAGGCGAGGGCGGTGTAGTAGCCCTCCCACACGCAGCCGTTGCAGCCCCGGCCGCAACAGGTGTCGGGTTCTGGCGGTGGGCGGCGCAACGCGGTGTCGAGATCGACGCCGCGGCGCTGCGCCAGGCCCTGCAGGTGGGCCACGAGGGCCTGTGCCGTGGGCAGGTCGGCCAGCGGTACCGAGGCGGGGTCGTGCAGGACGAAGCGCGGTTGCACACGCCCCTCGAATTCACCCACCTCGACGAACATCCCCGCCGGGCGCACCCACTGGCCCCAGCCTCCGTAGAGCGCGCGGTACAGCGCCATGCCCTGCAGCGTCTCGCTGCAGCGCACGGTGTCCAGCACCTCGTACCAGCCGCCCTTGTAGTGGCGGTACAGCCCGGGGGGCACGGGATTCAGCGGAGGCAGGTCGGTGTCGGTGGTCATGGTGGGCGGGAGATTGTCGCCCACCCGCCGTGCGGCTTCAGCCCTTCCTGGAAAGCGCGTCCACCGGCACGTAGAACTCGCCGCCTGCCGCCTTGAATTCGGCCGATTTGTCGGCCATGCCGCGCTCGGCAAAGTCCCGCACGTCCTGCGTGATCTTCATCGAACAGAACTTCGGCCCGCACATGGAGCAGAAGTGCGCTTCCTTGCTGCTGTCCTTGGGCAGCGTCTCGTCGTGGAAATCGCGCGCGGTGTCCGGGTCCAGGCCGAGGTTGAACTGGTCGTGCCAGCGGAATTCGAAGCGCGCCTTGCTCATGGCGTCATCGCGCGCGCGGGCGCCGGGGTGACCCTTGGCGATGTCGGCCGCATGCGCGGCGATCTTGTAGGCGATGAGGCCCTGTTTCACGTCGTCGCGGTCGGGCAGGCCCAGGTGTTCCTTGGGCGTCACGTAGCACAGCATGGCCGTGCCCATCCAGCCGATCATGGCTGCGCCGATGGCCGAGGCGATGTGGTCGTAGCCCGGCGCGATGTCGATGGTGAGCGGGCCGAGGGTGTAGAAGGGCGCCTCGTGGCAGTGCTTGAGCTGCTCGTCCATGTTGGCCTGGATGAGGTGCATGGGCACGTGGCCGGGGCCTTCGATCATGGTCTGCACGTCGTGCTTCCACGCGATCTGCGTGAGTTCACCCAGCGTCTTCAACTCGGCGAACTGGGCCTCGTCGTTGGCGTCCGCCGCGCTGCCGGGGCGCAGACCGTCGCCGAGGGAGAAGCTCACGTCGTAGGCTTTCATGATCTCGCAGATCTCCTCGAAGTGCGTGTAGAGAAAGCTTTCCTGGTGGTGCGAGATGCACCACTTCGCCATGATCGAACCCCCGCGCGAGACGATGCCAGTGCGGCGGTTTGCCGTGAGGTGCACGAAAGGCAGGCGCAGGCCGGCGTGGATGGTGAAGTAGTCCACCCCCTGTTCGGCCTGCTCGATGAGCGTGTCGCGGAAGATGGCCCAGGTGAGGTCTTCGGCCACGCCGCCCACTTTTTCCAGTGCCTGGTAGATCGGCACCGTGCCAATGGGAACCGGCGAGTTGCGCACGATCCAGTCGCGCGTGGTATGGATGTTGTGGCCGGTGGACAGGTCCATCACGTTGTCCGCACCCCAGCGGATGGCCCACACCAGCTTGTCCACCTCCTCCTCGATGCTGGAGGTGACCGCCGAGTTGCCGATGTTGGCGTTGACCTTGACGAGGAAGTTGCGGCCGATCGCCATCGGCTCCACCTCGGGGTGGTTGATGTTGGCCGGGATGATGGCGCGGCCGCGCGCGACCTCGTCGCGCACGAACGCCGGCGTGATGGTCTCGGGGATGCGCGCGCCCATGGGGTTGCCGCGCAGGCGCGCCTCGCGCCCCGCATCGGCCAGGTATTCGGCCATCCATTCGCGTTTTCCGTTCTCGCGCACGGCCACATACTCCATCTCGGGGGTGACGATGCCGCGCCGCGCGTAGTGCATCTGCGTCACGTTCGAGCCGCTGCGCGCGCGGCGGGGCGTGCGCTGCAGGCCGGCGGCGGAGGCGCGCAGGGCCTCGATGCGCGTGGCATCGCGCGCCTCGTGCTTCACCCCGTCGTCCAGTGCCTGGCGGGTGCGGCCGGTGTAGGTCTCGGTGTCGCCGCGCGCGGCGATCCAGGGGCCACGCACATCGGGCAGGCCGCGCGTGACGTCGATCGCCGCCGTGGGGTCCGAGTAGGGGCCCGAGGTGTCGTAGACGGTCACGCGTTCGCCGTTGGTGAGCGCGATCTCGCGCATGGGCACGCTCACGCCGGGCTGCATGCCGGTGGCGTGGACCTTGCGGGAGGCGGGAAAGGGCTCGCGGCTCTGCGCGAGCAGTGCATGAGCGAGCGGGGTGTGGGGGTCGGGTGCGTTCATGAGAGCAATCTCCTGGGGTTGAGGATGGATTGCTCCGCATCGCACCGATGCGGGACGCATGCACCCACCCACCAAGGGGGTGCACGCCGGCCGGCACAGGCACTGCAGCTCTTCTTACGCTGGTACTAACCAGATCAAGTTCGCGGTTCCGGCGGTCAGGTCCGCCATCTCAGCACGCCATACGTGCACCCCGGAGCAGTCGCGCAGTGTAACGGCCCTTGCGCCGTTTGTGTGCGAATGCCGCTCCGATCACCTGAAGCGGCCTGCCGTCCATGCGCATATTCCCGACTTGGCATCCAACTTGCTCAGGCGTTTGATGTGCGTCAGGACCACCCCTCTGGCGCATTTCGAGGAACCCACCATGTCCGAAGACGCTCCGTCCAACGCCGCCGGCTCCGCCACGATCACCGCCGCCGTGCCGGCTTCACCCAACTCGCCGCAGCCGCGCCACATCCGGCTGACCTCGCATTCCGGTGGTTTTGGCGGGCTGCCCATCCAGTGGGGCGCGGCGACCGCGCGCGAGCGGGGGCCGGTGGTAGGCACCACGCTCAACATCGGCAACCGCAACGTGATCGGCACCCACAGCGGCAGCTACAGCGTGTACCGCGCGCTGGCCGTGGCGGCGGGTGCGCTGAAACGCGAACACCGCGCCGACCTCACCAACACCGCGCCCACCGACATCATCGGCCCCTACCCGCAGTGGGCCGATCCGGCCAAGATCGTCAGCCTCGACCCCTGGGGAGCGGTGATCGCCGACGTGTATTCGAACGAACTGGCCGCCGGTTACGACATCCGTCCGACCATCGCCGTGACCAAGGCGCACGTGATCCTGCCCGAGGTGATCGAGGCGCTGCAGAAAGGCCGGCTCAAGCCCGACGGCAGGTTCCTCACCAGCGGCGGTGCGGCCGTGGTCACCAAGGTGGCGGTCGAGCCTGTGTGGTACCTGCCCGGCGTGGCCAGGCGCTTCGGCTGCACCGAAGCCGCCCTGCGCCGCGTGCTGTTCGAGGAAACCGGGGGCATGTACCCCGAGCTGGTGACGCGCTCCGACCTGGAGGTCTTCCTGCCCCCCATCGGCGGCCAGACGCTCTACATCTTCGGCAACCCGCGCGACCTGGCCAACCCCGATGTGGAACTGACGGCGCGCGTGCATGACGAGTGCAACGGCTCCGACGTGTTCGGCTCCGACATCTGCACCTGCCGGCCCTACCTCACGCACGCGATCGAAGAGTGCATCCAGGGCGCGCAGCGCGGTGGCGTGGGCCTGGTGGCCTACTCGCGCAAGGAGGGCCGCGCGTTGGGCGAGGTGACCAAGTTCCTCGTCTACAACGCGCGCAAGCGCCAGGTGGGCGGCGACACGGCCGACCAGTACTTCGCGCGCACCGAGTGCGTTGCCGGCGTGCAGGACATGCGCTTCCAGGAACTGATGCCCGACGTGCTGCACTGGCTGGGCATCACGAAGATCCACCGCCTCGTCTCCATGAGCAACATGAAGTACGACGCCATCACCGGTGCCGGCATCGAGGTGGGTGTGCGTGTGAACATCCCCGACGAACTCATTCCGGCCGACGCGCGCGTCGAGATGGACGCCAAGATGGCCGCCGGCTATTTCACCCCCGGCGCGGTGCCCGATGCCGAGGAGCTCAAGCTGGCCAAAGGCCGGGCGTTGAACGAATGAGCCGCGCGCCGGACACCTCCACCCCCGCCGGGGCCGCGCTGGCGCTGCGCAGCACGGCCACCATCCGCACCCGCGCGCAGCACCTGCTGGCGCGCGCGCGTGCGGGCGAATCGGTGAACTTCGCGGTGAACGACGCCGCACTGGTGCACGCCGCGCGCACCGTGGCCGAGCTCTCGCGCGCGCGCTTTCCCGAGCTTCGCATGCCGTACCACAGCCGCTGGCGCCACTTCGAGGCCGGGCAGGTCGACCGCGCCGCGCAGCTCGATGCCTTGCTGGGCCCGGTGGATGCCGCCACCCGCGCCCGCGCGCAGATCGACCTGGCGCTGGTGAGCGTGCTGCTCGACGCTGGCGCCGGTGCCGACTGGCGCTACAAGGAGGCGTCCAGCGCGCAGACTTTCTCCCGTTCCGAGGGGTTGGGCGTGGCGAGCTTTCACGCCTTCGTGTCGGGTCTGTTCTCCAGCGATCCCGCGCATCCCCTGCGCGTTGACGCCGCCGGCCTGGCGGCGCTGCGCACCGACCGGCTGGGCGACGCATTCCAGGTCGGTGAAGGCAATCCGCTGGTGGGGCTCGAGGGCCGCGCCGGCCTGCTGCGCCGCCTGGGCCAGGTGCTGGCGCGGCAACCCGAGGTCTATGGCACGCCTGGCAGGCCCGGGGGGGTGTTCGACGCGATGCGCGCAGCGAACCCGATGAGCCTGGAGGTGCACGATCTGCTGGGCCTGCTGCTGGCCACGCTGTCGGACATCTGGCCCGCGCAGAACGCCATTGACGGTGTGTCGCTCGGCGATTGCTGGCAGCACCCGGACGTGCCCGGCGACGGCCTCACGCGCGGCTGGATGCCGTTCCACAAGCTGTCTCAATGGCTCACCTATTCGCTGCTGGAACCCTTCGAGTGGGCCGGCATGAAGCTGCATGGCATCGACGCGCTCACCGGTCTGCCCGAATACCGCAACGGCGGTCTGCTGATCGACGCAGGCGTGTTGCGCCCGCTGCCGCCGGACCACGCCACGCGCACCTGGTCGGCGGGCGATGTCTTCATCGTCGAATGGCGCGCGCTCACCGTGGCCCTGCTCGACGAGATCGCGCCGCTGGTGCGCGGCGAACTGGGCGTGTCGGCGGGGCAGATGCCGCTGGCCTGCGTGCTCGAAGGCGGCACCTGGGCCGCGGGCCGTCTGCTGGCGCAGCGCCTGCGCGGTGGCGCGCCCCCGCTGAACATCGCCAGCGATGGCACGGTGTTCTGACCCCCTTCCTTGACATTTTTCTCCCGGCAACCCGACCAAGGCACGAACCATGAGCGACCACAACAACGTTCATCTCATCGACCACCCACTGGTGCAACACAAGCTGTCGCTCATGCGCCGCAAGGACGCCAGCACCAACAGCTTCCGCCGCCTGCTCAACGAAATGGCCATGCTCATGACCTACGAGGTCACGCGCGACATGCCGATGCAGGACATCGAGGTCGAGACGCCGCTGGAGATCACCACCTGCAAGGTCATCGACGGCAAGAAGCTGGTGTTCGTGTCCATCCTGCGCGCGGGCAACGGCATCCTGGACGGGATGCTCAGCGTGGTGCCTGGCGCGCGCGTGGGTCACATCGGCCTGTACCGCGATCCGAAGACGCTGACGGCGGTCGAGTACTACTTCAAGATGCCCAAGGAGATGCACGAGCGCGACGTGATCGTGGTCGACCCGATGCTGGCCACCGGCAACTCGGCCATCGCAGCCGTGGACCGGTTGAAGGAGTGCCGGCCCAAGTCGATCAAGTTCGTCTGCCTGCTCACCTGCCCCGAAGGCATCGCTGCGCTGCACACCGCGCACCCCGATGTGCCCATCTACACCGCGGCCATCGACCGCGAACTCAACAGCCACGGCTACATCCTGCCCGGGCTCGGCGATGCGGGCGACCGCATCTTCGGCACGCAGTGAAGTCGGTTGCCCTTCCGTTTCCCCTTCCCCTCCGCCCCCTTGATCCTCACAGGAGTCCTGCCATGTCGACCCTCTCGCTCCGTCGCCGTCCCTTGCTGGCGCTGGCCGCCGCGCTCGCGTTGTCTTCTCCCGGTCTTGCCCTGGCGCAGGCCAGACTGAAAGTCGCTGCGGTCTATACCGTGCCCTTCGAGCAGCAGTGGGCCGGCCGCATCCATGAAGCGCTCAAGGCGTCCGAGTCGCGCGGCGAGATCGAATACAAGGCCACCGAGAACGTGTCCAACGCGGACTACGAGCGCGTGGTACGGGAATACATCGCCGCCGGCAACCAGCTCATCGTGGGCGAGGCTTTCGGCGTCGAGGCCGCGCTGCGCAAGGTGGCCAAGGACTTTCCCAAGGTCTCCTTCCTGATGGGCAGTTCCGGCAAACCCGTGGCGCCGAATTTCAGCGTCTTCGACAACTACATCCAGGAGCCGGCCTACCTCACGGGCATGATCGCCGGTGGCATGACCAAGACCAACAAGATTGGCATGGTCGGTGGCTTTCCGATTCCCGAAGTCAACCGCCTGATGCACGCCTTCATGGCGGGTGCCAAGGAAACCAACCCCAAGGCCGAGTTCACGGTCACCTTCATCAACAGCTGGTTCGACCCGCCCAAGGCGAAGGAAGCGGCCTTCGCCATGATCGACAAGGGCGCGGACATCATGTACGCCGAGCGCTTCGGTGTGTCGGACGCCGCCAGGGAGCGCAAGGTGCTGGCCATCGGCAACGTGGCCAACACGCAGCCCGACTACCCCGACACGGTGATTGCCTCGGCCCTGTGGCGCATGTACCCGTCCATCGACCGGGCCGTCAAGCTCGTGAAGGACGGCAAGTTCACCGCCGAGGACTACGGTCCGTATTCGATGATGAAACACAAGGGCTCCGAACTCTCGCCCCTGGGCACGTTCGAGAAGAAGGTGCCGGCAGACCTCATGGCCAAGGTCAAGGCCAAGGAAGCCGCCATCCTGGCCGGCAAGTACACGGTCAAGGTCGACGACACCCAGCCCAAATCCTCGAAGTGATTCGGGGCGCCCCCCTGCGCCGCTGCGCGGCTTCCCCCCTCTGTGGCGCGCCTTCGGCGCTTCGAGGGGGGACGGCATCTCGGGCCGGCGGAGCCGGACCCTTGATGCCTCTTGTCGGCGTTGTCTCTCCCGTTTCGGTGCGATGAAAAGCTGACGTGCCTATGACGCAAACAACCGTTCTTCGTCTTTCGGGGATCACCAAGCGGTTTGGTCCGCTGGTGGCGAACGATGCGATCTCGCTTTCGCTTGATGAGGGCGAGGTGCTCGCGCTGCTCGGTGAAAACGGCGCTGGCAAGTCCACGCTGGTGTCCATCCTGTTCGGGCACTACGTGGCCGACGAGGGTGCCATCGAGGTCTTTGGCCAGCCGCTGCCGCCGGGCCATCCGCGAGCGGCGCTGGCGGCGGGCATCGGCATGGTGCACCAGCACTTCACACTGGCCGACAACCTTTCGGTGCTCGACAACGTGCTGATGGGCACCGAACCGCTGTGGCGGCTTGCGTCGCGCAAGGCGCAGGCGCGGGCACGCCTGCTGGCGGTGGCGGAACGGTTCGGCCTGGCGGTGCGCACCGATGCGCTGGTGGGCAGCCTCTCGGTGGGCGAGCGCCAGCGCGTGGAAATCCTGAAGGCGCTGTACCGGGGCGCGCGCATCCTCATCCTGGACGAGCCCACCGCCGTGCTCACGCCGCAGGAGAGCGAAGCGCTGTTCGACACGCTGTCGCAGATGGTGGCGCAGGGCCTGTCCATCATCTTCATCAGCCACAAGCTGGCCGAGGTGCTGCGCGTGTCGCACCGCGTGGCCGTGCTGCGCCAGGGCAAGCTGGTGGCCGAGGCGCCGGTGGCGGGCACCACGCAGGCCCAGTTGGCGCAGTGGATGGTGGGCCATGCGGTGGACGCGGCGGTGCGGCGGCCGGCCAGCGCGGTGGGCCGCGAGGTCTGCACCCTGCGCGACGTGAGCACGCCGGCGGGTGTGCGCGACCGGCTCGATGGCGTGTCGCTGGGGCTGCGCTCGGGCGAGATCGTTGCGGTCGCGGGTGTGTCGGGCAATGGGCAGGTGGCGCTGGCCGAGCTGCTGTGTGGCACGCGCCGCGCCAGTGCGGGCGAGGTGCTGTACGAAGGCCAGCCCTTGCGCGCCTCACCGGCCTGGCTGGTGTCGCAGGGTGTGGCCCGCATACCCGAAGACCGTCATGCGGTGGGCGTGGTGGGCGACCTGCCGGTGTGGGAGAACGCCGTGTCCGAACGCCTGCGCAGTCGGGCGTTCTCTCGCGGTCCCTGGGTGCGGCTGCGCGCCGCACGGCGGCACGCGCAGCGCGTGATCGAGGCCTTCGACGTGCGCGGTGGCGGGCCGGCCACGGCCGCGCGGGCGCTCTCGGGTGGGAACATGCAGAAACTCATCCTGGGCCGTGCATTGCTGGCGCCGGAGGGTGAGGCGGCACGTCCCGCGCTCATCGTGGCGCACCAACCCACGTGGGGCCTGGACATCGGGGCGGTCGCTTACGTGCACCGCCAGCTGATCGAGGCGCGCGACGCCGGTGCGGCCGTGCTGGTGATCTCCGACGACCTCGATGAGGTGATGGCCCTGGGTGACCGCATCGCCGTGATGCACCAGGGCCACTTGACGGAGGCCTTGCCCGCAGGCGACTGGACGCGCGAGCGCATTGGCCTGGCCATGGCGGGGGTGGACCATGCGGGTTGAGCGGCGCACGCAGAATTCGGCGCCGGCCGTGGCCGGTGCCTCGGTCATCGCCATCGCGTTCACGCTGCTGGTGAGCAGTCTGCTGGTGCTGTGGGCTGGTGCGCCGGTGGGTCAGACCTTCGGCCTGCTGCTGCAGGGCGCTTTCGGTTCGCTCTTCGCCTGGAGCGAGACCCTCACCCGCGCCGTGCCGCTGATGCTCACCGGCCTGGCCGCCACCGTGGCGTTCAAGGCGCGCCTGTTCAACATCGGTGCCGAAGGCCAGTTGTACGCGGGCGCGCTGGCGGCGGTGGCGGTGGGGGGACTGCACGGTGGCACCGGGCTGGAGTGGCCGGTGTGGCTGCTGTTCCCGCTCATGATGCTGGCCGCCGCGCTGGCCGGGGCGCTCGTGCTGCTCGGGCCGGCGCTCATGAAGCTGCGCCTGGGCGTGGACGAGGTGGTGACCACGCTGTTGCTGAACTTCATCGCACTGCTGATGGTCTCCGCGTTGCTTGACGGCCCCATGAAAGACCCCACGGCACTGGGCTGGCCGCAGAGCGTGGCCCTGCTGCCGGAACTCGAACTCGGCCGGCTCGTCGAGCAGACGCGCCTGCACACTGGCCTGCTGTGGGCCATCTCGCTGGCTGTGATGCTGTGGGTGCTGCTGAAGTACACCGTGCTCGGCTTTGACATCCGTGCCGTGGGCGCCAACGCCCGCGCGGCGGCCTTCGCCGGCGTGCCGGTGACGCGGACGATGGTGCTGGTGGCGTTGCTCTCCGGGGCGCTCGCGGGCCTGGCCGGCGCCATCGAGGTGGCGGGGCGCGCCAGCTACGTGACGCTGGACATGTCGCCGGGCTACGGCTACAGCGGCATCGTCATCGCGATGCTGGCGGGACTGCACCCGCTGGGCGTGCTGGCGGCGGCGGTGTTCATCGCGGGGGTGCTGGTCGGCGCCGACAGCATGAGCCGCGCCATCGGCGTGCCCACCTACCTGGCCGATGTGATCGTGGCCGTTTCTCTGCTCTCGGTGCTGGCGGCCACCTGGATGGCCCAGTACCGGTTTCGCTGGAAGTGAGTGGCGCCATGGGTGAATGGATCGACATCCTCTCCAACCCCGCGTTCTGGGTCGCGGTGCTGCGCATCGCCACGCCGCTCATCCTGGGCACGCTCGGCGTGCTGTGGTGCGAGCGGGCGGGTGTGCTCAACCTGGGCATCGAAGGGATCATGGTGGCCGGGGCGCTGAGCGGCTGGCTGGCGGTCTACCTCGGGCTGCCACTGTGGGCGGGAGTGGCGGTGGCGGCGCTCACCGGTGCGGTCTTCGGCCTGCTGCACGCGGTGCTCACCGTGGGGCTGGCGCTGTCGCAGCACGTGGCCGGGCTGGGCATCACCTTGCTCGCGACGGCGCTGAGCTACTTCGCCTACCGCGTGAGTTTTCCCAAGGTGAGCACACCGCCCACGATCACGCCGTTCGCGCCCATGGACTGGCTCGGCATTCCCATCCTGGAACAGCAGACTCCGCTGACGCTGCTCGCGCTGCTGCTGGTGCCGCTGTCGGCCTGGGCGCTCTACCGCACGCCCGCGGGCCTGGCGGTGCGCATGGTGGGCGAGAACCCGCAGGCTGCCGAAGGGCAGGGCCTGTCGGTGGCGGCCACGCGCACCAGCGCCATCGTGCTGGGCTCGGCGCTGATGGGCGTGGCAGGCGCCTTCCTCACGCTCTCCGCGTTCAACGCCTTCTTCTTCAGCATGGTCAACGGCCGGGGATGGATTTGCGTCGCGCTGGTGGTGTTCGCGTCGTGGCGGCCGGGCAAGGCGCTGGCCGGTGCGTTGCTGTTCGCGTTCTTCGACGCGCTGCAGCTGCGCCTGCAGCAGTCCGGCGACAGCGCGGTGCCGTACCAGGTCTACCTGATGCTGCCGTACGCGCTGTCCATCCTGGCGCTGGTGCTGGTGGCGCGCCGCGCGGCGTATCCTCAGGCACTGATGAAGCCCTACCGGAAAGGCGAGCGTTGATGCGGAACACCTCCCTGCGCCGCTGCGCGGCTTCCCCCCTCTCTGGCGCGCCTTCGGCGCTGGGAGGGGGGACGGCATCTCGGGCCGGCGGAGCCGGACCCTTGATGCCACTGGCGGGTGCGGCCTCATTCTTTGTGGCGCGTGATGGATTGATATGCCGACTGCACAGACCCTTTTGATGTTCGCTGCCGCTTCGCTGGCGCTGGCGGCGATTCCCGGCCCGACCATGTTGCTGGCCCTGTCCAACGGCATGTCAGGCGGCATGCGGCGCGCCGCATGGGGCATGGCGGGAGCCAACCTGGGCAGCAGCGTGCTGATCGCGGTGGTGGCGGTGGGGCTGGGGTCGCTGCTGGCGGCGTCCAGCTGGCTGTTCGAAGTCGTGCGTGCTGTGGGGGTGTTGTACCTGTTCTGGCTCGCGGTGCAGTTGTGGCGCAGCCCGCCCATGGACGTGCAGGCCGCGCTCACCGATCTGCCCGGGCGGCAGACGGCGGGGCGTGCGGCCTTCCTGCGCAGCCTGGGCGTCGCCCTCTCCAACCCCAAGACGCTCCTCTTCTTCGCGGCCTTCCTGCCGCAGTTCATCGACCCGTCGCAACCCGTGGCACCGCAATACGCGGTGCTTGGCGCGTTGTTCGTGTCCATCGACGCGCTGGTGATGGTGGCCTATGCGGTGGCCGGGCAGCAGGCCGTGCACTGGCTGTCGCAGGCCGGTCTGCGGTGGCTCAACCGGGGTTGCGCCATCGGCATGGCCTTGCTCGCCGCGCTGCTCGCCAGTTACCGCCGCCACGCCGTCTGACCGGAGACCCCGCACCATGCTTGATCTGCTCATCACCCACGCCAGCCTGCCCGATGGCCGCACCGACATGTCCGTCGCCGTTCAGGACGGCCGCATCGTCGACGTGGCCGCTGGCCTGCAAATGCCCGCGCGCGAGACGGTCGATGCGGCCGGCCAGCTGCTCTCGCCGCCGTTCTGCGACCCGCACTTCCACATGGATGCCACGCTCAGCTACGGGCTGCCGCGCGTGAACCAGAGCGGCACCCTGCTGGAAGGCATCGCGCTGTGGGGCGAGCTCAAGCCGCTGCTGACCGAGGAAGCCCTGGTCGAGCGCGCGCTCGCGTATGGCGACTGGGCCGTGGCCAAGGGGCTGCTGTCGATCCGCAGCCATGTGGACACAAGCGACCCGAGTCTGCTGCCGGTGCGCGCCATGCTCGAAGCCAAAAGGCGCATGGCGCCGTACCTCGACGTGCAGCTCGTGGCCTTTCCGCAGGATGGCGTGCTGCGCAGCCCGGGCGGGCTCGACAACCTCAAGCGCGCGCTGGACCTGGGCGTGGACGTGGTGGGTGGTATTCCGCATTTCGAACGCACCATGGCCGATGGCGCGGCCAGTGTGAAGCTGCTGTGCGAGCTCGCCGCCGGGCGTGGCCTGCCGGTGGACATGCACTGCGACGAAAGCGACGACCCGCTCTCGCGCCACATCGAGACCCTGGCCTTCGAGAGCCAGCGCCTCGGCCTGCATGGCCGCGTAAACGGCTCGCACCTCACCTCCATGCACAGCATGGACAACTACTACGTGAGCAAGCTCATTCCGCTGATCGCCGAAGCGGGCGTGAGCGCGGTGGCCAACCCGCTCATCAACATCACGCTGCAGGGCCGGCACGACAGCTACCCCAGGCGGCGCGGCATGACGCGCGTGCCCGAACTGATGGCCGCGGGCGTGACGGTCGCCTTCGGCCACGACTGCGTCATGGACCCGTGGTATTCGCTGGGCAGTGGCGACATGCTCGAGGTGGCCCACATGGGATTGCACGTGGCGCAGATGACCAGCCAGCAGGGCATGCGCGCCTGCTTCGAGGCGGTGACCTCCAACGCCGCGAAGGTGATGAACCTCGAAGGCTACGGCATTGCACCCGGGTGCCATGCGAGCTTCGTGCTGCTGCAGGCACGCGACCCGATCGAAGCCATCCGCCTGCGCGCCACGCGGCTCAAGGTGTGGCGCCGGGGGCGGCTGCTGTCGGAAACCGCGCCCGCACGGGCGCACCTTTCATTGCCAGGCCGCACCACCGGCTGAGCGGCCGTCAGACCGGCCGCGCCGGGCCGTTTGCAGCTTCACGCTTTGTTACAGAGTCGGCCGGGGCCGGGGATAGATTGCGCGGCATCGAAGTCTGACAACTGAAAGGATGGAAACACCATGGACAAGTCAATGATGAAGGGACTCGTGGTTGGAGGCATTGCCACTGTCGTGATCGGCGCCAGCGGCGTCACCGGGTACCAGGCGCTGACCAAGCCCAAGGAAGCCCAGGTGGTCGCGGTGAAGGAGGTCATGGAAACCGTGGTCACGCCGCGCGAGCAGTGCGAGAACGTCACTGTGCAGCGGCAGGCGCCGGTGAAGGACCAGCACCGCATCGCGGGCACCGTCATTGGTGGCGTGGCCGGCGGCCTGCTGGGCAGCCAGATCGGTGGCGGCAGCGGCCGCACCGTGGCCACCGTCGCGGGCGCGGCGGCCGGTGGCTACGCCGGCAACCAGGTGCAGAAGAACATGCAGCAGAAGGACACGGTGGCCTCGGTCGAGCGCCGTTGCAAAACCGTGAACGAGAAGTCACAAAAGTTAAATGGCTACCAGGTGACGTATCGCCTCGACGGTCAGGAGCACACGGCCCGCACCAGCTTCCGACCGGGCGCGACGTTGCCGGTGAAGGACGGCCAGGTCGTGACCACGCCGCCGCCTTCGGCCGGCTCCTGACCCGATTTTTCCCGCCTGACGCGGGAACTCTGAACGGCCGGGGTGTTCCATCCTCGAAGTCCGGCTGACCGGACGACAGGAGACCCGGCCGTGACAAGGCGCAGCAACACAAGAAGGACCCCCGATGGCGGACCCGTCGCGGCCTGAGCCCGCGGCGCAGCTGTCGGTTTTCGATGCGGTGGTGATCATGCTGGGCCTGGTGGTCGGCATCGGCATCTTCCGCACGCCTTCCATCGTGGCCAGCGGCGTGGGTTCCGAGGCGATGTTCATCCTCGTCTGGCTGCTTGGTGGGCTGGTCACGCTGATCGGGGCGCTGTGCTACGCCGAGCTCGCGGCGGCGCACCCGCACGTGGGGGGCGAATACCACTTCCTTTCACAGGCCTACGGCCGTTCGGTGGCGCGCCTCTTCGCGTGGGCGCGCTGCACCGTCATCCAGACCGGCTCCATTGCAATCGTCGCCTTCCTGCTGGGTGACTATGTGGCGCAGGCGGCACCCCTGGGACCGCTCGGGCCGGCCATCTACGCCGCGGTGGCCGTGGTCGTGCTGACGGCGGTCAATGTCGCGGGCACCGTGGCGGGCAAAAACCTGCAGATCGCGGTCACCGGCATCCAGCTTGGCGCCATGCTCGCTATCATCCTGGTCGGCTTCTTCGGCTCGGCCGGGGTGGTGGCTCCCGCGCCACTGCCGGTCCGGGAGGAAGCGGCCGCGCTGGGTGTGGCCATGATCTTCGTGCTGCTCACCTACGGCGGCTGGAACGATGCGGCCTACCTCACAGGCGAGCTGCGCGACGCGCCACGCAACATTGCCAAGGTGCTGACCGTGGGCACCGCGCTGCTGGTGCTGCTGTACGTGCTGGCCAACATGGCCCTGCTGTCCATCCTCGGGCTCGACGGCCTGCGCGCGTCGGACGCGGTGGCGGCCGACATGATGCGTGCGGCGGCCGGCCCGTCGGGCGAGTTGCTGGTGACGCTGGCCATCGTGGTGGCCGCGATCGCCACCTTGAACGCCACGCTCTTCACCGGCGCCCGTGTGTTCTTCGCCCTCGGCCGGGACGTGGCCGTGCTGCGCTGGATCGGCGTGTGGAACGGCCGCGGCAGCGCGCCGGCCAACGGCCTGATCGCGCAGGGCGGCCTGGCGCTGGTGCTGATCGCCCTGGGCGCGTTCACACCGGATGGTTTCAAGGCCATGGTCGACTACACCGCGCCGGTGTTCTGGCTGTTCCTGCTGCTGGTGGGGGGCTCGCTGTTCGTGCTGCGCTGGCGGCATCCGCACCGTGCAATGCCTTTCCGTGTGCCCTTCTATCCCCTGACCCCGATCGTGTTCTGCCTCACCTGCCTGTACATGCTGCATGCCAGCGTGCTGCACACCGGCCATGCCGCGTGGGCCGGCCTGGGGGTGCTGATGGCGGGTGTGCCCATGCTGTTCTGCAAGGACTCCACGGCCACGTGCGAGGCCCCTGTGCTCACGAGTTCCCATTCACCAGGAGATTCGCCATGACCGCTCTTCGATCCACCCTCAGTGCCGCTGTCCTGTGTCTGGGCGCCTGGGCCACCGTCCCGGCCTGGGCGCAGACCGCCCCCGCCACCCCACCCGACTACGTGCCCAAGGAAGGACAGGCGGGCAAGGACGTGATCTGGCTGCCGACCGCACAGAGCCTGGTCGACCGCATGCTGGAGATGGCGAAGCTCACGCCGCGCGACCACCTCATCGACCTCGGCTCGGGCGACGGGCGTCTCGTCATCACCGCGGCCAAGCGCGGGGCCACCGCGCACGGCATTGAATACAACCCCGACCTGGTGGCGCTGTCGCAACGCGCGGCGCGGGCCGAGGGCGTGGCCACGCGCGCCACCTTCGAGAAGGCCGATATCTTCGAATCGGACTTCTCCAAGGCCACCGTGATCACCATGTTCCTGCTGCCCGACCTGAACCTGCAGTTGCGCCCCACGCTGCTGGCGATGAAGCCCGGCACGCGCATCGTCTCCAACTCGTTCGATCTGGGCGACTGGCAGCCCGACCAGACGCAGCAGGTCACCGAGAACTGCCGCACCTACTGCGAGGCCTACCAGTGGACGGTGCCGGCGAAAGTGGAGGGCACCTGGCGGTTGGCGGATGGCCGGGAACTCGTGCTGAAGCAGACCTTCCAGATGCTGGAAGGCACGCTGAGGCGTGGCAGTGAAATCGTGGCCGTGAGCGATGCGCGCATGGATGGCACACGCATCCGCTTCATCGTGGGGGCGGACCGCTATGTCGGCGAGGTCACGCGCGGCCGCATGCACGGCTCGGTGAACGACGGCGCCAGCGCCTGGCGTGCCGTGAACCCGGGTTGACGCAGGGGCCGGCGCGCCAGGCGCTTGCGCAGGCGACGGGAAGCCGGGAGACTTCGGGTTGGCCCAACCCACGCAGACCCGCATGACCCGACCCCACCCCTTGCTCCGCGCCGACGCTGGAAGGACCTTGCCATGAACACCTTTGGCCGGCGCGCGGAGGGTTTGCGGCTGGAGCGCATGCGCGCGTCTCCCCTGTGGAATGGCACAGGCTTTCGCAACGTGTATCCGGTGCTGCCGGGTCTGCGCGACACCACCGCCCCACGTCCCACGCTGCGCGACTTTCTCAGTGGTGGCGACCGGCGGACACCCGATGCGCCCTTGCCCTCGATCGACCCTCGCGAGACATGGGGCCGGCCGCCCCAGAGTGGCCTGCGCGCCACCTGGCTGGGGCATTCCACGGTGCTGATCGAGATCGATGGCTACCGTGTGCTGACCGACCCCGTCTGGGGCACGCGTGCCTCGCCGTTCCGGCTGCTCGGGCCCCGGCGCTTCCAGCCGGTGCCGCTGCGCCTGCGACAGATGCCCGAGGTGGATGTGGTGGTCATCTCGCACGACCACTACGACCACCTGGACTACCCCACCATCCGCGCGCTCGCACGCCACAGCAAGGTGCCCTTCGTCACCTCGCTCGGCGTGGGCGCGCACCTGCAGGCCTGGGGCGTGGCGGCCGAGCGCATCACCGAGCTGGACTGGTGGGAAAGCCATCCGGTGCCGGGCACGGGGCTGACCATCACGGCGGCGCCCTCGCAGCATTTCTCCGGGCGCGGCCTGAAGGACCGCAACGCCACGCTGTGGTCGTCCATGGTGATGCGCACCGACCGCCACAGCGTTTTCTTCAGCGGCGACACCGGGCTGACCACCGAGTACCTCTCGATTCGCGAGCGGCTGGGGCCGTTCGATCTGGTCATGCTGGAAGTGGGGGCCTTCCACCCCTCCTGGGGCGACATCCACCTCGGTCCCGTGAACGCCCTGCGGGCGCATGCCCTGCTGGGTGGTGGCGCCTTCCTGCCGGTGCACTGGGGCACCTTCAGCCTGGCCATGCACGCCTGGGACGAACCGGTGGAGACGCTGCTGGAGCTCTCGCGGACGCGGGATACGCCCTTGCTGTTGCCACGCCTGGGCGAGGCGGTGGAGCCGGCTCACCTCGCCCCCGTCGCGCCCTGGTGGCGATCGCCCGGGACCATGGGCAGGACCGGCGCAAAACCCCTGGAGGTGCCGGGCCTCCAGCGCGATCTGCCCTGGCCTCTCGACTGAATGGAGGCTCGGGCGGCCTCGCGGCGGCTCAGCTCAGATCGGATCTGCCAGCAGCTTGGACAGCGCGGCGATGTTGGCCGCGCTGGGCACCTGCGGTTTCATTTCGTCTTCTTCGGCCGTGGCGTTCTCATGGGCCTGGATCGCGTTGACCATGGCGTACTGGTTTTCCCACGACAGGGTCTTGCCCTCGGGGCAGAGGTCGCGCAGGGTGCCGAACCAGTAGTAACCGTCCTTGCCGCCGAACAGCTGATCGATGCCGCCGGCATCGCCGCTCTTGAGGCCGTGGGCGGCGAGGATGAGCTTGAGCTTGTGGTGCGAGACGGAGTACTGCATGGGACGAAGGCCGGAATTGGGAGGTCGGCGATTGTACTGAAGCCGTCCGTCGGGGCGGCCTTCAGTCGAGCAGCGAGCGCACCACCGACTCGCGCGTGCGCAGCCGCGTGGTGCGCTGGAAGAACAGGCTGTTGGGCACGCGCAGGTAGGAAGGCTCCGCGTCGGCCGGCGTGTCTTCGCGCAGCGTGGTGTAGATGAGGTTGATGTCCATCACCTCGCCGGCCAGCCCGGGCTTGTCGCCCCCCTCCAGCAGTTCGATGCGGTCGCGCAGGCCGAACGGGCGGGAGGTGAAGATCAGCACCGCGCAGAAGATGTTGGAGAGCACGCTCCAGGCCGCGAAGAAGGCGATGGCCCCCACGGTGACAAAACCGGTGAAGCCGGTCCAGATCACCATGCCGGAGACGCCCACGCGGTCCATTGCCAGCAGCAGGGCCGCGCCGAGCAGCAGGAAAGTGACCACCCGGCGGCCACCCACCGCGAACTCCAGGGGCAATTGCTTGTCTGCCGCGATGCGGTTGATCAGGCGGTGCAACACCGAGCGCAGCAGCAGGGCCACGAAGATGATCAGGGCAATCTGCAGTGCGATGGTGATGACGTCGATGAACGGGTGGGCGTAGTCGGGCAGGAAATCTTTCATGGGCGAACGGACAGGGTCGGAAAACACCCTAGCTTATGCGCATGCGGGGCACCCGGCCCGCGGCAGGTGTTCAAACCGGCGCAGGGCGC
The DNA here is from genome assembly GCF_031457235.1 of Hydrogenophaga laconesensis. Lineage (NCBI taxonomy): Bacteria > Pseudomonadati > Pseudomonadota > Betaproteobacteria > Burkholderiales > Comamonadaceae > Hydrogenophaga > Hydrogenophaga laconesensis. The sequence continues at coordinate 86,741 of NZ_JAVDWE010000003.1, forward strand.
CTTGCGCAGCCCCTTGAAGGTGGTCAGTGCGTGGGCGGTGCGGCGTGCCGTTCGGGGTGGCGCAAGCGCACGACGGCGCGGATGAAGGCGGTGATGTCGTGGCCGATCACCACCCCGGGGTCGGGCTGGCCGGAGGGCAGGGTGGTGGACACGCCGGCCGCGTCGAGCAAGGCCAGGGACGCGGGCATGGCGAGGATGGCCTTGCCGCAGCCGTGTTGGTCACGGATGAACGCCCGTGTGTGGCTGTCGCGGTCCAGTGCCTGCACACCGGTGACCCCATCAGGCAGCACCATGGCGTCGAACAGGAAACCGGGTTCGTTTTCCAGAGAGGCCTCGGCATCGATGAACACACCGTCCGCTGTCTTCACCGGGCCGATGCGTGGGGCGACGTAGCAGGGGTGTGCTCCCATGGCGAGCAGGGCGGCGTGCACGCCGGCCACGCTCTGACCCTCCACGCCGTGGGCGACCAGGATGGCGATCTTTCGGGCGCGGATGGAGTGGTCGCCTGCGAGCAGGGCACGTTGCAGTGTGGGGGGGAGCTGGGCCATGGAGACTTTCATCCGGGGGTGGCGGTCGGGAGGACCGGAATCCCCGAGCAGGGGCAATCCGCATACCCGAAAGCCAGGCGGTTGCTGGCGGCTGGAGAGGCAAGACTTGCTGCACGCCGGGCACATCGTCGGCAAGATTGACCCGGCGCTCAAACCGTGGGAGACCCTGCATGTCAGGGGCATCCTTGCTAGAGTGGCACTCCTGTTCCTTGAAGGAGATGGACATGGCCAACACCAGGGCATCGTCGGGCGCGGTGCGTTCGGGCGTGGGCGGCTGGACGTTCGAACCCTGGCGCGACAACTTCTACCCCAAGGGGCTTGCGCACAGCAAAGAGCTCGCGTACGCCAGCACGCAACTCACCGCGATCGAGGTCAACGGCACCTACTACAGCACCTTCAAGCCACCCACGTTCGCCAAGTGGCGCGACGAAACGCCTGAAGGCTTCGTGTTCTCCCTGAAGGCGAACCGCTTCGCCACCAACCGCAAGGTGCTGGCCGATGCCGGTGAGTCCATCGAACGTTTCGTGGGCAGTGGCCTGAGTGAGCTGGGTCCCAAACTCGGGCCGCTGGTCTGGCAGTTCGCACCGACGAAAGCCTTCGATCCGGTGGACTTCGAGGCTTTCCTGGAACTGCTGCCGCGCGAGGTGGACGGCCTGCCCCTGCGCCACGCGCTGGATGTGCGGCACAAGAGCTTCATGGACCCGGCCTACCTCGCGCTCGCGCGCAAGCACCACTGCGCCACGGTGTTCACCGATTCGGACGACTACCCCTCGTTCGCCGACCTCACGGGCGATTTCGTCTACGCCCGCCTCATGCGCACCGACCCGGCCGTGAAGACCGGCTACGCGCCCAGGGCGCTGGACCGCTGGGCCGAAGCCGCCAAGACCTGGGCCGCCGGTGGCGAACCGGCCGAGGTGCCACGGGTGGAAGCGCCCGGCAAGAAGAAAGCCGGGCTGCGCGACGTGTTCATGTACTTCATCAGTGGGGCGAAGGAGAGGGCACCCGCGGCGGCCATGGCCCTGATCGCGCGGCTGGCTCAGGGTTGATGGGATGTCCCGGCGGCCAATGGCTGTCAGCCTGCGAAGCTGCTGGTCGCCCTCAACACTTCTTCGGCCGTGCCGGGCGCGTTCATCGCCTGAGGCCGACCGCCGGCCTGTGCCACGGCATCGCGCAACGCCTCGAACACGCTGATGGCCAGCATGAACGGCGGCTCGCCCACGGCCTTGCTGCCGTGCACGTTGTCCTCGCGGTTGGCCTCGGGCCAGAGGTCGACCTTGAAGTGCTCGGGGATGTCGCCGGTGGCGGGAATCTTGTAGGTGCTGGGTGCGTGGGTCGCCAGATAGCCCTTGGCGTTCCACACCAGTTGCTCGGTGGTGAGCCAGCCCATGCCCTGCACGAAGCCACCTTCGATCTGCCCGATGTCGATGGCCGGGTTGATGCTGTGGCCCACGTCGTGAAGGATGTCGACCTTGAGCACGCGGCTCTCGCCCGTGAGTGTGTCGATGGCCACTTCGGTGACCGCCGCACCATAGGCGAAGTAGTAGAACGGCCGGCCGGTGAGGGTGGTCTTGTCGTAGTGGATCTTGGGTGTGCGGTAGAAGCCGTCGCTCCAGAGCTGGATGCGGTTGGCGTAGGCCGCGTGCACCACCTCCTCGAACGTTCGGGTGGCGGTGGGCGAGATCACCTGGCCGCCCTCGAACTTCACCGCGCCCGCGCCGCACAGGTCGAGCCCCGCAACGAACGCGGCCAGGTTGTCTCGCACGTTGCGGGCGGCGAACTGGGCGGCTCGGCCGTTGAGGTCGGTGCCGCTGGAGGCCGCGGTGGCGCTGGCGTTCGGTACCTTGCTGGTATCGGAGGCCGTGGACAGCACGCGTTCGAACGGAATGCCGAGCTCGTCGGCCACGATGGCGGCCACCTTGGTGTTGAGGCCCTGGCCCATCTCGGTACCGCCGTGGTTCACCTGCACGCTGCCGTCGGTGTACACGTGGACGAGCGCGCCGGCCTGGTTGAACAGGGTCGCCGTGAAACTGATGCCGAACTTCACGGGCGTGAGCGCAATGCCCTTCTTGATCACCGGGCTCTGTGCGTTCCAGGCGGTGATCTGCTCGCGCCGCTGGCGGTACCCGCTGGTGCCGGCCAGCGTGGTCATCAAGGGCTCCAGGATGTTGTCCTCCACCTTCATCTGGTAGTGGGTGACATTGCGGCTTTCGATGCCGTAGAGGTTGCGCAGGCGCACGTCCAGCGGATCCACGCCGAGTTCGCGTGCGATGTCGCTGAGGATGCGCTCGATGACGATCACGCCCTGCGGGCCACCGAAGCCGCGGAACGCCGTGTGGCTCTGCGTGTTCGTCTTGCAGCGGTAGCTGGAGATCGCCACGTCTTCCAGGAAGTAGGCGTTGTCGGCATGGAAGATGGCCCGGTCGGCCACGGGGCCGGAGAGGTCGGCGCTGAAGCCGCAGTTGACCAGCATCTCCAGGTCGAGTCCGCAGAGCAGGCCGGTCTCGTCGAAGCCGACGCGGTAGTGATAGGCGAAGGGATGGCGCTTGCCGGTGACCATGAAGTCGTCGTCGCGGTCGAGCCGCAACTTCACGGGGCGTTGCAGCTTGCGCGAGGCCACAGCGGCCCACACCGCGAGGTGGCCGGCCTGCGTTTCCTTGCCACCGAAGCCCCCGCCCATGCGTCGGCACTCCACCGTCACGGCGTGGTTGTCGATGCCCAGCGCGTGCGACACCCAGTGCTGCACTTCACCCGGGTGCTGGGTGCTCGAGTACACCCACCACTGGTTCTGTTCGAGCGGCAGCACATAGGCGATCTGGCCTTCCAGGTAGAAGTGTTCCTGGCCACCGATCTCGAAGGTGCTTTCCAGCACCCGTGGGGCGCGCGCCAGGGCCGCGGCGGCGTCGCCGCGTTTCACATGCACCGGTGGCAGCACGTAGCTCTCGAGCGCGTGGGCCTCGTGCACCGAGAGCACGGCGGGCAGGGACTCGATGTCGAGTTTGACGAGTCGCGCCGCGCGGCGCGCGGTCATCACGTCGTCGGCCACGACGACCGCCACCACCTGGCCAGTGAACTGCACCGTTTCCCCGGCGAACACGGGTTCGTCGTGGGCGAAGGCGGCCAGCACAGGGTCGCCCGGAATGTCGCTCGCGCCGAACACGCCGCGCACGCCATGGACCGCGAGCGCAGCGGTGGCGTCCATGCCGCGCAGCCGGCCATGCGGCACGTTCGAACACACCGGTGCGGCATGCAGGGTGCCGCGCACTTCGGGAATGTCGTCGATGTAGGTCGCGCCGCCTGCCACCTGGGCGCGAGCGCTTTCGTGGAAGCGTGAGACACCCGCCGCGCGCGGGCTGGCGGGTGGCACGGAGGTGGCGGGTCGGACCTCGGCCACCTCGGCGGCCGGGGCGACCGCGTCGGCGCGGGATGAGATCACCACCGGTGCGGTGGCGGGATTGTTGGAATCGCGTGCGTTCATGCCAGTGCCTCCAGCGTGGCCGCGTTGAGCGTGTCCAGGTTGATGTGCTGCAGGCCCTGGCTCTCCAGCCAGTACCGTTGCAGCAGGTTGCCCAGCACGGTCTGGCGGTAGGCGGCACTGGCGCGCATGTCGGAGATGGGCTGGAACTCCGCGCGCAGCGCGGCCACGGCGGCCATCACGGTGTCGGCGGTCCAGGACTGTCCGCGCAAGGCCGCTTCGGTCTGGCGCGCGCGCACCGGGGTGGCGGCCACACCGCCCGCGCCGACGGACACGTCCAGCACGACGCCATTCGTCACCGTTGTACGGATCGCCAGGCAGACGGCAGAGATGTCGTCGTCGAAGCGCTTGCTGATCTTGTAGGCCTTGAAGTGCTCGCCAGCCGTGGGCCGGGGCACCTTGATCCAGGCCAGCAGTTCGTCCGGGTGCATCACATTGGTGCGGTAGCCGGTGTAGAGGTCTTCCAGAAGAAGCTCGCGATGGGCCACGGCGCGGCGTTTCGCGTCCCAGCGCATCAGCACCACGCTGGCACCCAGGCCGATGAGCAGGGGCATCGAGTCGCCGATGGGGGAGCCATTGGCTACGTTGCCGCCCAGCGTGCCCGAATTGCGCACCGGCAGGCCAGCAAAACGTTGTGCGAAGGTCTTGAGCTGGGGGCGTTCTTTCACCAGGGCGGCGTAGGCGTCGGTCAGCGTCACGGCCGCACCGATGGCGATGTGGTGAGGGTAGGCCTCCACCCGGCGCAGTTCGCGCACGGCAGTGACGTCGAGCACCTGGGCGAAGCGCTTGTGCATCTTGGTGACCCACAGACCCACGTCGGTGCAACCGGCGACCACCTGTGCCTGGGGGTGGGCGGTGCGCAGCTGCAGCAGTTCGGTCAGGGCGGTGGGGCGCAGGTAGGTGGTGGCCTCCTTCTTCTTGTTCGGAAGCGCTTTCAAGGCGGCCACGGTGGCGGCTTCGTTCACGCCGCAGCCGCTGGGCAGGGGCAGGTCGCCCATCTGTTGCGCGGCATCCAGGATGGGCCGGTAGCCGGTGCAGCGGCACAGGTTGCCCGACAGGTCGGCCTGCGCACGGGGCCGGTCGATGCCCTGGCCGCCCTTCGTGTTCTGGTACATGCCGAACAGGCTCATGACGAAGCCCGGGGTGCAGAAGCCGCACTGGCTGCCGTGGCACTGCACCATGGCCTCTTGCGCGGGGTGCAGTTCGCCGTCGTCGCCGGCCAGGTCCTCCACGGTCCAGACCGCCAGGCCCTCGACCGAGTGCGCCAGCCGGATGCAGCTGTTGATCGCCCTGTATTCCAGCCGACCGTCCACCGCCTCGCCCAGCACCACGGTGCAGGCGCCGCAGTCGCCCTCGCCGCAGCCTTCCTTGGTGCCGGTGCAGTGCAGGTCTTCGCGCAGCACCTCCAGCAGGGTGCGGTCGGGGGCCACGTTGTCCAGCGTCACGGGGCGGCCGCGGCGCAGGAAGGTCAGGGTTTGTGCGGATATTTCGGTGCTCATGCGTGCCAGCATAGCGCCGACCCCATGGCACAACATATGCTCGGCCATATGTCCAAAATGCCCAAAACACCATTCACCTGCATATGACAAGGGTTTGAAATACATGTCCATGTTCGACAAGATTGATCTGCACCTGATTCGCGTGCTCCACACCGTGCTCACCGAGCGCAGCGTGTCGCGCGCGGCGCTGCGCCTGGGCATGTACCAGCCGGCGGTCAGTGCGGCACTCAAGCGCTTGCGGGAAATGGCGGGCGACCCCCTTCTGGTGCGCTCGGGCTCGGGCATGGTGCCCACGGTGGCCGGTCTGCGCATGATCGAACCGGCCGCGGACATCCTGCGCAGTGCCGAGGTCATGTTTTCCGATGCGCGCAGCTTCGATCCGGCCACGGCCCGCCACAGCTTCAGCATGGCCGCCAGCGACTACCTTGACCCCCTGTTCCTGCCGCAGCTGGTGGCCCAGATTAAGAGCCAGGCGCCGAACTGCCCCATCGATATCCATCCGCTCTCGAGGGATTCCGACTACCGCAACCACCTGGCGCAAGGCGATGTGGACGTGGTCATCGGCAACTGGAAGCAGCCACCGGAAGACCTGCACCTGGGCCGCCTGTTCGGCGACGAGGTGGTGTGCCTGGTGTCGAACCAGCATCCGGCGGTGCGTCGGGGCTGGGACGTGGAGGCCTGGCTGGGGGCGGAGCACATTGCACCCACACCCACCCATCCCGGCGCCCGTGGCTTCGTCGATGAACACCTCGCCACGCTGGGTCTGGTGCGCAACATCACCGCGCGCTGCCCGCATTTCGGGCTGATTCCCGCCATGGTCGCCGGCAGCCTGCTGGTACTCACCACCGGTCGCCAGTACTGCGAACGCTTCACCCCCACGCTGCCGGTGCAGGTGCTGCCCTGCCCGGTGGACTTCCCCCGGATGATGTATTACCAACTCTGGCACGAGCGCACCCATGCCTCCAAGGCGGGGCGCTGGCTGCGCGAACAAATCAAGGGTGTGGCCGCCTCGCTGAGGCGGTCCGACGCCGATACCTGACCGCACACGCGACGACAAGGAGACCCATGACCACGACACGACTGCAACTCAGTGGCATCACCAAGCGATATCCGGGGGTGGTGGCCAACAGCGGCGTCTCGCTCACCGTGCAGCCCGGGGAGGTGCATGCGGTGCTGGGCGAGAACGGCGCTGGCAAGTCCACGCTGATGAAGATCATCTACGGCTCGGTCAAGCCCGACGAGGGATCGGTGATGTTCAACGGCAAACCGGTGCACATCCGCAACCCGCAGGAAGCCCGGGCACTGGGCATCAGCATGGTGTTCCAGCACTTCAGCCTGTTCGACACCCTCACCGTGGCCGAGAACGTCTGGCTGGGGCTGGACAAGTCGCTCACGCTGCCCGAGGTGAGCGCGAGCATCACCGCCAAGGCGACCGAGTACGGGCTGGACATCGATCCCTCGCGCCCGGTGCACACCCTCTCGGTGGGTGAGATGCAGCGGGTGGAGATCATCCGCGCCCTGCTGACCAACCCGCAGCTGCTGATCCTGGACGAACCCACCTCGGTGCTCACGCCGCAGGCGGTCGAGAAACTCTTCGTGGTGCTGCGCAAGCTGGCCTCGGAAGGCTGCAGCATCCTCTACATCAGCCACAAGCTGCACGAAATCCGCGAGCTGTGCACGGCCTGCACCGTGCTGCGCGGCGGCCAGGTCACGGGCGTTTGCGACCCGCGCCAGGAGAGCAACGCCTCCCTCTCGCGCCTGATGATCGGCGCGGAGCCGCCCGCGCTGGAGGTGCGCGAACTGCACGCTGGTGCGGCGGTGCTGGAGGTGAAGGGTCTGACGCTGCAGAGCGACGACCCCTTCGGCACCCACCTGCACGACGTCGCGCTCACCGTGCGCGCGGGCGAGGTGGTGGGCATCGCGGGTGTTTCAGGCAATGGGCAGAGCGAACTTCTCTACGCGCTGTCGGGCGAAGACCGCCGTGCGCCCGCGGGCAGCATCCGCCTCGGCGGGCAGGATGTGTCGCATGCGGGTCCGGGGCGCCGGCGCGCGCAGGGCCAGCACTTCGTGCCGGAAGAACGTCTGGGCCGTGGCGCCGTGCCCACGCTGTCGCTGGCGCACAACCTGCTGCTTTCGCGCACGGACGCGCTCGGCGCGGGCGGCTGGATCCGCGTGGGCGCGCTGAAGGCCCAGGCGGTGGACATCATCGCCCGCTACAAGGTGAAGGCCAACGGACCGGACGCGGCGGCCAAGTCGCTCTCGGGCGGCAACCTGCAGAAATTCATCGTCGGTCGCGAGATCGAGGCCAAGCCCAAGCTGCTGATCGTCAGCCAGCCCACCTGGGGCGTGGACGTGGGCGCGGCGGCGCAGATCCGTGGCGAGATCCTGAAGCTGCGCGACGCCGGTTGCGCGGTGCTGGTGGTCAGCGAGGAGCTCGACGAGCTGTTCGAGATCAGCGACCGCCTGCACGTGATCGCCAAGGGGCGCCTGTCGCCCAGCCTGGACCGGGCCGATGCCACCATCGAGCGCATCGGCGAGTGGATGTCGGGCCTGTGGGACACCGCACCGCAACACCACAAGAAAGAGGAGACCGCCCATGCTGCGGCTTGAAGTCCGTCCCCAACCCTCAGCGCGCTGGGGCTATGCCTCGCCGCTGCTGGCCCTGCTGATCACCGTGGTGATCGGCGTCATGCTGTTCGCCGTGCTGGGCAAGGACCCGGTGCGTGGCCTGCAGGTGTTCTTCTGGGAACCGATCAAGAGCACCTATGCGTTGTCCGAACTCATGGTGAAAGCCACGCCGCTCCTCATCATCGCGCTCGGTCTGGCAGTGTGCTTCCGCTCCAACGTGTGGAACATTGGTGCCGAGGGGCAGTACATCATCGGCGCGATCTTCGCGGCCGGCGTGGCGCTCACGGCCGACAAGACCACCGGTCCCTGGATCGTGCCCGCCGTGCTGGCCGCCGGTGTGCTCGGCGGCATGCTTTGGGCGGGCATCACGGCCTTGCTGCGCGACCGCTTCAATGCCAATGAGATCCTGGTCAGCCTGATGCTCGTGTACGTGGCCGTCCAGGTGCTGAACTTCCTGGTCTATGGCCCCTGGAAGGATCCGGGCGGCTACAACTTCCCGCAGACCAAGACCTTCGAAGCGGTCACGCAGATCCCGCGCCTCATGAGCGGCTCGCGCGTGAACATCGGCCTGCTGCTCGCGCTGGCGGGCGTGGCGGCGGTGTGGATCTTCCTGTTCCGCACCTACTCGGGTTACGCGCAACTGGTGGGCGGGCTGGCACCTGCGGCCGCGCGCTACGCCGGCTTCTCGTCGCGCAAGGCACTGTGGATCGCACTGCTCACCTCGGGTGGCGCGGCGGGCCTGGCCGGTGCGCTGGAAGTGGCGGGCCCGATTGGCCAGCTCACACCGTATGTGCCAGCGGGTTACGGCTTCGCGGCCATCATCGTGGCCTTCGTGGGGCGGCTGCACCCGGTGGGCATCGTGTTCTCGGCCATTCTCATGAGCATGTTCTACATCGGTGGCGAGCTTGCGCAGTCGCGACTGGGCCTGCCCAAGTCCATCACCGGTGTGTTCCAGGGCCTGCTGCTGTTCGCGCTGCTGGCCTGCGACACGCTGATCGCCTACCGCCTGGTCTGGAAAAAATGAGAAGCGTGAACCCCCACGCTCATCACTTCGTGTATTCACTGCCCCCCAAGGGGGTGCAAGCCACCCTAGGGGCGGCCTGTCGGGAGTCTTGATATGGAATCCATTGCACTTCTTGTTGCCGCCTCGCTCAACGCGGGCACCGTCCTGGCCATCGCTTCGCTGGGCCTGCTCATCAACGAAAAGGCCGGCATCGTCAACCTCGGCGCCGAGGGCATGATGCTGTGCGCCGCGCTGGCCGGTTTTGCCACCGTGGTGCACACCGGCAGCACCACGCTGGGCTTTGCGGCGGGCATGGCCGCCGGCGCGCTGCTGGCCGCCATCTTCGGCGGGCTCGTCATCTGGCTCAACACCAACCAGTACGCCACGGGCCTGGCGCTCAGCCTTTTCGGCGCGGGCTTCTCCGCGTTCGCCGGCACCAGCTACGTGCAGGAAAAACTGCCCGAGCAGACCAGCCACGTGATTCCGCTGCTGGGCGACATCCCGCTGATCGGCCCGGCGCTGTTCCGCCACCACCCCATGGTTTACGTGTGCGTGGCGCTGGTGATCTTCCTGATCTGGTTCCTTTACCGCACGCGCGCAGGCCTCGTGCTGCGCAGCGTGGGCGAGAGCCCCGAGTCGTCCCACGCGCTGGGCTATCCGGTGCGCCGCATCCGGCTGGTGGCGGTGATGGCCGGGGGGGCGCTCTGCGGGCTCGCCGGGGCTTACGTGTCCACCGTGTACACGCCGCTGTGGGTGGAGGGCATGATCGCCGGCAAGGGCTGGATCGCGCTGGCGCTCACCACCTTCGCCACCTGGCGTCCGGCACGCGTGTTGCTTGGGGCCTACCTGTTCGGCGGCGTGACCATGCTGCAATTCCATCTGCAGGGCATTGGCGTGAACGTGCCCAGCCAGTTCCTGACGATGATGCCGTACATCGCCACCATCGTCGTGCTGGTTCTCATCTCGCGCAACCCGACCTGGATCCGCATCAACATGCCGTCGTCGATCGGAAAACCGTTCTACCCGGGCGCATAATCTTTATGCTTTTTCAGCATCCGCTTTCGCACCACCCTTTCCCAACAAAGAGGTTATCCATGACAGACCTGAGCAAACGTTCCCTGATGAAGGTCGCCGCGCTGACCGCGCTGACCAGCGCCGTCCTGATCGGCTGTGGCAAGAAGGAAGAGGCCGCCGCGCCCGCCGCACCGGCACCCGCTGCCGCCGAAGCTCCGAAGCCCGCACCGCTCAAGATCGCGTTTGCCTACGTCGGTCCGGTGGGCGACGGCGGCTGGACCTTCGCGCACGACAACGGCCGCAAGGCGATCGAGAAGGAGTTCGGTGACAAGGTCGTCACGAGCTTCGTCGAGAACGTGCCCGAAAGCGCCGACGCCGAGCGCGTGATCCGCGACCTGGCCGGCCAGGGCAACAAGCTGGTGTTCGGCACCACCTTCGGCTACATGGAGCCCATGCTCAAGATCGCGCCCGACTTCAAGGACGTGAAATTCGAGCACGCCACTGGCTACAAGACCGCCGAGAACATGCGCACCTACGACAGCCGCACCTACGAAGGTGCGTACATGGCGGGCGTGATCGCGGGCAGCATGACCAAGTCCAACACGCTGGGCGTGGTGGCCTCCATTCCAATCCCCGAAGTGATCCGCAACATCAACAGCTTCACACTGGGCGCGCAATCGGTGAATCCCAAGGTCAAGACCAAGGTGGTCTGGGTCAACGGCTGGTTCGATCCACCGAAGGAAACCGAAGCCGCCACCTCGCTGATCAACGGCGGTGCCGACATCCTGTTCCAGAACACCGACTCGTCGGCCGTGCTGCAGACCGCCGAGAAGATGGGCAAGCGCGCCTTCGGCTGGGATTCCGACATGACCGCCTACGGCCCCAAGGCCCACCTGGGTTCTGCTGTCATCAACTGGGCTCCGTACTACATCAAGGCCACCAAGGACGTGCTGGAAGGCACCTGGTCCACCGGCAGCGTGTGGTGGGGTGTGAAGGAAGGCGCGATCGACATGGTGTCCGTAGCTGAAGACGTGCCCGCCGAAGTGAAGGCCAAGGTCGACACCGTGCGTGCCGGCCTGAAGGATGGCAGCTTCTCGATCTGGAAGGGCCCGATCGTTGGCCAGGACGGCAAGGAAGTGCTGGCGGCCGACAAGGTGGCTGACGACGCATTCCTGGGCGGTATCAAGTTCTACGTCAAGGGCGTCGAAGGCAAAGTGCCGAACTGATCCCGCTGCCGCGCAGGGCGCGACCCCCTCGAGGGGCGGCACCAGCGGCCCGGCGGAGCCGGTTCCGCGGTGCCTGTTGGATACGAAGGGCTGCCCGGAGGCAGCCCTTTGCGCTTGAATGGACCCCATGATCGAACAGCAACTCTGGCACCCCGTGATGGCATCGAACCTGGTGCGGGACACGCCCGTCGCCTGTTCGCTGCTGGGGCAGGCGCTGGTGCTGTGGCGCGAACATGCGCACGACGGTCACCGCGTGCATGCCTGGGCGGACCGCTGCCCGCACCGCGGCGCGAAACTGTCGATGGGCCGCGTGCTCATCGGCCTGCACGGCACGCGCCTGGAGTGCCCGTACCACGGGTGGCAGTTCGGTGGCGCTGGCGGTTGCCAGCACGTGCCCGCTGCCCCCGACTTCGTGCCACCCGCCAGTCATCGCGCCGTGGCGTTCGAAGCGCGCGAGCGCCATGGCCTGGTCTGGGTTCGCCTGCAGCCGGCGTCCCAGGCACTGGGCCATGTGCAGATCGAGCCGCCCGCGTTCGAGCCGGCCGAAGACTCCGCATGGCGCACCGTGCTGTGCGGGCCTTACGAGCTGAACACCAGCGCGCCGCGCCTGGTGGAAAACTTCCTGGACCTGAGCCACTTCGGCTTCGTGCACGAGGGCTGGCTGGGCGAACGCGGCCACGCCCAGGTGCAGACCGGCGTCGTGGACGAAGGTGCTGGCCTGGCCGGTCTGGTGGTGCGCGACGCCCGCGCCTGGCAGCCCCGCGCGTATGCCGGCGCGGACGAAGGTGCCTGGATTGCCTACCGCTACGACGTGCCCCATCCCTTCGCCGCGATCCTGCGCAAGGACGCCACCGAGGGCGACCCGGTGAGCAATGCCATCGCTTTGTTCATCCGGCCCGACGGGCATGAGATATGCACCGCCTGGTTCGTGATGTCCACGCAGGGCGACACGTCGACCGACCAGGAGCTCATCGCTTTCCAGGACGCGGTGTTCGCCCAGGACCGTCCGGTGGTGGAGTCGCAGACGCCGCGCGCCCTGCCGGTCGGCCGGACCGCGCCCGTGGCCGAAGTGCATGGCCCCGCCGACCGGGTCTCCAGCGCCTACCGCCGTTACCTCAATCGCCTGGGCATCGCACTGGGCACCTGCTGAAAAGGATGTGACATGACCACGACCCCCGCCCAGCTCGCCGCCGCCATTCCCAAGGCCGAGCTGCACATCCATATTGAAGGCTCTCTCGAGCCCGAGTTGATCTTCGCACTCGCGCAGCGCAACGGCCTGAGCCTGCCCTACCCCAGTGTGGAGGCGCTGCGCGATGCCTACGCCTTTACCAACCTGCAGAGCTTCCTGGACATTTACTACGCGGGCGCCAGCGTGCTGCTGCACGAGGCCGATTTCCATGACATGGCCTGGGCCTACTTCCTGCGTGCCAAGGCCGACAACGTCGTGCACACCGAGATCTTCTTCGACCCCCAGACCCACACCGCGCGTGGCGTGCCGATGGCCACCGTGATCCAGGGTCTGTCCAGCGCCTGTGAGCGCGCGCGGGCCGAACTCGGCGTCAGCGCAGCACTCATCCTGTGCTTCCTGCGCCACCTGAGCGAGGATGACGCCTTTGCCACGCTGGAGGCGGCGTTGCCGTACCGGCAGCATTTCATCGGCGTCGGACTCGACTCCAGCGAGGTGGGGCACCCGCCGTCCAAGTTCTCGCGCGTGTTCGCGCGTTGCCGCGAACTCGGCTTCCATGTGGTGGCGCACGCGGGCGAGGAGGGCCCCCCGGCCTACATCCGCGAAGCCATCGACGACCTGAAGACCGAGCGCATCGACCACGGTGTGCGCTCGCTCGAAGACCCGGCTCTCGTGGCCGAGCTGGCACGGCGGCGCATTCCGCTCACCGTGTGCCCTTTGTCCAACCTCAAGCTCTGCGTGGTGGACGATCTGCGCCAGCACCCGATGAAGCGCCTGCTCGATGCCGGCCTGTGCGCCACCGTCAATTCCGACGACCCAGCGTACTTCGGCGGCTACATGAATGCCAACTTCGTGCAGACCGTCGAAGCGCTGGACCTGTCGCGCGACGATGTCATCACCCTGGCGCGCAACAGCTTCGAGGCCAGCTTCGTGAGCGCCACGCGCCGCGCGGAGTTGATGGCGCTGCTGGACGACGCGGTGGCTTAAAATCACGTCCCAGCGAGCCCGGTGCTTCCCCGGCTCGCTTTTTCATTCACGGAAGCCATGTAGAGGAACACCATGTACAAAAACCTCGTGGCCCGGTGCGCGTGCGCGCTGGCGGCCGCCAGTTTTTTCATCCCCTTTTTCAACGCACAGGCGCAGACACCGCCCCTCAAGGCCGCGTTCGTCTACGTCGCGCCGCTCACCGATGCCGGCTGGGTGCGCCAGCACGAGCAGGGCCGCCTGGCGGTGCAGTCCGCGCTTGGCAGCCGCGTGGAGACGCGCTATGTGGAGAACGTGGCCGAAGGCGCGGACGCCGAGCGCGTGATCCGAGACCTGGCACAACAAGGCAACCGCATCATCTTCACCCCCAGCTTCGGCTACATGGAGCCCACGCTCAAGGTGGCGCGCGAGTTCCCTGACGTGAAGTTCGAGTCCATCACCGGCTACAAGACCGCACCCAATGTGGCCACCGCCAACGCGCGCTACTACGAAGGCCGCTATCTCGCCGGCGTGGCCGCCGGGCGCATGGCCACGCAGGCTGGTTACATCGCGGGCTTTCCCATTCCCGAGGTGATCCAGGGCATCAACGCGTTCACGCTGGGCATGCGCTCGGTCAACCCCCGCGCCACGGTGAAGGTGGTCTGGCTGGGCGAATGGTTCAACCCACCGCGCGAGCGCGACGCCGCGATGACGCTGATGAACCAGGGCGCGGAGGTGCTGGCCTTTCACACCGGCTCCAACGCCGTCATGGTCGCGGCGCAGGAGCGCGGCAAGCTGGCTGTGGCCTACCACTCCGACATGCGCCGCGTTGCGCCCGATGCGCAGATCGCCGCCGTGACGCATCTCTGGGGCGACTACTACACCCGCCGCGTGCAGGCCTTGCTCGATGGCACATGGCAGAGCGGCAGCGTGTGGGGCGGCGTGAAGGACGGCATGATCCGCGTCGACAGTTTCGGCAGCAAGGTGCCTGCGGCGGTGCGCGACGAAGTGCAGGCGCGCCAGGCCGACATGGCCGCAGGCAGGCTGGCCGTGTTCGCCGCACCGCGCACCGCCGCCGTGCGCGACAACCAGGGCCGTACCACGATCGAGGCCGGCAAGGCGCTCGACGACGGGCAGATCCTGGGCATGAACTGGCTGGTCGAAGGCGTGCAAGGCACCGTCGACCGCTGAGCCCTTCGGGGCGGATATGGCCCTTATGGGCCGTGCGTTATGCGGCGGCGCGTTTCACGCGTTAAGCTGCGCGCCATGAAAGCCTACCGTGCCGCCCTCCTGAGATTTGACGATGACCAGCGTCCTGTGTACGACGCCGATGGCCTGCTGGTCGTTGGCCCCGACGCACAGGGCCGCCAGGTGGTGCGTGCGGTGGGCGACCACGCCAGGCTGATCGGCAACTACCCCGGCGTGGCGGTGGAAGACCTGAGCGGCATGCTCATCGCTCCGGGTTTCATCGACATGCACGTGCACTACCCGCAGACGGACGTGATCGGCGCGCCCGCTGCCGGCCTGCTGCCCTGGCTCGAGAACTACACCTTTCCCCACGAGTCCCGCTTCCACGAAGCGCACCACGCCCGTGAGGTGGCCGATTTCTTTCTGGATGAACTCGCCCGCAACGGCGTGACCACCGCGCTCACCTTCGCCACCTCGCATCCCGCGTCCGTCGATGCCATCTTCGAAGCGGCCCGTACCCGTGGCCTGCGTTTCATCACCGGCAAGGTGCTGCAGGACCGCCACAGCCCTGATGGCGTGCGCGACGAGACCGAACAGAGCCTGATCGACACCGAAGCGCTGATCCAGCGCTGGCACGGCGTGGAGCGCCTGGGCTATGCCATCACCCCGCGTTTCGCACCCACCAGCACGCCCGAACAACTTCGTGGTGCCGGCGACCTCGCGGCGAAGTACAGCGACGTGTGGGTTCAGTCGCACGTGGCCGAGAACCTCGACGAGGTGCGCTGGGCCGCCGAACTGTTCCCGAAGTCGCGCAGCTACCTCGGTGTGTATGGTGACTTCGGCCTGCTCAGGCAGCGTGCGGTTTACGCGCACTGCATCCATCTCGACAAGGCCGACCGCGAGTTGATGGCCGCCACCGGCACCACCGCCGCCGTGAGCCCGACGAGCAACCAGTTCCTGGGCAGCGGCTTCTTCGACTACCTCGCTGCGGACGCAGCCGGCATGGGCTACGGCCTGGCCAGCGACGTGGGCGGGGGCACCAGCTTTTCGCCGTTCCGCACCATGCTCGCGGCGTACTGCATCGGCCGCGAAGGCCAGACCAAGCAAGGCCTGAGCCTCACGCCTGGCCAGCTCTGGTGGCAGCACACGGCGGGTGCCGCGCGTGCGCTGGGCCTCGAAGGCGTGGTGGGCAACCTGCAGCCCGGCCATGAAGCGGACTTCCTTGTGCTCAACCCCAAGGCCACGCCCTTGCTGGCGCGCAAGACCTCGCAGGCGGACAACCTCGACGAGCTGCTGTTCGCGCTCATCGTGCTGGGGGATGACAGGGTGGTGAAACGGACGGTGATCGCTCGTAACTTATAGGGACCCCGGTGCTACCTGCGCGATGGGAAGCTGTGGCCATGTCGCCATGGTCCGTGGGCAGGCGCACCTTTAAATGCTGGTGTTTGTCTGGGTGCCTCGCGGCTGGTAGGGCCCTCGCACTACCTCTTCTGCGCCGTCTCTGGCCTGCTTCTTCAAGCATGGCTTTGCGCATTTGAACTTCAATTCTTGACTGCTTTTCGGTAGTTGGTGTTGAGGGCGCCAAGATTCGGATTCCCCTGCATATCCACGGTCCACCTCCCCATGTCGTTGCCGAAGACGCTGCGCACGTTGACCGTCCCGTCGGGCAGCTTGGCCGCCCACCGAGCCTCCAGCGCATCCTGAAGACAGCGGCGCCAGAAAAAGAAGCCCCAGCACAAGGCTGGGGCAAATCGTCTTCGTTTTGGAGATTCAGACGGGACCCCCAGGGAACCAAAGGTCCGGGGCGGATTCTAGGGGCGGTTGAAACGGGATACCCCTACCCGTTCTGGCTCCGCAGCCGTGCCCCGCATCATCTGCATCGGTTGCGCATGTACAGCCCGAAACCCACTCGGTGGCTGGTTGCGGTTCATTCGTGCTCCCTGTTGCTCCGCCCGTCCCTCTGATGGCGGAAGCGGGAAAGTCTAGGAAGCGCGTTTTGGGTTGGGACTTTTGCGAATGAACTGTGCGTTTCGGGATGCGGGCACACCGAATTCCGGAATGAAGCAGGGAAACGGATGCCGTTCAACGCAAGAAGTTGTCATACCCCCTGTGGTAGCCCCACGCACAGAAGTGCTGCGCCCACAGAAGTCTTTTGTCAGGCGACGTGCGGTCGAGTGGAATGAGTCGATGGATGGAGGGAACCAAGTCGCGCCATTCCGAATTGAATCGACGGCTACACCACTGGATCGCTCAAGTGCCCATCTTCATTCCCTGAAAACCCTTCAGTTCAGAGCCGGGCGCTTGCCCATCATCCCCGTGCGCCGATGTGGCGTTTTCAATTTTTCAAGGGGAAATTTCATGCAAGCAACCGCACAAGCAACTCAAAACCATTTCCACCGCGCCCCGCGCTCACGGGTGCTCGCCAAGCCTCATGGCATGTCGTATTCAGCGTCGACATCGCAAGGTGCCGCAACGGGGCTGAGCATCCGTGTACTGGAAACGGTAGCGGAGCGATCAGTGATTGCAGACTTGCGCAAGTACGCGCCCATTGAAGCTGAACGGGACCTGGATGCCGGCGTTGTGGCACTGGAAGAGTTCAAAGACGGCATCGGCCTGGTGATGGCGATCTCCAAAAGGCAGGAAGTGATCGCAACGATTCGCCTCATCCCCTATGGACTGGGTGTCACCTTGGCGGAAAAAACCTGGTGCGACGTGACCCGGATGAAGGCAGGCTTCGGCGTGAACAGTTGGGAGGTGGGGCGCCTCATCGTCGCGCCTGAGCATCGCAGCGAGGAACTGTTGCGGCAATGCCTCTCACTCGCGTTGCGAGAGCTGGTCTCGAGGGCAAGCAATGCCGAGCATCTCCACGCATCTTGCTCGCCCTTGATGGCCAGGCTCTACCGCCGGATTGGCTTCCATACCGAAAAGATCATTCAAGGCGACAACGGTCTGCAGCATGCCTTGGTTCACGCCGACGTTCGCGATGTGGCCCAGGCTCTGGGTATTTCCCTGCCTGCGCTGGCAGAACCCGTTCTTCCTGCGTTGCGGGTAGCGTGAATGCGTCACCACTTAAGAATTTTTGTGCTGGGGTAAATCCTGTTGGATAAGAACCAGTCAACAAAATTCGGTCGCGAGAAGCTGATTTAACGCATCGAACGGGTTTTGAGCCGCTGGGCGTGGGCGCAATCCCCGTTCGATGTTCTTGTGTGAGTGGCTGATGCGCCCTTAGCATCCGACCGAGTCATCCAGGGGAGTGCAATTTGAATCACACGATCGCCAGCTTTTTCGCGAGGTACCGTCTTCATCACGACATGAATCGATCGTTCCTCGAATGGGTGGGCGTGGTGGGATGTATCGCCTTTCCTGCCTTCTACCTGTTGAGATTCACCGGTGCCGTTCCGCCACGTTACGACGACATAGGGATGAGATTGGTGGCGACCGGACTGTGTCTTTTCCTCGCGCTGCGAAGATGGTGGCCCGCCCCGATCAAGCCGTACTACCTCGCATATTCGTACGTGGTGGTCTGCTATTGCCTGTCGTTTCTGCTTTCCTTCACGGCCATGCGCAACGGAGGAGAGGTCTTCTCGATCGTGAACATGATGGTGGGCGCATTCCTCACGATTCTTTTGGCCGATTGGCGCAATGCCATCTGCATGTTGTTGCTCGGATACGGACTCAGCCTCACGGCGTTTCAAATGATGGCGCCCGAGGCTCAGAGTTCTTTGAACATTCTGGTGTGGATGCCTGCGTGTCTGCTCGTTGTGGTCGCGGGCGCGTTGTCCCACTACGTACAGAAACAATCGGAAGTTCGCCGCATGCGGCAGATCTACTCGGGCATCGCTGGCTCTATCGCCCACGAGATGGGTGGTCCCATGCAGAAAATCCAGCAGGTGCTCGACACGCTGGAACGTGACCTCTTTCGCGCCGGGCACATGAGAAGTCACCCAGTGTCTCCCGTCGAACAGACCATGGCGATGGCGCGCGTGTTGCAGGAAGGGCGCAATGCGGTGAGGCTGGGCTTGCAGTCGATCTCGGTCACTTTGCAGCAGCTCAACACCCGCGCGCTCGACTCGTCCGGCTTTGCTTCCTTGTCGGCGGCAACCTGCGCCGAGAGGGCGGTGCACGAGTTTGCCTATGAAAACGAGGTGCAACGGGAGCGCACACGCTTCGAAGAGGTGGCCGACTTCACGTTCAAGGGCGATGAGACGGTGCTGACGTTGATCCTGTTCAACCTCCTCAAGAACGCGCTGTACCACTTGCCGTCCCATCCGGGCGCCCGGGTGACGGTGACGGTCGACGCGCGGCACATCCGCGTGCGGGATACCGGTCCGGGCATCGCATCCGGGCGGATGGCGAATCTGTTCGAAGATTTTCAAACCTCGGGCAAGGCCGAGGGAACGGGCTTGGGCCTGTCGTTCTGCCGCCGCGCCATGAGGGCCCTGGGCGGAGAGATCACGTGCGCGTCGCGGCTCGGCGAGTTCACCGAGTTCACGCTGTCGTTCCCCGAGGTGTCACGCGCCGACGCGGCGGCGCAGGACGAAGCCGTCATCAAGCGTGCCAACACCTTGCTGCGGGGTTGCCGGGTGCTGGTGGTGGACAACGATCTGCTGCAGCGCCGCGCGGCGTGCGCGAACCTGATGGCCCTGGGTGGCACCAGCTGTGTCGACGAAGCCAGCGATGGGGTGCAGGCATTGGAGATGCTGGCCTGGGCCTCGCTGGTGCCTTACGACCTCGTGGTGACCGATCTGGAGATGGCCATGCCCGATGGTCATGGCCTCGTGCGGCGGATGCGCTCGGGCGCGGTGCCCCGGCATGAACACGTACCCGTACTGGCCCGCAGCGCGGACGCCGACACAGGGACCAGAGCGAAGGCCCGCGAAGCCGGTATGGACGGATTCCTGCGCAAGTCCGGGGGCGTGCCGGAGTTGGCACGAGCCATCGTGAACCTGCTCAAGGACCAACCCGTGCGCGGGGCCGCAATCGATCTGGCGCCCTTTGCTGGCCAGACCGCGTTGCTGGCCGAAGACAACGACATGAACCGCAGCATCGTCAAAGGCTATCTGGAAGAGCTGGGCATTTCGGTGATGGAGGCCCGGCAAGGCTTTGACGTTCTGCGATGCGTGAAGGCAGGTGCCCGGCCGGCCGTCATTGTGATGGACCTGGAGATGCCTGGCCTTGGCGGCATCGAGACGACGCGCCAGTTGCGCCAGTTGGGAGAAATGGCCCAGGGCATGCCCGTGATTGCGCTGACGAGCCATGCTTCGAACGATGCGCGGGTCGCTGCCCGCGCGGCGGGTATGGACGGATTTCTCTCCAAACCCGTCCATGTCAGGGCCTTGCGGCAGGAGCTGAGCCGAGTCCTCATGCCTTGCGCGGTGGTGGATGGGCGCGTTGTGCAGGCGCCGCAACCGACGCAGGTCGACGAAAGCCTTTTGGATCTGGGGCGCATCCGGCATCTCAGGAAGATGGACATCATGGCGAGCCTCCTGCCCGAAGGACTGGCGAAAGCGCGCCGCATTGTCCAGGCCCTGGAGGAGGCCTTTCTTCTCGACGATCTGCGTGGCGCCCGTCTGGCGTTGCACGCGCTGATGGGGCTCAATGGCGAGATGGGAGGGCATGCGGTGTACGAGGCCGCCCGGCGGCATTCGCTCGCGGTCGAGCACGGGGCCTGGCCGTCCGAGGCGGGCTGGCTGGAACGGTTGAAGGCGCTGATGGTCGAATCCGAACGAGCCCTCCTGGTGAGCTACGGCCTGGGCGACGTTCAGTTGTAGGTCAGTGCCCGCGCTTTGCCCCAGAACACCCGGTACATATAGATGGTGTAGGCAATGATCATAGGGAGTGTGATGGCCACGCCGACGAAGATGACGGTGAGCGATCCGGTGGAGATGGCGGCCTCCCACACGGTCATCCGGCCAATGACGATGTCCGGGAAGATGCTGTAGGCGAGACCGAAGAAGGCCAGCACGAAGATCAGCACGGTCGAGGCGAACACCACCCAGCCGTAGCCGGCCTTCACCACATTGGGGTGCGTCACCACCCAGCGCACCGCGAAGAAGGCAATGGCGCAACTCAGGGGAATGGGCATCAGGCCGAACACCTCCGGCACGCTGAACCATTTCGCGACCACACCCGGGTTCACGAGGGGTGTGGCCACCGAGATCGCCACCAGCGCGAGGCCCATGGGCCACAGCACGCGCCCGGCCCAGCGCACCGCATGCGCCTGCAACGCCCCTTCGGTCTTCATGATCAACCAGCCTGCGCCGAGCAGAACGTAGGCCGCTGGCAGGGTGAGCGCAATGCCCAGGCTGAAGGCCAGGCCCAGCCAGCCGCTGTCGAAGCCGGTGATGTAGCTGCCCAGCATCCATCCCTGCGAGGCGCTGGCCAGCAGCGAACCGAAAAAGAAGGCGCGGTTCCAGAACGGGACGTACCGGGTCGGGGCCTTCACGCGGAAATCGAACGCCACGCCGCGCAGGATCAGGCCGATGAGCATCACCGCGACTGGCAGGTACAGGGCCTGCAGCACCAGGCCGTGCGCCATCGGGAAGGCGACCAGCAGCACGCCCACGCCCAGCACCAGCCAGGTTTCGTTGGCGTCCCAGAACGGGCCGATGCTGGAGATCATGGTGTCCTTCTCTTCCTTGCTTTCGGCCAGCGGCAGGAGGAGGCCGACACCGAGGTCGTAGCCATCGAGCACGACGTAGGCCAGCAGCGCCAGTCCCATGACGGCGAGGAAGATGAGGGGGAGCACTTCGGCCCAGGTGATGTGGTTCATGGTGTGGTCTCCGTTCGCGTCAGACGCCGGCCTTGCCGAGCTCGGCACCCCGGGGCGCCTCAGGGGCATGTTTGAACGGGTGCTCTGCCATGTACTTGAGCACACCGACGTAGGTGATGAGCAGCAGGCCGTACACGATCAGGTACGCGGTGAGCGTGACCGCGATCATCGGAGAGGGCACGCTGGTGGCGACTTCGGCCGTGCGCAGATGACCATAGACGATGAAGGGCTGGCGGCCGATCTCGGTCACGTACCAGCCTGCCAGCGTCGCCAGCCACCCGGAGAAGGTCATGCCCGCCAGCACATAGAGCGCGGGGCGAGGCAGCGCGATGCGGTCTTCGAAGGTGGTGCCATGGCGACGGCGCCAGAGCATCCAGGCCGTGGCCCAGGCCACCACCAGCATCAGCGTGCCCACGCCCACCATCACACGGAAGGCCCAGAAGATCGGGGCCACCGGCGGATGCGCGTCCGGGAACTCGTTGAGGCCCTTGAGTTCTGCGTCCATGTCGTGAGCGAGGATCAGGCTGGCCATCTTGGGAATCTTCACCGCGTAGTGCGTGGTGCGAGCACCTTCGTCTGGAAGGCCGAAGAGGGTGAGCGGGGCACTTTTCTCGGTGTGCCAGATGCCTTCCAGCGCGGCGATCTTGGCGGGCTGGTGTTGCAGTGTGTTCAGTCCGTGCAGATCGCCTGCAAGGAATTGCAAGGGCATCGCGACCGATGCGGCGATGACCGCGGTGCGCAAGGCCTTGTGGGTGCCCCCGGTGGCGCTGCCCTTGATGAGTTGCCAGGCGCACAGGCCCGCGATCAGGAAGGACGCCGTGAGGGCCGAGGCCAGCAGCTTGTGCGCAAGCCGGTATGGGAACGAAGGGTTGAACACCACGGCGAACCAGTCGACCGGCATGAACTTGCCCTCGACGATCTCGAAGCCGGCGGGGGTCTGCATCCAGGAGTTCAGGCTGAGGATCCAGAAGGCGGAGAGGGTGGTTCCCGCGGCCACCAGAAAGGTGGCGATGAGGTGAACGCGCTCGCTCACGCGGCCCCGGCCGAACAGCATGATGCCGAGGAAGCTGGCCTCGAGGAAGAACGCCGTGATCACCTCATAGCCCAGCAGGGGGCCGGCAATGTTGCCGGCCTTCTCCATGAAGCCCGGCCAGTTGGTGCCGAACTGGAAGCTCATGACCAGTCCGGAGACGACACCGAGCGCGAACGACAGCGCGAATACCTTGGTCCAGAAGTAGTAGGCCTCTTCCCAGGCGGGGTCGTTCGTCCTGCTGTGGCGGATGCGGAAGTACAGCAGGAACCACCCCAGCGCGATCGTGATGGTCGGGAACAGGATGTGAAAGCTGATGTTGGCTGCGAACTGGATGCGTGACAGAAGCAGGGCGTCCATGGTGTCTCCTGTGGGGGTTGTGGGGTCACGCCGCGTCGGGCAGCTTGTCAGGGCGTGTCGCAGCGCGCGTGGAAGCCTTGCCGGTGAGCCGGTCCTTGAGCTCGAGTACGCGGGTGACGGTCGCACCCATGCCCATCAACTGCATGGCGGTCTCGGGGGCGAGCTTTTGCACATCGTCGAACCACGTCATGAGGCGGTCGATCAGATCGTGCATCTCGCGCATCCGTGCCTGCGCATGGCGCTCGGCTTCGGTCTTGGGTGTTTCGAGCAGCACGATGCGCAGCATGGACAGCGTGGGCTCCACCTCACGGCGGCGACGTTCCTCGGCCAGCACGCGGAAGATTTCCCACACATCGGCCGGCGCCTCGAAGTACTCGCGCCGGTCACCCGGTTGGTGGCGCAGCCGGACCAGCCGCCAGGCCTGCAACTCCTTGAGGCCCATGCTCACATTCGAGCGCGAAAACTCCAGGGTCTCGGCGATCTCGTCAGCGTTGAGCGCATTGGGTGAGATGAAGAGCAGCGCATAAATCTGCCCCACGGTTCGGTTGATGCCCCAGCGGCTGCCCATTTCCCCGAAGTGGGCAACGAACTCGCGGTTGAGGGGAGGCAGATGGTCTTGTAGTGGCATGCGGGGACTGTAACGGTTTCTGCCTGAATTTTCAGTAATTACTGAAAATTCGGAATGATTTGAGGGTTATCCAGGCGGCACCGGGGCTTGAGGCCCGGCCGGCTGGGTAGGGGTGGGAATCCCCACCCCTACAATCGCCCCCCATGAGCATCAAAAGCGACAAGTGGATCCGCCGCATGGCCGAGCAGCACGGCCTCATCGAACCGTTCGAGCCCAACCAGGTGCGCGCGGTGGATGGCAAGAAGGTGATCAGCTACGGCACATCGAGCTACGGCTACGACATCCGCTGCGCGCCCGAATTCAAGGTGTTCACCAACATCCACAGCACGGTGGTGGACCCGAAGAACTTCGACGAGAACAGCTTCGTGGACATCAACAAGGATGTCTGTGTCATTCCGCCGAACAGCTTCGCGCTGGCCCGCACGGTGGAGTACTTCCGCATCCCGCGCAACGTGCTCACCATCTGCCTCGGCAAAAGCACCTATGCGCGCTGCGGCATCATCGTCAACGTGACCCCGTTCGAACCCGAATGGGAAGGCTATGTGACGCTGGAGTTCAGCAACACCACGCCGCTGCCCGCCAAGATCTACGCGGGCGAAGGTTGCGCCCAGGTGCTCTTCTTCGAGAGCGACGAGATCTGCGAGACCTCCTACAAGGACCGGGGAGGCAAGTACCAGGGCCAGGTGGGCGTCACGCTGCCCAAGGCCTGATTGACGACCGTTCGTCGGCCTTGACCCACGTCAAGGTGGCTGTCACAAACGGCCGATAGCATGCCGGGCATGTCACGCAATCCGCCCGGCTTCTCCTCTCCAGACCCCGTTCCCGTGGGCCAGCCCCTGCCTCACCGCAAGGTGATCCGTGGCTGGCTCGCGCCGCTTGTCGAGCGGCGCACCCTGCGCGCCATCGCGCTGCTGGTGTTCGACTGGCTCGTCTTTGCCGCGCTGATGGCCGGCACCGTGCTGTTCATGAGCGTGTGGGCCAAGTTGCTGTGTGGCCTGGCAGCGGGTTTCATGATCGGGCGACTGTTCATCATCGGCCACGACGCCTGCCACCAGAGCTTCACGCCGCACCGGGGGCTCAACCGCGTGCTGGGCCGCATCGCCATGCTGCCCTCGCTCACGCCCTACAGCCTGTGGGAGGTGGGGCACAACGTGGTGCACCACGGGTACACCAACCTCAAGGGGGTGGACTTTGTGTGGGCGCCCCTCACGCGCGAAGAATTCGCCGCGCTGTCGCCCGCGCGCCGTGCCCTGGAGCGCATCTATCGCAGTGGCTTCGGTCCCGCGCTGTACTACCTGGTGGAGATGTGGTGGCACCGCATGTTCTTCCCCCGCAAAACCTACATGGGCACGCGCCGCGCGGAGTTCGTGTGGGACGGTGTGTTCGTGACCTTGTCGGCCGCGCTGTGGATCGGCGGCCTGGTGGCGATCGCGTCGGCCACGGGGCAGTCGGCATGGCTGCTGCTGGTCATGGGCTTTGTGGTGCCCTTCCTGTTCTGGAACGCGATGATCGGCTTCGTGGTCTACGTGCACCACACGCACACGGCGGTGCAGTGGCACGACGACAAGGCCGCCTGGGCGCGTGCCGCCCCCTTTGTCTCGACCACGGTGCACCTCACGTTTCCGCTTCGCATCGGCGCGATGCTGCACCACATCATGGAGCACACGGCACACCATGTGGACATGAGCATCCCGCTCTACCAGCTGAAAGACGTGCAGCGCCTGCTGGAGGACACGCTGCCTGGGCGCATCATCGTGCAGCCGTTTTCCTGGCGCTGGTATTTCGATACCGCGCGGCGCTGCAAGCTCTACGACTTCGGTCGGCGCTGCTGGACCGACTTCCAGGGGCGCCCGACCAGTCCTTGCGCTGCCGCCGCCTGACGCGCTGCCGGGCCCCGTCCACCCCATAATGCGGATACCCGTGGCCGTATCAGGCCGCCGAGGAGTCATGCATGAAATGGGAAAACAACCGCCAGTCCGACCAGATCGAAGACCGCCGCTCCGACCCGGGTGGTGGTCTGGGCGGTTTCGGCGGGGGCGGTCGTCGGGTCGGCGGTCGCGGCATCGGCCTGGGCACGATCGCCATCGCGCTGGTCGCCGGCTGGATCTTCGGCATCAATCCCATGACCATCCTGGGTGTGCTCGGTGGGGTGGGCGACGTGTCGGCGCCGACCGAACAGGTGCAGACCACCCAGGGGCCGACGCAGGCACCGACCGATGACATGGGCCGGTTCGTCGCTGCCGTGCTCGGTGGGACGGAAGACGTCTGGGGCCAGGTGTTCCAGCAGGCCGGGGCGCAGTACCAGAAACCGCGCCTGGTGCTGTTCCGTGGCGCCACGCCCACAGCCTGTGGCACCGGCCAGTCCGCCATGGGGCCGTTCTATTGCCCGGGCGACCAGAAGGTCTATATCGACCTCAGTTTCTACGACACCCTGCGCCGCCAGCTCGGCGCGCCGGGGGACTTCGCGCAGGCGTATGTGATCGCACATGAGGTAGGCCACCATGTGCAGAACCTCATGGGCATCACCGACCAGATGGAACAGGCACGTCGGCGGGTGAGCGAACGAGAGTACAACGCCATGTCGGTGCGGCTGGAGCTGCAGGCCGACTGTTTTGCCGGCATCTGGGCCTACCACAACCACAAGAACAAGGCCATTCTGGAGCCGGGCGATGTGGAGGAGGCGCTCAATGCGGCCGCCGCCATCGGCGACGATGCCCTGCAGCGCAAGAGTCAGGGACATGTGGTGCCCGACAGCTTCACCCACGGCACAAGTGCGCAGCGGCAGCGCTGGTTCAACGCAGGGCTGCAGAGTGGCCGTGTCCAGAGCTGCGACACGTTCAAGGCCGCCACACTTTGACGCGGCGGGGTGGCCGCGGCCCCGATTTGGGCGAAAAATGGTCAAAGTGCGACAATACGCGGCTAACTTTGACGCCAATGACCCAATCCTTCTCCGAACTTTCCCTCTCGCCCGCCATTGAAAAAGCCGTGGCCGAAATGGGCTACGCGACCATGACGCCGATCCAGGCGCAGGCGATTCCGGTCGTGCTGCAAGGCCGCGACGTGATGGGCGCGGCCCAGACCGGCACCGGCAAGACGGCCGCGTTCACGCTGCCCCTGCTGCAGCGCATGCTCAAGCACGAGAACGCCTCCACCTCCCCCGCGCGCCATCCCGTGCGAGCCCTGGTGCTGCTGCCCACGCGCGAACTGGC
This sequence comes from Hydrogenophaga laconesensis, assembly GCF_031457235.1. Lineage (NCBI taxonomy): Bacteria > Pseudomonadati > Pseudomonadota > Betaproteobacteria > Burkholderiales > Comamonadaceae > Hydrogenophaga > Hydrogenophaga laconesensis. The sequence goes on from NZ_JAVDWE010000003.1 coordinate 113,467, forward strand.
CGACCAGGTGGCCGAGCAGGTCAAGCTGTATTCCAAGTACACCAACCTGCGCAGCACCGTGGTGTTCGGTGGCATGGACATGAAGCCACAGACCGCCGAACTCAAGAAAGGTGTCGAGGTGCTGGTGGCCACGCCCGGGCGCCTGCTCGACCACATCGAGGCCAAGAACTGCGTGCTCAACCAGGTGGAATATGTGGTGCTCGACGAAGCCGACCGCATGCTCGACATCGGTTTCCTGCCCGACCTGCAGCGCATCCTGAGCTACCTGCCCAAGCAGCGCACCACGCTGCTGTTCTCGGCCACTTTCTCGCCCGAGATCAAGCGTCTTGCCAATAGCTACCTGCAGGACCCGGTGACCATCGAGGTGGCGCGTTCCAACGCCACGGCGTCCACGGTCGAGCAGCACCTCTACCGCGTCGAGGACGACGACAAGCGTGGCGTGCTCAAGCAGATCCTGCGCGAACGTGGCATCAAGCAGGCCTTCGTGTTCGTCAACAGCAAGCTCGGTTGCGCCCGGCTGGCGCGCTCGCTGGAGCGCGAGGGCCTCAACACCGCCGCGCTGCATGGCGACAAGAGCCAGGACGAGCGCCTGAAGGCCCTTGAGGCGTTCAAGACGGGGGCCGTGGACCTGCTCGTGTGCACCGACGTGGCTGCCCGTGGGCTGGACATCAAGGACGTGCCGGCGGTGTTCAACTTCGACATCCCGTTCAATGCCGAGGACTACGTCCACCGCATCGGCCGCACCGGGCGTGCGGGTGCATCGGGGCTGGCCGTCTCCTTCGTGAGCGGGCGCGATACGCGCCTCATTGGCGATCTGGAGAAACTGCTGGGCAAGAAGCTCGAGCTCGAAGCGCTGGAGTTCGAGGCCGACCGCCGTCCTGCGGGCCGCTTCAACGATGGCCAGCGTGCCTGGCAGCAGGCCGATGGCCAGGATCTGGAGCGCCGCGCCATCCGGGAAAGCCGCGAGAGCCGGAGTTCGCGCGAGTCACGTGCCGACCAGCGCCCCGCGCGTGCGCCGCGTGCACCGGCCGATCCGCTTTTCGACAAGCCCTATGAGCCGAGTGTGGCCAGTGATGCGCCGCCGTCGTGGGAGGTGTCACAGCGCCCCGCCAGCCGCAGCGCCTCGCCCAACATCAAGACGCGCCGCAAGGTGCCGGCCCTGTTCAAGAGCGCACCGGCGCCCGCGCAGGAAAGCTGAGCACCTTGCCAGACCCCGAGCCTCCCAGGCGGCCCTGGCCGCCGCTTCAATGTTTGCCAGGCTTGCTGGCTTGCTCGCAGCGCACCCCGATGCGCTCCACGTTGCCAGGCTGGCCTGAAATGCGGGCCGCCGTCAGGCAGCCACCCCATACACACCCCGTGTCCAGTGCCTGCAGGTCTGGGCGGTCCACCGTGCCGAGCGTCGACCAGTGGCCGAACGCGATCGGCGCACCTTCGGTACGCCGGCCCGGCACGTCGAACCAGGGCATGAAGCCTTCGGGCGCCGCGCCCGCGCTGTCCTTGGTGTCGAACTCCATCACGCCCTGTGCGGTGCAGAAGCGCAGCCGGGTGAAGGCGTTGACGATGACGCGCAGGCGCGCGGCGCCGCGCAGCGAGTCGCTCCACAGCGGGGGTTCGTTGCCGTACATCTCGTGCAGGAAGGCGGTCCAGTCGCTGCTGCGCAGCACCGCCTGGAGTTCTTCAGCGAGAGCCAGTGTGGTCTTCACGTCCCATTGCGGCAGCACGCCCGCGTGCACCATCAACCATCCGTGCGCGGACAGGGCCATGGGGCGGGTGCGCAACCAGTCCAGCAGCGCATCGCGGTCCGGGGCACCGAGGATGTCGCCGACCGTGTCGCCGCGGTGCGGCTTGCGCACGCCATGGGCCGTGGCCAGCAGGTGCAGGTCGTGGTTGCCGAGCAGGGCGTGCGCGGCCCCTTCCAGCGCCATGAGCCGGCGCAGCACCGCGAGCGAATCCGGCCCCCGGTTGACGAGGTCGCCCAGCAGGTACAGCGTGTCGCGGCTGGGCGAAAAGCCGATTTCGTCGAGCAGGCGGCCCAGCGCAGCGTCGCAGCCCTGCACATCACCGATCATGTAAATTGACATCCGCCGATTATGGACACCCTCCTCATCGTCTTTCTCACGCTGCTCAATGGCGCTTTCGCCATGTCCGAGCTCGCACTGGCTTCCAGCCGCAAGGCGCGCCTGACCGCCATGGCAGAGGCGGGTGACAAGGGCTCGGTCACCGCGCTCAAGCTGCTGGAGAATCCCACGCAGTTCCTCTCTTCCGTGCAGGTCGGCATCACCTCCATCGGCATGCTCAACGGCATCGTCGGCGAGGCGGCTTTCAGCGGGGACCTGGGTCTGTGGCTGGAGTCCAAAGGTCTCACCGAGGGCACGGCCAACATCCTGTCCACCGGGCTGGTGGTGGCGGTCATCACCTTCATCACCATCGTGTTCGGTGAACTGGTGCCCAAGCGCATCGGTCAGCTGTATCCCGAAACCGTGGCGCGCTGGGTGTCGCCGCCCATGGCTTTCGTGGCGCAGGCCGCCAAGCCTTTCGTCTGGCTGCTCACGAACACCACGCAGTGGGTGCTCAAGGCGTTGCGCATCGACACCAACGCCGTGCAGCATGTGACCGAGGAGGAGATCAACGCCAGCCTGGAGGAGGGTGTGGACGCCGGCATCATCGAAGAGCACGAGCACCAGATGGTGCGCAACGTGTTCCTGCTCGACGACCGCCAGCTCACATCCATCATGGTGCCGCACTCGGAAATCGAGTGGCTCGACGCCGAGGACACCGTGGACGCGGCGCTGCAGAAGGCGTGGACCACCGGCCATTCGTGGTACCCGGTCTGCCGGGGTGGGCTGGACGACGTGGTCGGCGTGATCCATGTGCCGCGCATGCTCTCCCTGCAGGCGGAAGGCAACAGCGAACCGCTGATGCGCCATGTGCAGCCGGCGGTGTTCGTGCCGGAGACGCTCAGCGGCATGGAGCTGCTGGAACAATTCCGGGCCCGCTCGACGCGCATCGTGTTCGTGGTGGACGAGTACGGCGTGGTGCAGGGGCTGCTGACGCCACTGGACATGCTGGAGGCGATCACCGGTGAACTCTCGCCCCGCGCTGCGGTGGACGCCTGGGCCACGCAGCGCGAGGACGGTGCCTGGCTGGTGGATGGCGCGATGCCGGTCGCCGAGTTGAAGTCGCGCCTGGGCATCGATGAACTCCCCGACGAGGAGAAGGCCCGCTACAACACCGTGGCCGGCCTCATGCAGACGGTGGCCGGGCACCTGCTGGGCCGCCGCGAGCATATCGACAGCGCAGGCTGGCGCTTCGAGGTGCTGGTGCTCGACGGCCGACGCATCGACCAGGTGCTGATCACGCGTCTGCCCGACCCCGAGCCAGACGAAGACGACGCGCCGCGTGCCTGAGCCACCTGCTCACAGCTGCCACCACGCAGGCAGCAGGCGCCGCACTTCCGCCCGTGCGAAGCGTTCGTCCATCAGCACCACCACGCCTTCGTCCTGCGGCCCGCGGATGACGCGGCCGGCGGCCTGCACCACCTTCTGCAGGCCGGGAAACAGGTAGGCGTAGTCGTAGCCCCGCCCGAAGCGGGTCTGCAGCCTCGCCCGCAACTGCTCGGTAACCGGGTTGACCTGGGGCAGGCCCAGCGTGGCGATGAACGCGCCGATGAGGCGCTGCCCCGGCAGATCGATGCCTTCGCCGAAGGCACCACCCAGCACCGCGAAACCGATGCCATGGCTGCTCTCGGTGAAGCGGGCCACAAAGGCCTCGCGTTCGTTTTCGCCCATGCCGCGCGACTGCGCCCACACGGGCAAGGCGGGATGGGTGGCCTGCAGGCGTTGCAGCGCCTGCTGGAGGTAGTCGAAGCTGCTGAAGAAGGCCAGGTAGTTGCCTGGCCGCTCGCCGTATTGCGTGGCTATCACGTCCACCAGCCTGTCGAGCGAGGCAGCGCGGTCGGCATAGCGGGTGGACAGGTGGGGTGTCACACGCACCTGCAGCTGCCCCGGGTCGAACGGCGAAGGCACGTCCAGCCGCGCGGTGTCCTCTGGCAGACCGAGCAGGTTGTTCACGTAGTCCATCGGGCTGAGCGTGGCGGAGAACAGCGTGGCGCTGTGTGCCGCTTGCCAGCGCGGTTGCAGCAGCGGGCCGGGGTCGAGGTTGCGAAGGGTGATGACCGGATGTCGCACGCGCCCCGAGGCGCGGTGCGGGTGTGCGAGGTCCACCAGGGAGTGATCGCCGAACACTTCAGCGACGCGCAGGAAGCGCTGCACCTCGAACATCCAGTCCTGCAGGCCGGCCGCACCTTCGGGGGTGTGCACGAGGTGGTCCGACAGCGCAACGTGGTGGCGTTGCAGCGCTTCGATGAAGGCGCCCGGCAACCCGGGCAGCACGGTGTGGTCGTGTGTGTGCTGGCGTGCGAGTGCGCTCCACTGGCGGTGCAGGCGGTCCATGGCCTTCTTCAGTGCGGCCGGTGCGGACCGGCGCACCGCGTGGAAGGCGCCAGGATGCAGTTCGGCGCTGTACATGAGGCGTGCGCGCTCGATGAGGTTGTGCGCTTCGTCCACCAGCACGCCCACGCGCAGGTCGTCGCCCACCGTGAGCGACCAGGCGTGTGCGCTCAGGTCGAAGAAGTGGTTGAAATCGCCTACCACCACATCGCTCCAGCGCAACATGTCCTGTCCCAGGTAGTAGGGGCAGACATCGTGTCGCTGCGCGATCTCGCGCAGTGAGGCCTTGTCGAGCCAACCGGATTGAGCGGCGGCCTCGCGTGCCTCGGGCAGTCGGTCGTAGAAGCCCCGCGCCAGCGGGCACGACTCGCCATGGCATGCCTTGTCCGGATGCTCGCAGGCCTTGTCGCGCGCCACGAGTTCGAGCACGCGCAGCGGATGCGCGCGCAGCCGTTGCAAGGCGTGCAGCGCGAGCTGGCGGCCGGGCGTCCTGGCGGTCAGGTAGAACACCTTGTGTGTGCCCTGTGCAGGCGCGGCTCGCAGCGTGGCGAACAGCGTGGCCATGGTCTTGCCGATGCCGGTGGGCGCCTGCGCGAGCAGGTGGCGACCGGCGCCGTGGCTGCGGTAGACCGCCGCAGCGAGTTCGCGTTGGCCGGGCCTGAATCCCTCGAACGGAAAAGCCAGCGACTGCAGTGCGGTGTCGCGAGCGGCGCAGTGCGCGGTCTCCGCGCGCGCCCAGTCCACATAGCGTGCGCACAGCGATTCAAAGAACGCCTTGAGGTCCGCAGCGCTGTGCCAGACCGGCAGTACGGTCTCCTGGCCGTTGTCGATGTTGAAGTACACCAGCGCGAGCTCGATGCGCTCCAGCGCAAGTTGTTCGCACAGCATCCAGCCGTACACGCGCGCCTGCGCCCAGTGCAGCTCGTGGTGGTTGCCGGGGATCAGCGTGACGTCACCGCGGTGTGTCTTGATTTCCTCTAGCCGGGGCGTGGCCGGGTCGAAGCCATCGGCGCGGCCCTGCACCCGCAGTTCGCCGAAGCGTGCGCTCAGCGGCACCTCGCGCTGGTAACCCGGCGCGCGGCGCGCGGTCACGGTGGTGTGGCCGGCGATGCCGTCCTGCGCACTGGGCGCGGGCGTGAAGCGCAGGTCCAGGTCACCGGTCTTGGCGGCGAACGCGCACAGCACACGCACCGCCACCGTGGCGACGGTCGTCTCGATGAACGGTGGGTTGGCCGACATACCCTGCCATGGTACTGGATATATAGTCAGTGAATGAGCCAGAACGACCCGGTGCTGACGAGGCGCCACCACCAGCGCCTGCGCGAGATCTACCGCTCGGCCGGCTGGCCCTGTCACGACATGCTGGAGGTCGAGCTGCTCGCCGCCGGTCTGCTGGAACGTCGCGTGTCACCCGAAGGCTTCGAGAGCCTTCGGGTGACCGATGCCGGCATCCATTGCCTGGCCGAGGTGTTCAGTCGCAACAAGGCCGCGCGCACGCCGCATGAGGCGTTGGTGGAGCGCGTGGCCCTGGCCATGGCGCAGGCCGGGCGGATCACCTGGCGTGGCCTCATGTTGCGCGTGGCCCTGCCGCGCGCCTTGCTCGCTGGCAACGCGGCCGTGGAGGCACCGCCACGCCTGCAGCTGCAGGCTTTCGAGTCCGGGACCGCCACGGTCGCGCCCGAGCACGGCTGGTGCATGGCCTGCCCCGACGTGTTTTCGGTGCGCCACACCACCGTGGAGGCCTACCTGGAGCCCGTGGTCCACGAGATCAAGGTCAGTCGCGCCGATTTGCTGGGTGACCTGAAGAAGCCCGCCAAGCGCGCGGCCTACCTGGGACTGGCAGGCGCCTGCTGGTACGTGCTGGGGCAGGACGCCCGGGGCCGCCCGATCGCCGCACCCGACGAAGTGCCGCCCGAATGCGGCGTGATGCAGCTGGAGGGTGAACGCCTGGTGGTGGCGCGAGAGGCGCCGCGCCGTGCGGTCGAACGCCTGCCCTTCCATGTGTGGATGTCGCTCGCCCGCAGCGGCCCGGCCGTCCGGCTGGAAGACGAGGCACAGTCGCTGTTGTGACGGATCTGCGAGAAACCCCCACTGGCGCCTTGGCCCGACTCTGGCGATGATGTTGACCTGTCCGTGCCGCAGGAGACCCACGATGAAGACCCTGAACGACCACCTGAGCCAGTACGCGGCCTACCACCGCGACCGTCGCAACATCGTCACGCATTTCGTCGGCATCCCCATGATCGTCCTGTCGATCGTGGTGTTGCTCGCGCGTCCCGTGTTCGACGTGGCGGGGTTGCCGCTGTCGGCGGCCCTGCTGGCCGTGATGGCCGCCACGCTCTACTACCTGCGGCTGGACCTGCGTTTCGGCATCGTCATGGGCGTGCTGCTCGCGGCCTGCCTCGCGGTGGCGCACGCCACCGCCGGCTGGACCACGGGCCTGTGGGCCACCTTTGGCGTGGGCCTGTTCGTGGTGGGCTGGGTGATCCAGTTCGTTGGCCACATCTTCGAAGGGCGCAAGCCCGCTTTCGTCGACGATGTGATGGGCCTGATCACCGGGCCGCTGTTCGTCGTGGCCGAGGCCGCATTCCTCATGGGCCTGCGCCGTGAGGTGGAGGCGGTGGTCGAATCGCGGGCCGGGCCGGTGCGCTCGGGCCGCGCGCTCGCGAAGTGATCCGGCCGGAGTCGCCCGGCGACGTCGAGACCATCCACGCGCTCACGGCGGCCGCGTTCCAGCACGCGCCGCACAGCAGCCACACCGAACACCTCATCGTTGACGCCCTGCGCGCTGCGGAGCGACTGACGCTGTCGCTGGTGGACGAGCGCGATGGCGAAGTGATCGGCCACGTCGCCGTGTCACCGGTGCAGGTGTCGGACGGCACGCGGGACTGGTTCGGCCTGGGGCCGATTTCCGTGCTGCCCGCTCGACAAGGGCAGGGCGTGGGCAGCGGTCTCATGCGCGCCGCGCTGCTGCGCCTGCGGCAACTGGGCGCCGGTGGCTGCGTGTTGCTGGGCGAGCCGGCGTACTACGGCCGCTTCGGTTTCCGCGCCGAGCCGGGGCTGCTGTTGCCAGGGGTTCCACCCGAGTACTTCCAGGCGCTCGCGTTCCAGGGTGTGTTGCCCCATGGGGCGGTGACGTACCACGAGGCATTCGACGTGCGCCCGCCCGATGCCGCAATTCCCGGCCCGATCGAGGGTTGATTCCGGGCACATGCGCGCTGCCCTGAGTTTCATGTAACTATTGAAGTTGCATGAAACTCGACAGCAGACTTTCCTCCATCCTCCACCTGCTGCTGCACATGGCGCACAGCGAAAGGCCCATGACGTCCGAGGCCCTCGCGGCCTGCCTGCAGGGCAGTCCCGTGGTGGTCCGGCGCACGCTGGCCGGCCTGCGCGACGCCGGCTTCGTGAGCTCCGGGAAGGGCCACGGTGGTGGCTGGGTGCTGGCCTGCAACCTCAGGACGGTGACCCTGCGCGATGTGTACGACGCCGTGGGCGCGCCCACTGTCTTCGCCATCGGGCATCGCTCGGAGAACCCCGAGTGCCTGGTCGAGCAGGCCGTCAACGAGGCGCTCGCCGGCGCGCTGCAGGACGCCCAGGCCCTGCTGGTCCAGCGCCTGGGCCGCGTGACGCTGGCCGATCTCGCGGCCGATTTCAACCGGCGTTTCGACGCCCATCCCCATGCCAGGAACCACCATGCCCACTTCCACCTTCCCGAATGACGCCATCGTGATCGGCGGCAGCTACGCCGGCCTGTCGGCGGCCCTTCAGCTGGCGCGTGCCCGGCGTCGGGTGCTTGTGATCGATGCCGGTGTGCGGCGCAACCGCTTCGCTGCCGCATCCCATGGTTTCCTCGGCCAGGACGGCCGTGCCCCTGACGAGATGGCTGCCGAAGGCAAGGCCCAGTTGCTCGCGTATCCCAATGTCCGCTGGCTGGACGGTACGGTGGACATGGCGGTGGCAGAGGAGGGTGGTTTTCGCGTATCGACCGATGGAGGTCTCACCGAGCGTGCGCGCAAGCTGGTGCTGGCCATCGGCGTCGTCGACGAACTGCCGTCCATCGATGGGCTGGCGCAACGATGGGGCCGGGCTGTCTTCCACTGCCCGTACTGCCATGGCTACGAGCTGGGCAACGGGCGCATCGGCGTGCTGGCGGTGGGTGCGCTGTCCATGCACCACGCACTCATGCTGCCCGACTGGGGATCGACCACCTTCTTCCTCAACGACGCTTTCGAGCCCGATGAAGCGCAGCGCGCCGCACTGGCCGCACGCGGTGTGACCGTGGAAGCCGGCGCGGTGGCGCGGCTGGTTGACACGGCCACGGTCGAACTGCGCGACGGGCGCCGCTTCGTGATGGACGGCCTGTTCACCGCATCGCGCACGCACATCGCCAGCCCGGTGGCGGCCCGGCTTGGCTGCGCGATGGACGAAGGCCCCACGGGAGCTTTCATTCGCACGGATGCCATGCAGGCCACCAGCGTGCCGGGTGTGTTCGCCTGCGGAGATGCGGCGCGGGCAGCGGGCAACGTGGCGATTTCGGTGGGCGCGGGTGCCATGGCCGGTGCGGCTGCGCACCAGGCGCTGATGTTCGGCTGACAGGCCGTCAGCGCTCGGGTTGCAGGCGCGTCACGCGCACCTGCACGAAGGCCTGTTCAGCGACCGCATGGTCCCACTGCTCGACCACGCAACTGCCTTCGGCAGCATCCCAGCGCACAAGGTTCACCGAGTTCGGTGCACCGGGTCGCACGCGGCTCGACACCGCTGTGCCGGCCTGTACCGCCCACATCGGTCGTGGCAGGGCGGGCAGTGCCATGACGTAGGGCAGGTGGATGTGGCCGCCCAGCACGATGTCGGCACCGGCGGCCGCCCAGGCTTCCTGCGCAGCGGTGTGGCCAATCAAGCGGTCGTGCGCGTCCTGAGGGCGCAACACCTCGATCGGCTGGTGCACCACCACCACGCGCAGCTGCTGGGGGGTGGCCCTTGCAAGTTGCCCGGCCACGCGCGCCACCTGCGCTGAAGAAACTTCACCGTTCTTGTGCCGGCCCGGCCGGGTGGTGTTGACGCCCAGCACCAGCAGGTCGGATGAGTTGAACGCTGGTTCGAGCGTGTCGCCGAAGGCGGCGCGGTGCCTCGCATAGGGGTTCCACAGCCGCGCCCAGAGGTTGAACAGCGGAATGTCGTGGTTGCCCGGCAGCACCAGTCTGGGTGCCGGCAAGCGGTCCATGAAGCCGCGGGCCGCTCGGAACTGGGCGCTGCGCGCGCGTTGGGTGATATCGCCGGAGAGCACCACGAGGTCGGGCTCTACGCGTTCGGCCAGTTGCATCAGCGCGCGCGCCACCGGCAACTGCTCTGTGCCGAAGTGCGGGTCGGAGATGTGCAGGATCACACTCAAGCCGGCTCCTCCCTGTCGTCGGGCGGTGGCTTGAGGAGAAAAAGGGGCGTGGGGAGCACGCGAATGTCCAGCGGAGGGCGGACGCGGACCACCTCGCCGTCGAACGCGAGCTTCATGCGCCGCCGCCCCATGAAGGCTGGTGGCTTCACCACCATGCGCTGGAACTCGAAGCGCTCGATGTCGTCGGCCTCGCCGAGCGTGCCCAGCGCACCGCGGAGCATGAGACCCAGCAACGCGAGCGTGCCGATGGGTTTGAGCATCACGGCGGTGACGCGGCCGGTGTCGCGCACGCCATCGGGGCGGTGGTCTTCCACCACGCCCACCTGTTCGAGTTGCAGGCGGTTGTTGCCGATGAAGAGCGTGAGGGTCCGCACTTCGCGCTCGGCCCCGTTGAGCCCGATGCGCAGCCGCAGCCGCCTTTGCGCGCGAAACAGGGTGGCGAACGCGGCCCAGATCGCCACCCACTGGCTGCGTCCGAAGCGGTTCTTCCATCGCTCGCGGTCTTCCAGGAGGTCGGGGTAGAGGCCCAGGCTGGCGTTCACCAGGAACAGATGCTCGTTCACGGCCGCCACCTGCACCGGTTCCGGTCGGCCGGCCAGCAACTGGGCCAGGGCGTGGTCCACCTCGGTGGCGATGCCGTGGGTGCGTGCGAAGTAGTTGAAGGTGCCACGCGGGATCACGCCGAGCGGGCAGCCCGCAGCATGCGCGGCCTGGGCCACGGTGTTGATCGTGCCGTCGCCCCCCACGGCGATGATGGCCGACCCGGTCTCGCGCGCCCGCTGGGCAAGCTCGGTCGTGATGCGGTGCAGGTCGGCCGGGGTGCAGTCGTGCAGCTCGCCCCGTCTGCCGGTGCGTTCCAGCGCGGCCTCGATCGACGCGCGCGTGCCGTCGCCGTCCTGGCTGCCAGAATGGCTGTTGACGATGAAGTGCAGTGTCGCGGCCGGATCGATGCTGGGCGTGTCTGGCATGGGGCAACGGAGATAGGGTGGTCGGGCCAGTGTAGGGCCGGGTTCGAAACCCCATGGTGCCGTCGGACGCCGTGGATGCACACTGTCACAAAACGCATTGCCCGTACGTCTGGCTGGTCATGAACGATCCCACCACCACTTTCAACCGCCTGCGCCCCCGGCTGCAGGGCATCGCGTACCGCATGCTGGGCTCGTCCGCCGAGGCCGAGGAGGTGGTGCAGGACGCTTGGCTGCGCTGGCACGAGGCTTCGCACGGTGATCTGGACAGCGGCGAGGCGTGGCTGGTCACCGTGACCACCCGCCTGGCCATCGACCGGCTGCGCAGTGCCAAGGTCCAGCGCGAGCACTATATCGGCACCTGGCTGCCCGAACCCCTGATGTCGGATTCGCCCGTGACGCCCGAGCAGGTGCTGGAGCGCGCCGACGATGTGTCCGTGGCGTTTCTTGTGATGCTCGAGCGACTGGCGCCGGAGGCGCGCGCGGCCTTCCTGATGCGCGAGGTGTTCGATGCGGACTACGACGAAGTGGCCCAGGCCCTGGGCAAGACCGAAAGCGCGTGCCGCCAGATCGTGCACCGCGCCAAGGCCCAGCTGCAGGACGACCGGCCGCGCCACATCGTGCCGCGCGAGACCCAGCTGCGCCTGTTGCGCGGCTTCGCCGACGCCGCGGCCAGCGGACGATTCGACGAACTCAAGGCCTTGCTCGCCGAAGACGTGCAGCTCATCGGCGATGGTGGCGGCAAGGTGCCGAGCTTCGGCGTGCCCATCGTGGGCGACCGGCGCATCGCGCAACTGTTCTACGCCACCCACCGGCGCTTCGGCGACGCCGTGCGCTTCGAGCTTGTCGTGCTGAATGGGCAATGGGGGTTGCTGCGCTTCATCCATGGCGGCCTCGAGTCCGCCCAGTCGTTCGTGACCGACGGTGAGCGCATCCTGCGTGTGCATGTGCAGCGCAACCCCGACAAGCTGGCGCGCATCGCTGCCGCGCTGGGCCGGGAGCTGGCTGTCACAAACCCGAGGCCCTGACCGTCTTCACAGTGTGTTTCCCAACCACCCTGAAAGACGAACCATGAACCAACCCCGACTCCCCTGGACCGACATCTCCCCCAAGGCCTACCAGGCCATGGCCGCGACCGGCGCGTCCATCGCGAACTCTTCGCTCGGCCCTGTCCTCATCGAACTCGTGAAGACCCGCGTCTCGCAGCTCAACGGCTGCGCTTTCTGCGTGGACATGCATGTGCGCGATCTGCGCAAGCACCACGAGCGCTGGCAGCGTATCAACAGCCTGTCGACCTGGCGCGAGACCGCGCTCTACAGTTCCCGCGAGCGTGCCGCCCTCAACTGGGCCGAGACCATGACGCGGCTGGTCGAACACCACGGCAGCCGCGACGCGGACTTCGAATGCCTGAAAGAGCAGTTCAGCGACCAGGAGATCGTGGAACTGTGCTGGTTCATCGCCCAGATCAACGCCTGGAACCGGATGGCCATTGGCATGCTTGCGCCCGTGCCCGAGCGAGAGATCGCGTGAGCCCCGGCGCTGCCCCGCACCGAGGTGACTGGCGCAACCGGCGGCGCGGGGCGAGAATGCCTCCTTTCAACGGAGCTCCCATGACGGCAATGCATCGGATGTGGTTCACCATTGCGGCCTGTGTCGTCGCCGGGGCATGCTGGGCCCAGTCGCCGCTGGATGGCGCCTGGCGTGTGAGCTTCTCCACGGAAGGCAGCGATGGCCGCGAGGGCGCGCTGGAAATCAAGGGCGACGCCGGCACGTGGACCACCTACGGGCGTGGTGACCGTGACCGGAAGGACGTGTGTGTCGGCCGGCCGTTCCCGATCACGATCAGCGGCGATCCCGATGCGGGCCTGAGCCTGCGGGTGGACGCTGCGGCCACCGTGGCGGGTTGCCGTGACCGCAAGGCGACGCTCAAGCGGGTCGACGACAGGACCCTGGAGGGCAGTTTCGACAACGGCCGCCCCATCAAGCTGGTGCGGCAGTAACGCCGTGCCCCTGATCCAGACCCTCGAAGCGGGCGTGCTTGAACTGCGCCTGAACCGCCCGCAGCGCCTCAACGCCCTCACGCTTGAACTGGCCTGCGACCTGCTCGCGGCCGTGCAGGCCGGGATTTCCGATCCGTCGGTGCGCGTCATCCTGCTCTCGGGAGAAGGCCGCGCCTTCTGCGCCGGCAAGGACCGTGACGATCCGCCCACGTCCGTGTTTGTCGATACCTTGCAGGCGCTGGCTGCTGCACTGGTGCAAGCCCCGCAGCCCGTGGTGGTGGCGGTGCAGGGCTGGGTGGTGGGTGCCGGCTTCGAACTCACGCTCAATGGCGATCTCACCGTGGCCGCACGCGGTGCGCGGTTCGTGTTGCCCGAGGTGCAGGTCGGCCTGTTCGGCACCGGCGGCGTGGCGGCGCTGCTGCCGCGCCTGGTGGGCCTGCAGAAGGCCAAGGGGCTGCTGATGCTGGGCCAGGAGATCGACGCCACCGAAGCCGAGCGCTGTGGGCTGGTGTGGCAGGTGGTGGACGACGAGGAGCTGCCCGCGCATGCGCGGACACTGGCCCGGCAGCTCGCGCGCAGCAGCCCGGCGTTGCTGGCCGAGATCAAGCGGCTGGTGCACGGAGAACAACTGGGCGACTTCGGCGCCGCGCTGGTGCGCGAGGCGGCGGTGCACCGCCGGCTGAAACCGGACTGAGCTTGCACAATCGGGTGCATGACCTCCAACCCGGCTCCTCACTTCCAGCCCGTTCCTCTCGACAAGGCGTACCGCTTGATCAACCACGGCCCCACGGTGCTCGTGTCGTCCTGTCACGCGGGCGAGGTGGACGTGATGGCGGCGGCCTGGGCCTGCGCGCTGGACTTCTCGCCACCCAGGGTGACGGTGGTGATCGACAAAACCACGCGCACGCGGGTGCTGGTGGAGGGCAGTACCGCCTTCGCGCTGTGCGTGCCCTGCGCGGCCCAGGCCGCACTCACCTTGGGCGTGGGCACGGACAGCGCCTTGAATGTGCCCGACAAGCTCGTGCGCCATGGCGTGAAGACCTTTCAGGCGCCGGGCCACGAGCCGCCGCTGGTCGAGGGCTGTGTGGCCTGGCTGGTGTGCCGGCTCATTCCCGAACCGCACAACCAGACCGCCTACGACCTGTTTGTCGGTGAGGTGGTGGGTGCCTGGGCAGATGATCGGGTGTTTCATGCGGGCCGCTGGCATTTCGACGGTGCGCCCGACGAGCTTCGCACCCTGCATTACGTGGCGGGCGGACAGTTCTACGCCACCGGTGCCTCGCTGCAGGTGGGCAACGGCGGCTGAGCGCCGGCGGGCACCCGCTCAGTAGTGCGGCGGCAGGTCGTCGCGCAGGTTGCGCACGGAGGGTGCCGCCTCCGGTTCACCACGCTGGCGCAGGCGGCTCACCTCGCGCAGGAGCAGGTCGATCTGCTCCTGCTGGCGCGCCACCATCTCGTTGAGGGTGTCGAGAAGGTCGTCGGCGTAACTGGCCTTGATCTCCAGATCGGTCAGGCGCTGGTCGATGTCGGCGGGGGAAGGTGATGGGCTGGTCATGCACCGTATTGGACGACAAGACGGCATGTTGTCTGACAAAGCAAGGAGTGAAATCGCACAGATCCAGCGTTGCCCTTGCGGCAATCTCTCGGCATCCCGCGCGCCGCGCAGGCCAACCACCCGAAGGAGCCTTCAGATGCTGACTGCCCAGCCCTTTGCCGAATCCCTGTCCACCTGGCTTGGGGACACGACGTCCGACACACGCGAGATGGAAGGGTGGCGCCCGGGCGCTGTCTCGCCGTTCCAATGGATGACCACGGCATCGGCCTTCAGCGACACCGGTGGCCTGGTGAACGGCGATGAACTGGCCGAGCTGATCCGTGAGCACAGCCTGCTGAATGCGCAATCGCTGCCCGCGCAGCCTGTTTCGATGGTCGCGCGCTGGATCGTGTCGCGCTCGGTCGTCGTGATCGACAGTCCCTGGGGCCATGTGCTGCCCCTGTTCCAGTTCGATCTCCCGCGGGCCACCGTGCACCCCGCGATGCCGATGGTGCTGGCGGAGCTCGGCGGCGTGCTGGAAGGTGCCGAGCTCGCGCTGTGGTTCGTGACGCCGAATGAATGGCTGGGCGGGGAGCGGCCGGCGATCGCCATGCAGAATACGCTCCAGGCCGTGAGGCACGCGGCGCGCGCCGACCGTTACGTGGCACTGGGCGGCTGACCGCTCGTCGATTGGTGACTGCCTGTCGGCGGTGCATGTCGCCGCACAGGCAATGCGTTTCTTCACCAGCGTCGTTGAAATGGGCCCGGGCACTCTGTGACCGTCGTGCGCGCCGCGCGCGAAGACCACGCCGGAGGCCCCATGTACACCCCGTATTCCCATGCAGAAGAAACGCTGACCCGTCTGCCGCCTGCGGCACGGGGCAGCATCGATGTGCTGCCCCCGCGCTGGGCGACCCTGGAGCCTGCTTTCGCGGACACGGGTGGCTGGGTGAGTGGCAGCGATCTGGCCGAGCTGATCCGTCAGCATGGCCGCCAGGACGACGGTTCCCCCGTTTTGCAGCCCATCTCCCTCGTGGCGCGCTGGATCGTCTCGGGCGATGTCATCGCCGTGAGCACGCCCTGGGGCGACATGCTGCCGTTGTTCCAGTTCGACCTGCCCCGAGCGGCCATCCGGCCGGAGGTGGTCATGGTGTGCGCGGAACTGGGCTGTGCGCTCACCCAGTCCGAGCTGGCCAGGTGGTTCGTCTCGCCCAACGAATGGTTGCAAGGAGAGCGACCGGTGCTCGTACTGCACACGCGGTTGCCGGACGTGCGACGGGCCGCCCGTCGCGTGGCGATGGGCGGCGAATGAGCGACGGTGCTCAACGCGTCAGATGCGCGGTTCGCCGTTCCCGTTGACCAGGATGGTCCGTCCGGGTGGCGACGTCAGCTGGACGTGGTGCTGCACACCCCGGAAGGAGTAGCTCACGTCCCAGTACTCGGGCGTGTTGGAGCCGACGTTGGTGCAGCGCTGCACATCCTGCGTCTGCGTGCCGCGGCCCACATTGGAGCCCACCGC
This sequence comes from Hydrogenophaga laconesensis, assembly GCF_031457235.1. Lineage (NCBI taxonomy): Bacteria > Pseudomonadati > Pseudomonadota > Betaproteobacteria > Burkholderiales > Comamonadaceae > Hydrogenophaga > Hydrogenophaga laconesensis. Next base: position 129,325 of record NZ_JAVDWE010000003.1, read on the forward strand.
CGCACCGGCGACCGCGCCGCCGACCGTGGCGATGTCGCGGCCGGTGCCGCCCCCGATCTGGTGCCCCAGCACACCGCCGATCACGCCGCCGACGATGGCTCCTGGCACGCTGCGGCGGCTCTCCACCTGTTCGCGCTCGATCCAGCAACGCTGGCCACTGTCGGGGCCGAGCACCGCGCGCACCGAGGTCACGGGGGCCTCGTACAGCGGTTCGTTTGCGCGGCGGCGGTAATCCACGGCCGGTGCCGGCTGCGTGGGGTACTGGTACACGGTGGGCGATGGCTGCTGGTGCACCGGGTCGGGGCGGGTGGCACAACCGGCCAGAACGGCAAGTGCCACCGCAGAGACCAGCAGGGCCGGGCGGGGGAAGAAATGTGCTCTGAAGTGAGTCATGGCAAGCTCCTTGTGAAGGCAGTTGATGCATGCCACTGTGCGTCCGGCGACGGGGGAGTTCTGTGCGCCAGGACACGGATGCATGCGGCTCGCGGCTTTGTCTGACACGGTGGGCCGCCACGGGGGGCAGGAATGGCAGACAGGCACCGCTGTGGCGACAGCTGTGCTAAAAATCCACGGACCATGACCGCTCGCGTCACTGCCGTTCACCTCAGCCCCGTGCACGGGTTTTCCAAGGGGCGGGTGCATGCCATCACCTTGCTGGAAGGACTGGGTGTGGAGGGCGACGCGCATTGCGGCAGGACCGTGCAGCACCGCTCGCGCGTGGCGCGGAACCCGACCCAGCCCAATCTTCGCCAGGTGCATCTGTTGCACATCGAACTGTTCGCGGAACTCGCAGCGCACGGCCACACGGTGCACCCCGGTGAGATGGGCGAGAACATCACCACCGAGGGCATCGACCTGCTCGAACTGTCCACCGGCACCGAATTGACGCTCGGGGCCAGCGCGCGCGTCCGCATCACGGGGCTGCGCAACCCCTGCGTGCAGATCGACCGGTTTCAGCCCGGCCTGAAGGCCGCGGTGCTGGGCCGCACCGCCGATGGCGAACTGGTGCGCAAGGCCGGGGTGATGGCGGTGGTGCTGCACGGCGGTGTGGTGTCCGCCCAGGATCGCATCCAGGTGATACCGTCCGCCGGGCCGCATGTGCCCCTGAGGCCGGTCTGAATCAGGCGATCTTGCGTTCGAGCGCGGTGGTCCATTCGGCCACGGCATCGCTCAGCGGGTCGGCGGTCATGAGGGCGCGCACCACGCCCACCGAACCCACATCGGCCTTCAGCACCTCGGGCAGGTTGCCGAGATCGACGCCGCCGATGGCCACGCGCGGGTAGTCGCGCAACAGCGCGGCGTAGGCGCGCAGGCGGCCGGTGCCTTGGGGCACGGTGGCCATCTGCTTGAGGGTGGTGGGGAATACCGCGCCCATGGCGATGTAGCTCGGGCTGTGGCGGTCGGCGATCAGCATCTCGGCGTAGCCGTGCGTGCTCAGGCCCAGGCGCAGGCCGGCAGCCCGGATGGCATCCAGGTGCTCGGGTGCCATCGCCTCCAGGTCCTCCTGACCCAGGTGCACGCCGTAGGCGCCGGCATCGATGGCCTCGCGCCAATGGTCGTTGATGAACAGGCGTGTGCCCGTGTCATGCACACCGGCCACGGCGGCTTTCACTTCGGCGCGGATGGCCTGCGCGTCGCCTGACTTGAACCGCAGCTGCACCGTGGGCACGCCGGCGCGCGCCATGCGGATCGTCCAGGCGGCGTCGGGCATCACCGCATACAGGCCGAGCGCCTGCGGGCAGGGCGCGAAGGCGTTGTCGCGCGGAAAGGGCGCGATGTCGAAATCGGCAGGCTCGTCTGGCCAGTGGACGGCGTCGAACTGCCCGGTGCGCCGGGTGCGCGTGGACCAGGCGCGGGCGATGCAGAGCGCGTCCGCGTCAATGAAGCCGAGCGTGTGGGCCGCCTGCAGCGCCGCGACGAAGACCGGGTCGTCGGACGCGGGCGCCGGCGGCATGGCATTCTGCGGCACGGGCAGGGCGAGGGTGGCGCGGTGCATGTCGACGATGGCCTGTGCCATCGCTTCGGTGGATGTGATCGTGACAGTCATGCAGACCTCCTGGCGGCGAACGGCTCAAGGGTGGTGCCAGAACGGCGTGCCCATGACGGGCGTGCTGGGCTGTGCGCTGGCCTGTGGCTGCATCGCACCCGAGCGGAAAGCCGAGCGGCCGGCGCGCACCGCGTCGGCGAAAGCGCCCGCCATGTCCACCGGCGACTGCGCCAGCGCCACGGCGGTGTTGAGCAGCACGGCGTCGAAACCCCACTCCATCACGGTGCAGGCATGCGAAGGCAGGCCCAGGCCCGCGTCGACGATGAGGGGCACGTTCAGGCGTTCGCGCAGCAGGCGCATGGCGTAGGGGTTCACCGGGCCCTGGCCGGTACCGATGGGCGCGGCCCAGGGCATCACGGCCTGGCAACCCACGTCCACCAGGCGCTGGCACAGCACGAGGTCCTCGGTGCAATAGGGCAGCACCTTGAAGCCGTCGTTGATGAGCTGGCGCGCGCAGTCCACCAGGTTGAGCGTGTCGGGCTGCAGGCTGTAGTCGTCGCCGATCAGCTCGAGCTTGATCCACGGTGTGTTGAACACCTCGCGCGCCATCTGCGCGGTGGTGATGACTTCCTGCGCCGTGTGGCAGCCGGCGGTGTTGGGCAGCACGGGCACGGCGAGGTCTTGCAGCAATTTCCAGAACGCCGCGCCAGCCTCGGGCTGCGCGGCCCCCTGGCGCCGCAGCGAAGCGGTGAGCATGGCGGGCTGCGAGCGCCTCACGGCCGCCTCGAGCGTGGCGGGTGAAGGGTAGCGCGAGGTGCCCAGCAGCAGGCGGCCATGGAAGGTCTCGCCGTAGAGCACCAGCGGATCTTCGTGGGTGAGTGGGGTGGTCATGTCCATGGCAATGGTCTCCTCAGCCGCCCGTCACGGGGGCGATGATTTCGATGCGGTCACCGTCGTTGAGGCGGTGCTGCGCGTAGGCCGAACGCGGCACGAACTGCAGGTTGACCGCCGTGGCGAACACGGCGGGGGGCTGCCACAGCTGCAGTGCGTCGGCCAGCGTGGCGCCCTCGGGCAGTTCGCGGGTTTCCTGGTTGATGAACACGTTCATGCAAGAGTTTCCATTTCTTCAGCGGATGACCGCCAGCCCCAGGGCATCGGCCAGTGGGGAGTGGCCCTGGTCCACGACTTCGAGCGCCGCGTCCAGCACCGCGGGCGCGATCATGAAGCCATGGCGGTACAGGCCGTTGATGGCCATTCTGCGCGGTCCGGTGAGGTGCAGCGCTGGCAGGTTGTCCGGCAGGGTGGGGCGCAGCTGCACACCGAGCTCGATGATGCGCGCTTCGCCGAAGCCCGGGTGCACGGTGTAGGCCGCGCTCAGCAGCTCCAGCGTGGAGCGCACGCTGGCGGGCGATAGGTCGTCGGACTCGATCTCCGTGGCGCCGATGACGAACACACCATGGGGCTTGGGAGCGATGTAGAGCGGATAGCGCGGGTGCACGAGCCGCGTGGGGCGTGAGAGGCTCACGCCCGGTGCATGGATGCGCGCCACCTCGCCGCGCACACCGCGCAGCGAGGTCCATTGCGGCTGCGCGCCCAGGCCTCGGCAGTCGAACAGCCAGGCATCGGGCCCCGGGTCCACCTCGGCCGGCGTGCGCGCCGTGTGCCAGCGCACGGTCACACCCAGCACCTGCATCTGGTGCGCGAGCGCGGCCAGCAATTCCCGGTTGTCGAGCTGGCCCTCACCGGGCAGGTACAGGCCTTGCGCGAAGCGGTGTTCCAGCGCGGGCTCCAGCCTGGTGAGCGCGGTGCCGTCCTGGCGCTGCGCAGGGGGGAGGGCGGGCAGGGCGGCGCTGGTGCGCGCAAGCTGGCCCGCGAAACGTTCGGCCTCTGCCGCGTCCTGCCGGTGCCAGAGCACGAGCGTGCCCGCCTGCTGGAAAAACACCGGCTGCTCCAGCGCGGCCAGCAGCTGCGGCCAGCGCGCGAGCGCGTGCTGGCCCATCCGCACCACGTTCAGCTCGGTCACGGCCGATTCGGCCAGCGGCGCGAGCATGGCCGCCGCCACGCGCGCTGCGGCGTGCGCGGCCTCCGGCCCACTGGCGTCGATCACCTCGACGCGGTGGCCACGCTGCGCCAGCGCGCAAGCGAGCAGGCGGCCCATCAGGCCGGCACCGAGCACCACAGCGGAAGGTTGTTGGGAAACCGTCACTTCAATGAACCCTTCGGCGAGAAATCGAGGCGCGAAGTTCCCCTTCCAGGGCACCCAAGGCTCCGGCTCCGCCGGGCCCAGGGTGTGCCCCTCTCGCCCAGCAGAGGGGGAGCGGCGCAGCCGCGCGGGGGGTGTCTCTAGAATCCCGGCCATGACGAACGAACCGCAACGCTACACCCGTGTCCTGTCCATCGCTGGTTCCGACAGTGGCGGTGGTGCCGGCATCCAGGCCGATCTGAAGACCTTCGCGGCGCTGGGCTGCTATGGCATGACGGCCATCACGGCCCTGACGGCACAGAACACACTGGGCGTGAGCGGCATCCATGGCGTGCCGCCCGACATGCTCAAGGCGCAGCTGAGTGCCGTGCTCGACGACATCGGCGTGGACGCGGTGAAGATCGGCATGCTGCATGCGCCCGACATCGTGCGCACCGTGGCCTGGGCCCTGAAGCACTACGGTGTGAAGCAGGTGGTGCTCGACCCCGTGATGGTGGCCACCAGTGGTGACCGCCTCATCGCGCCAGAAACGGTGCAGGTGCTGGTGGAAGAACTGTTCCCACTCGCCGCCGTGGTCACGCCCAACCTGGACGAGGCTGCCTTGCTGGTGGGCCGGCCGATCACCGCAACACACGAGCTCGAGGCCGCTGCGCGCGACCTGCTGGCCCTGGGCACGCAAGCCGTGTTGCTCAAGGGAGGGCACCTGCCGGGCGACGAAGTGGCCGATCTGCTGGTGACAGGCCCCGGACCTGCGCAGCGGCTGGCGTCGCCGCGCATTGCGAGCCGCAACACGCATGGCACCGGCTGCACGCTGTCGTCCGCCATCGCCGCCCACCTCGCGCTCGGGGCGCCGCTGGATGTGGCCGTGTCCAGGGCGCGCAGCTATATCCTGCAGGCCATCGAACAGGGCGCCGACGTGTACACGGGCGCCGGCCACGGCCCGCTCAACCATGGCCACGCGCCGCTCCCGCAGCACAAACGCGCGCGCGGGTGAGAGGCGGCCTGGCGTGAGCATGTTCAGGCCCGGGCCGCGGAAAGGCCGCCTGCATTGCGCGGCCGCGTGAGGGCGGCCAGCACGAAGGTCAGGGCCAGGGTGGGCAGCGCCGAACCGAGATCGGGCGCGTACTGCTTGAGCAGGTGGTAGGTCGCGATGCCGGCCAGCCACAGCGCCGCGGCACTCCAGTCCACCGCGCGCGCGGTGAGGCTGGGTACAACGGTGCCGCTGCCCAGTCGACCCAGGATCACGCCATACAGCGGCACGAACACCGAACTCAACAGCAGCAGGAACGGCTCCAGCGTGTGGATCGGCAGCACCAGCGCGAGCGCGGTGCAGACCACGGCGAAACCCAGGCCGGCCGCGCGGATGCTCCAGCGCGGGCGCAGGCTGTGCACCGACACCGCGCCCGAGTGCGCGTCGCCGTAGGCGTTGTCCATTTCGTCGAGCAGGATCAGGCCGAGCGCGATCAGGCCACCTTGTGCGAGCAGCAACGCACCCACGAGGTTGGTGCCCGGCTCCACGGTGCTCACCACCAGCACGCCCAGCGCATAGCACCAGATGTTGGCCAGCGCATATCCCAGCCAGGTGCCGCCGAAGGTGGTGGCGCTGCGCTTGCCGTGGCGCGCGTAGTCGGCCACCAGCGGCAGCCACGACACCGGCATGGCGATCACCAGATCCATGGCCGAGAACATGCCCATGCCGCCGGTGCCCGGGCGGTTCCAGAACCCATCGAAGCCCTGTGCCACCAGGCGCGTGCCGAATTGCCAGGTGAGCCAGGCCAGCGAGGCGATCACCAGCGGCAGCGCGAAGCGGCTCACGAAGCGGCGCACCAGCGTGAGCATGGAGCCCGCCATCAGCGCGGTGAGCACCGCGCCCCACAGCAGCGTGGCCAGCAGCTTGCCGGTGAACCCATCCACTTCGATGCCGAGCGTCTGAGTGGCAATGGCCACCGTGCCCTCCTGCATGATCACGAGTTCGAACGTGGTCCAGCCCAGCAGTTGCGCGATGTTGAGCAGCACCGGCAGACGGGCGAATGCGCTGCCGTAGGTGGCGTGCATCAGGCCCGCGCTGGACAGGCCGGTCTGGCAGCCCAGGCGTGCCGTCCAGGCGAGCAGGGCGGCACCCACGACGGAACCCAGCAGGATGGCGATGACCGCGTCGCGCGTGCCCACCGCCGGCACCAGGTAAGCGCCGATCTGCATGACCAGCAGACCGGTGCCCAGGCTGAACCAGAGCGCGGCGTGTTCGTGGAAGTGGAAGACCCGGTTGCCCTGCGGCACCGGAGTGAGGGCCTGGTTGGCCGGGGAATGGTCGATGGACATCGATTGCTCCAAGCAGATGTTGAAGCAGGTGGGCTGGGCCGGCCTGTGTTCCGGCGCGTGGCGACGGGGTGTGGGATCTCCGGCCTGCTTCCCTGCGCGAGGATTACCTCAGTCAGGTTCAAAGGGACTCTCTCAGTCGCGACCGGAATCGGAACCCCGGTGCAACACCCCTAGCGGATGCGCCTTGAAGGCGCGGGACGAAGTATACGGCTCAGGCTGCGAGCGCCTGCGGTATCCAGGCCATGACCTGCTCCAACGCGACTTGTGGCGTCTCCAGGTGGCCGCCCGTCACTTCCAGCAGCTTCGTTTTTGGGTTCCCGGGCAGCTTGTCGACGTAATAGCTGCGCACGCGGGCGAACAACGGATCACCCTGGCCGATCGCGGTGAGCACCGGCAGGCTGGCGGGCAGTTTCGGCGCGGTCACTCCCATGTCCGCGTCGGACTCGGGGTCGAAGTACGAAAGGAAGTTCTTCGCGGTGGTGATGACGGGTTGCTGCCGGCCCTGGTTGATGTCCATGAAGCGCTGGCTCTCGTCGCCTTTGCCCGCGGCCACCAGGGTGCGCGCGGCTTCGATGCTCTCGCGCACCGGTGCCAGCTGCGGCGCGGTGAAGTAGCCCTGCGGCACGTGGCCCGGCGCCAGCAGCACCAGCGCGTGCGCCGTGCCGCCGCGTGCCGCGTGGCTCATGGCAGCGGGCACGCCCATGCTGTGGCCCATGAGCACGATGCGAGTCGCACCCTGGTCCTGCAGTGCTTTCACATGCTGGGCGACCTCGGCCATGGCGCCGTTCCAGTCGCCCTGCAGATAGCGGTTGCGCGACCAGGGCATGTCCGGCAGAGACACCAGCCAGCCCTGCTTCTCCATCGCGGCCTTCACCGGCGCGTACTGCGGGCTGGCCGGGCCGCCCGGGTTCTTGCCGTGCAGGAACAGCACGCCGACGCGCTCGGCAGGCTGGGCATGGGCGGTGAGGATGGGCAGCAGGGCCAGGGACGCAAAAGACCGACGTTTCATGGAGGTGTTTTCCGGTGGTTGGCTGACAGGGGGACAAAGAAAAAGCCCTGCGAACAGGGCTTTGCGTGAGAGGGCGGGTTTCAGGCCAGCGAGTCGGCCCAGATGTTGCGCGCCCAGGCCATCGCATAGGCGCCTTCGAGTTCGCTCGCCGCGCTCGACAGGCCGCCCGAGCCGGGTACCGTGAGCATGGTCTTCTGCGCGGCGTCGTAGCGGTGCACGCTGGCCACGTGCACCACGTCGGTGGCGGTGACGAAGCTGTAGCAGGTGTTGGCGTAGATCGGCAGCGCAGGCGGTTCCTTGCCCTGCAGCAGCGAGACGACGGCGGCCGCGCAGGTCTTGCCGTGCTGGTTGGCCATGTGGCCGGACTTGGGCATGCCGGGTGCGATCTGGATCGCATCGCCCAGCACGTGGATGTTCTTCGCCGCCTTCGACTCGAAGGTGAGGAAGTCCACCTCGCACCAGCGCGCGTTCGCGGTGGCCAGGCCGGTCTTCACGGCGATCTCGCCGGCACGCTGCGTCGGGATCACGTTGGCGACGCCCGCCTTGAAGTCGTCGTTGAACTCGAACTTCAGGGTGTTGGTGGCGGCGTCCACATCCACCACCTTGTGCTTGGGCCGGTATTCGATGATGCCCTTGTAATGTTCGTCCCAGGCCTTCATGAACAGGCCCTTCTTGGAGGTGATGTCGTCGTTGGCGTCGAAGATCACGACCTTGCTCTTCGGCTTGGCCTTCTTGAAGTAGCTGGCCACCATGCAGGCGCGCTCGTAGGGGCCGGGCGGGCAGCGGTACGGTGCCAGCGGGATCGAGAGCGCGTACACGCCGCCATCGGGCAGGGCTTCGAGCTGGCGGCGCAGGGCCACGGTCTGCGGTCCGGCCTTCCAGGCGTGTAGCACCTTGTCGGCCGCGCCGGGCTTCGCCATGCCGGGCAGGGTGTCCCACATGAAGTCGATGCCGGGCGAGAGGATCAGGCGGTCGTACGGCAGTTCACCGCCGCTGGCCAGCTTTACCGTGCGCCTGGTCGGGTCGATGCTGGCGACCATGTCGCGCACCACCTTGATGCCGTGGCGCTTGCTCAGGTTGTCGTACGGCGTGGTGATGTCGGCCATGGTCTTGTGGCCGCCGAGCACCAGGTTGGAGATCGGGCAGGACACGAAGGCCGTGTTGGGTTCGACCAGGGTCACATCGATGCCATGGTCAGAAAACAGCCGCACGTACTTGGCGGCGGTGGCGCCACCATAGCCGCCACCCACGACGACGACCTTGGCGCCGCTGCCCGTGGTGGCACAGCCGCCCATGAGACCCAGGCTGGCGACCGCAGAACCCGCACCCAGCGTTTGAACGAATTGACGACGTTGCATGGCGTGGGCTCCTGTTATTTCTTCTGGGCGGCGAAGTAGCCGGCGATGTCAGCCAGCTGCTCGTCGGAATAGCCCTTGGCGAGCTGGTGCATGATGGTCGCGGGCCGCTTGCCGGCCTTGAAATCCAGCAGCTTCTGCAGCAGGTCGTCCTTGCTCTGGCCGGCCAGCGAAATGGCGCCGGGTTCTGCCCGGCCGTCCGTGCCGTGGCAGTTGGCGCAGGCGGCAGCCCACACCTTGATCTGATTGACCTGGGCCTGCGCGCCCATGGCGGCAGCGCCGAGCACGCCCGCAGCGAGCCATTTCATCGGTTTCATCATCGTGGGTCTCCAGTGGTGTCGAAACGTAATTGCATCCAAAACTGTAGCAGATGACCTTAGCTGTCGTTAATTATTCGTAAGTACGCATATTTCGATGCTTCATGCTAGCGGGCGGACGGAAGACGCCTAGCGTGGAAACCCTATTCGGGTGGTTGGGGTACGGGTTAACACCAATCCGAATATCAGCAATCACTCATATAGTCCCACTCCAAATCAAGGCGTCTCTCGCCACACAAGGAAAAATGCTGTGTCCAAAGACCTGAGCGACGTCATCGGGCGCGTTCTGCCAGCCCCCGAAAACCACCTGAGCGCCGACAAGCTGGAGCAGGCCCGCAAGGCCCGGCGCAGTTTCATGGGCAAAGCGCTTGCGATGGGCGCGGGTGCCGTCGCCGGTGCAACCGCTGCCACCCGTGCCGTGGCGGCCGAAGGCGAGGAAGCCATCCTGAAGTTGCCGGCGCACTCCACCGGGTTGGGTCAGCCCGTGGCCACGCTGGGCTATGGCCTGCCCAGCAAGTGGGAGGGCAACCTGCAGCGCCGCCAGAGCCCGGGGCTCACCCGGGTGCCGCAGGCGTCGGTCAGCTTCACGCCGTTGCAGGGGTTGTTCGGAATCATCACGCCCAGTGGCCTGCATTTCGAGCGCCACCACCAGGGCTGGTGGGACATCGACCCTTCGAAGCACCGGCTGATGGTGAACGGCCTCGTCAAGCGCGAGCGCGTGTTCACCATGGACGATCTGATGCGCCTGCCCAGTGTCTCGCGCATCCACTTCATCGAATGTGGCGCCAACTCAGCGCCCGAGTGGGGCAACGTGGCGCTGCCTTCGGTCCAGTACACGCACGGCATGGTGAGTTGCTGCGAATTCACCGGCGTGCTGCTTTCCACCCTGCTGGAGATGTGCGGCTACGACAAGAAGAACGGCAGGTACGTGCTGGCTGAAGGGGCAGACGGGTCGTCCATGACCCGCACCATCGACATGGACCGCGCCATGGACGACTGCATCGTGGCCTGGGCCATGAACGGCGAGATGCTGCGCCCGGAGAACGGCTACCCGCTGCGCCTGGTGGTGCCCGGCATCCAGGGTGTGAGCTGGGTGAAATACCTGCGTCGCCTTGAGGTGGGCGATCAGAAGTGGGCGACCAAGGACGAGGCGGTCCACTACATCGACCACATGCCCGACGGCACGCACCGCCAGTACACCGGCATCCAGGAATGCAAGAGCGTGATCACCACCCCGTCGGGCAGCCAGACGCTGCTGGACAAGGGCTACTACAACGTCACGGGCCTGGCCTGGTCCGGCCGGGGCACGGTCAAACGCGTGGATGTGAGTGTGGATGGGGGGCGCAACTGGCGCACCGCGCGGCTCGAAGGCCCGGTGTTGCCCAAGGCGCTCACGCGCTTCAACATCGACTGGGTGTGGGACGGCAAGCCAGCCATCCTGCAGAGCCGTGCGATCGACAGCACAGGCTATGTGCAGCCCAGGATCAACCAGCTGCGCGCCGTGCGCGGCACGCGTTCGATCTACCACCAGAACGCGATCCAGTCGTGGAAGGTGGCCGAGAACGGCGAAGTCTCCAACGTGCAGGTGTTTTGATGAACTTGATCTTGCGCAGCACCATCCTGCTGCTGGCTTCATTCACCGCCACCGCCGTGATGGCCCAGGGCAAGCCCTGGCACGACGTTGGGCGCGATGCCACCAAGGCCGAAGTGAAAGCCTGGGACATCGACGTGCGTCCCGACTTCAAAGGCTTGCCCAAGGGCGCCGGCACGGTGGCTCAGGGAGAGCAGGTGTGGGAGGCGCAGTGCGCCTCGTGCCATGGCAGTTTCGGGGAATCGAACGAAGTATTCACGCCCATCGTGGGTGGTACCACCAAGGCCGACATCGAGCGCGGCCGCGTGAAGAATCTGGAGCCGGGCAGCAGCTTCCCGCAGAAGACCACCATGATGAAAGTGGCCACGCTCTCGACGCTGTGGGACTACATCAACCGCGCCATGCCGTGGAACGCGCCGAAGACGCTCAAGACCGACGAGGTGTACGCGGTGACCGCATACATCCTCAGCCTGGCCGAGGTGGTGCCGGCCGAGTTCACGTTGAGCGACCAGAACATCGCCGAGGTACAAAAGCGCATGCCCAACCGCAACGGTATGGTGTTCCACGAGCCGCTCTGGAAGCTCGAGGGCAAGGGCGACGTGAAGAACGTCGCCTGCATGAAGGACTGCCCGGTCGAGACCACCATCCGTTCATCGCTGCCCGACTTTGCGCGCGATGCGCACGGCAACATCCAGGAGCAGAACCGCGTCATCGGCCCGGTGCGCGGCGCCGACACCACCAAACCGCCGCCCAAGGGGCCGGTGGGCAGCACGCCGCCGCCCGCGCCTGTGGTGGTGGCGTCCGCCGCACCGGCTGTGAAAGACACCAAGTCCCTGCTGACCGCCAACAGCTGCACCGCCTGCCATGGCATGACCAACAAGATCGTCGGCCCCGGTTTCGCCGAGATCCTCGCCAAGCACAAGGGGCGGGCCGATCTGGAGGCCTACCTGGCCGGCCGGATCCAGAGCGGTGGTTCAGGGGTGTTCGGCGCGGTGCCCATGCCGCCGCAACCCCAGCTGAGCGAAGCCGATGCGCGCGCCATTGCGAAGTGGATCGCCGACGGTGCGAAGTAGTTGAATCAGGCCCTATAAATATTTGCATTTACTCGTAAACCCCATTTCCCCCACGACAAGGAGACCGTACGCTATGTCCATGAAACCAATCCTGCTGTGCTTGGCAGCAGCTGGCGCCTTCCTGAGCGCCAATGCCCATGCCCAGGATGCCGCCGCCGCCAAGGCCCTGGCTTCCAAGAACGCGTGCCTGGCCTGCCATGCGGTGGACAAGAAGATGGTCGGACCGTCCTACAAGGATGTGGCCGCGAAGCACAAGGGCCAGGCCGGTGCGCTGGAAGCCGTGGCAGCGCGCATCAAGTCGGGTGGTTCCGGTCTGTATGGCCCGGTGCCAATGCCCCCACAGCCGAATCTGAAGGACGATGAGCTCAAACTGCTGGCCGGATGGATCCTCGCCGGCGCACCAGACCAGTAAACTTCGCCCCGTTTTTATTCTCACCAGGAGCTCAACATGAACAACTCACGCCGAGTCGCCCTCAAGACCACGGGGGCGTTCGCCTCGCTGGTGTCGCTGGGCCTCATCACCCAGAGCCAGGCCCAGGCTGCCGTGGACCGCGCCGGCTTTGAAGTGAAGACGCTGCCCGATGCCCTCAAGGCCATCGGTGGCACGCCCGCCAATAGCGACCAGGTCACTGTGGTCGCCCCCGACATCGCCGAGAACGGCGCGGTGGTGCCGATCGGTGCTTCGAGCAAGCTGCCCAACACGACCGAGATCTACCTCATCGTCGAGAAGAACCCGATGCCGCTGTCGGCCGGCTTCATCATCCCGGCTGGTACCGCACCCGACGTGCAGACCCGCCTGAAGATGGGCCAGAGCAGCAACGTGATCGCGGTCGTCAAGGCCGACGGCAAGCTGTACTCCGCCACCAAGGAAACCAAGGTCACGCTGGGTGGTTGCGGCGGCTGATCGCCCGCACCCACGTCTCCATCGCACCCATTCACAGAATTTCAGGAGTCCATCATGGCCGATCCGATGCGCATCCGCGCCGCACTCGCCGGTGACGAAACCACCGTTCGCATTCTCATGTCCCACGTCATGGAGCCGGGCACGCGCCGCGATGCTGCGGGCGCCCTCATTCCCGCCCACTTCATCAAGGAAGTGGAAGCCACGCACAACGGCAAGGTCGTGCTGAGCTCGCTGTTCACCGGCTCGGTGGCGCAGAACCCCTTCCTGTCCTTCAAATTCAAGGGTGCCGCCAAGGGCGACAAGGTCACCGTGAAGTGGACCGACAGCAAGGGCGACTCGCGCACCGACGAAGCAAGCATCGCGTAACTGGGATCACCCCCGCCGCGTTTCGCGCGACCCCCTCCAGGGGGCGTCACCAGCGGCCCGGCGAAGCCGGTTCCGCGGTGACTCTGGAGATTTCGCTCCACCGCTTTTTCGATAACTACACGAGGAGACACCCCATGAAATTCCAGCTTGTTCCCGCCGCGCTGGTGCTCGGTGGCCTGATGGCCGCAGGCGCCGTGCAGGCCCAGGACGCGACCGCCGAAGGTATCGCGAAATACCGCGAGATGCTGCAGGACGGCAACCCGGCCGAACTGTTCGAGATGAAGGGCGAGGAACTCTGGAAACAGAAACGGGGACCGAAGAACGTTTCCCTTGAGCAGTGCGATCTGGGCAAAGGTCCAGGTGTCATCAAGGGCGCTTTCGTCGAGTTGCCGCGTTTCTTCAAGGACACTGGCCGCGTGCAGGACCTGGAGACCCGCCTGATCACCTGCATGGAGACCCTGCAGGGCTTCAACGGTGCCGAGATCGCCAAGACACCGTTTGGCCGGGGCGAGATGGCCAACGTGACCGCGCTTGCTACCTATGTGGCAACCGCCTCCAAAGGCATGCGCTTCAACCTGCCGCAATCGCACGCGCAGGAAAAGCTGATGTACGAGGTCGGCAAACGCATGTTCTTCACGCGCGGCGGCACGCACGACTTCTCCTGTGCTTCCTGCCACGGTGAAAGTGACAAGCGCATTCGCCTGCAGGACCTGCCCAACCTCACCAAGAACCCGGGCGACGGCATCGGTTTTGCCGCCTGGCCGGCCTACCGCGTGTCCAACTCCCAGATGTGGGGCATGCAGTTGCGCCTGAACGACTGTTTCCGCCAGCAGCGCTTCCCTGAACCCAAGTTCGGCAGCGACGCGACCATTGCACTCGGTGTCTACATGGGCGTGAACGCCAAGAGCGCCGAGTCCATCGTGCCTGCCATCAAGCGCTGAACCGGAGACAACGAACATGAAGAAGACCTTTGCATACGCTGTGCTGCCCTTGGCGGCCATTGTGCTGTCGGGCTGCACCTCGTCGCCTTCCAGCGCCGATTACGATAAGGCCACCGCCGACATCCTCAAGAACTCGTTCCAGGAACGCGGCATCGCCAAGCTCGATCGCCTCACGCAGGACGACGCCAACCGCGAATGCGCGGCCGCCGACGTGGCGGGCAAGCCGATCGACCCGGCGGTGGCCAAGGCCATCGAAGCGGCCAACATGAAGACCGTGAAGTGGCCCAGCGACGGCAAATTCCTGGGCGACTGGAAGGCCGGTGAAGCCATCGCGCAGAGCGGCCGGGGCCTGACCTGGACCGACACCGCCAGCACGCCCAACGGCGGCAACTGCTACAACTGCCACCAGATCAGCAAGGAAGAAATCTCCTTCGGTACGCTGGGGCCGAGCCTCTACAACTACGGCAAGTTGCGCGGTGTGACCGACCCCAACAGCGCCGCTGGCAAGGCGATCGTCGAATACACCTGGGGCAAGCTCTGGAACTCGCGGGCCTACAACGCCTGTTCGCAGATGCCGCGCGTGGGCCACATGGCCATCCTCAACGAGAAGCAGCTCAAGGACGTGATGGCCCTGTTGCTGGACCCCGCTTCACCGGTGAACAAGTGAGCGAGCTGCCCCGGCTGCTCAGAAGCCGGGGCAGCGTCAAAAAAATTTCGCTCAAATATCAGCAAACAGTTATCTACCAAGGACCCCGATGAGCTTCAGTCGCCGTGAATTCATGCAGGTGCTTGCCATGGCCAGTGCCACCGGCATGGCCCTGAACCACCGCGATGTGCTGGCGGCCGCGCCCGGTGCCGGCGAAAAGCTGTACGACGTGCCCACCTTCGGCAACGTCAGCTTCCTGCACTTCACCGACTGCCATGCCCAGTTGCAGCCGATCTACTTCCGCGAGCCCAACGTCAACCTGGGTGTTGCCGATGCCCTGGGCAAGCCGCCGCACATCGTGGGTGAGAAGCTGCTGAAGCACTTCAATATCAAGCCCGGCACGGCCAGCGCGCACGCGTTCTCGTACCTGAACTTCAGCCAGGCCGCGAAGACCTACGGCAAGGTCGGTGGCTTCGCGCACATGGCCACGCTGGTGAAGCAGCTCAAGGCCAGCCGGCCGCACGCGTTGCTGCTCGATGGTGGCGACACTTGGCAAGGCTCGGCCACCTCGCTGTGGACGAACGGGCAGGACATGGTCGACGCCTGCAAGCTGCTGGGCGTGAACATGATGACGCCGCACTGGGAATTCACCTTCGGTGCGAAGCGCGTGCAGGAGATCGTCGAGAAAGACTTCAAGGACCAGGTCGAATTCCTGGCGCAGAACGTCAAGACCACCGACTTTGAAGACCTCGTGTTCAAGCCCTACGCGATGCGCGAGATGAACGGCGTACAGGTCGCGGTGATTGGCCAGGCGTTCCCGTACACCCCCATCGCCAACCCGCGCTACATGGTGCCCGACTGGACCTTCGGCATCCAGGACGAGCACATGCAGAAGATGGTGGACGAGGCCCGCGGCAAGGGTGCGCAGGTCGTCGTCGTTCTTTCCCACAATGGCATGGACGTGGACATCAAGATGGCCTCGCGCGTGCGTGGCATCGACGCCATTCTGGGCGGCCATACGCACGACGGCATGCCCGCGCCCACCATCGTGAAGAACGGCGGCGGCCAGACGCTGGTGACCAACGCCGGCTCCAACAGCAAGTTCCTGGGCGTGCTCGATTTCGACGTGCGCGGCGGCAAGGTGCAGGACTTCCGCTACAAGCTGCTGCCGATCTTCTCCAACCTGATCACCCCCGACGTGGCCATGCAGGCCCACATCGACAAGGTGCGCGCGCCTTACAAGGACAAGCTGGACGAGAAACTCGCCGTCACCGAGGAGCTGCTGTACCGGCGTGGCAACTTCAATGGTTCATGGGACCAGCTCATCTGCGACGCGCTGATGCAGAACAAGGGCGCCGACATCGCGTTCTCGCCCGGCGTGCGCTGGGGCACGTCGCTTCTCCCGGGCGACACCATCACCTACGAACGCATGATGGACCAGATGGCCATGACCTACCCGGCCACCACGCTCAACGAATTCAGCGGTGAGCAGATCAAGACCATCCTGGAAGACGTCGCGGACAACATCTTCAACCCCGATCCGTACTACCAGCAGGGCGGCGACATGGTGCGCGTGGGCGGCATGCAGTACACCGTCTCGCCCAAGGCAGCCATGGGACAGCGCATCAACAACATGACGCTCAAGGGCAAGCCGATCGAAGCCGGCAAGACCTACAAGGTGGCGGGCTGGGCGTCTGTGCAGGAAGGCGCGAAGGGCGAACCGATCTGGGATGTGGTTTCGGGTTACCTGCGCGAGAAGAAGGTCATCAAGGGTGTGAAGATCAACAGCCCGCGCATCGTCGGCATGGACGGCAACCCCGGCATGATGCTGTGATCACCCCCCTGCGCCGCTGACGCGGCTTCCTCCCTCTCTGGCGCGCCTTTGGCGCTTGGAGGAGGGAGGGCACCTTGGGCCGGCGAAGCCGGACCCTCGTTGCCTCTGGTCGGTGTAGTCTCTCTCGTTGAGGCGCGGTGACAACGCAAAAAGCCTCCCGCCCGTTGCCGGGTGAGAGGCATGAAACCTTGGAGAAGGTAAGGAAGTAACTAAGTCAGGGGGATGCGCGCGATCAGAAGTCGTGGCGCACGCCGATGGAGTACATGCGACGGTCCAGCGTCTTCACGCCAGCGCCGTTCTCCACTTCGCCGTCCAGGAACGCGCCGTACAGCCGGGTGCGCTTGGACATCGCGTAGGTCACGCCTGCCGACAGGGCCGTGCCCTTGGCGGCCGTGGCGCCGGCGGTGGTCTCGGCCTTGCTGTAGGCGTAGCCCACCGAGAAGTCCAGATTGCCCACGGGCACGTTCACGCCGATGGCAAAACCGTCGGCTTCGTTGCCGTTGCGGATCTCGGCGCGGTTGAAACCGGCGGAAAGGCGGGCCACGCCAAAGTTGTAGGCGCCACCGATGGTGGAGTACTTGCGGTTGTTGGCCTTCTGGTCCTGGTAGCCGAAGCCCACATCCAGGTTGCCGGCGCGGTAACGCAGGTTGAAGGCGGTGGTGTCGGCCTTCACGGTGGCGTCTTCGTCCAGGCCATAGCTGGCGCCCAGGCTGAATCCGCCGAAAGAGGGCGACTCATAGCGGATCTGGTTGCTGGCGCGGCTGGCGTAGTCGGCCACGCCGGCGGTGTAGGCGATCTTGGTCGCGGAGAACTCCGAATCCCACAGGTTGCTGCTGACGCTCAGGTCGCGGATGTCGTCGAACGAGGTGTCGTGGCGGCCGAGCTTGAGGGTACCGAAGCCGCCGCTGAGACCGACGATGGACATGCGGTCGAATGCGCTGCCAGCGGCTTGCGTGCCGGCACTGCTGTCAAAGCCTTGCTCCAGGCCGAAGATCGCCTTGAGGCCGCCACCCAGGTCTTCGCTGCCGCGCAGGCCCCAACGGGTCGAGGTCAGGTTGCCGCTGAACATCTGCGTGGTGCTCACGCCGTTGACCTTGTTGGAACCGACGGACGTGTCGATGCGGCCATACAGGGTGACGTTGGACTGGGCCATCGCGGCGCCGGTGGTAGCCAGAACGGCCAGAGCGATGAGGCTCTTCTTCATGTGTTGCTCCGATGAAAGTACACGGGATCCGTGGAGATCCCCTTGCTCCCCACACCATGCGGGAAGTCCTGCGTATTTCATCGAGTGGCAGAGACGGCTCTATGACATTCGGCCGTCACAAGCGGGTTTGCCCCAACATACAACACATGACCCCACGCGCGGCTGCGACTGTCATCGCGATGCCATCAAATTCGTAGCAATCTGATGTCCTTGGCGAAGTGTTCGACGGCTTCGGCTACAGTGAATCTCTTCATGAAGTACGACACCCTTGTTCTCGGCGCCGGCATGGTGGGCGTCTCGTGCGCATTGCATCTGCAGTCCCGAGGCCGCTCGGTGGCGCTGCTGGATCGCCGCGCACCCGGCCTGGAAACCTCTTACGGCAACGCCGGCATCATCCAGCGCGAAGCGATCGAACCCTATCCCTTGCCGCGCGGCCTGGGTTTTCTGCTCTCTGCACTGGGCAACCAGCGCATCGATGTGCGCTACCACGCGGGCGCGGTGTTGCGGCTCATCGGGCCGCTCTGGAGTTACTTTCTGAACTCGGGCGGCTCGCGTTACCGCTCCGTCTCGCGCGAATATGAAACCCTTATCGCGCATTCGCTCGAAACGCACGCCGACCTCATGCAGGCGGCCCGGGCCGAGAGCCTCGTGGCGGGGCAGGGTTACCTCACGCTGTTCCGATCCGCGAGCGAACTGCGCGACTGCTTTCGCAATGCCGACCAGCGTGCACGGGCTGGCGTGCAGCACGTCAAGCTTTCGGGTGACGATGTGGCGCGCGAAGAGCCTGGCCTGGAAGGCCGCTTCGCCGGTGCCGTGCGCTGGACCGATCCGGTCGCCATCCGCAGCCCGGGCGATCTTGTGCAAGCCTATGCCCGCCTTTTCAACGAACGCGGCGGCACCGTGCATCTGGGCGATGCCATGACGCTGCGCCGCACCGACGACGGCGGCTGGCAGGTCGACACCGCCCAGGGGCCGTCCTTGCGCGCCGACCGGGTGGTCGTGGCGCTCGGTCCCTGGACGCTGGAACTCACCCGGCGCTTTGGTTACACCGTGCCACTGATTCCGAAGCGCGGCTACCACCGGCACTACGTGCCGCTGCCAGGCAGGCCGTTGCACAGCACGGTGATCGACGGCGACCATGGCTTCGTCGTCGCACCCATGAAAGACGGCCTGCGCCTGACCACGGGCGCCGAACTGGCCTGGCCCCAGGCACCGCGCACACCGGGCCAGGTGGCCGCCGCCGAGCGCGTGGCGCGACAGGCCTTTCCCCTGGGCGAACCGGTGGAGGCCGAACCCTGGATGGGCACGCGCCCGTGCCTGCCCGACATGAAGCCCGTGTTCGGGCCCGTGCCTGCCGTGGACCGCCTCTGGTGCGCCTTCGGGCACGGCCACCAGGGGTTCACGCTGGGCCCGATCACGGGCGAACTGCTGGCGGCCATGATGACCGGTGAAGCGCCGCGCGTGGCCGTGGAGCCGTTCTCGCCCGCAAGGTTCAACCAGACGGGCGCGCTGAAGACGCAGCGTATCTGAGCCTTCAGGCGGGCGGGCATCCGCGCTGCATGGGCGGTACCGAACCCTTATCGGGCCAGGAAAAAGTCCAGGGGAATGAGCTCGACCGCCCATCCACCTTCTTCACCCAAGCTGGCGGCCGGGTGCATCGAGGCGATCTGCAGCGCCTCGTCGTGGTTCTCCGCTTCGATGATGAACAGGCCGCCGACCACTTCCTTCGATTCGGTGTACGGGCCGTCACTGACCAGCGTTCTGCCGTTGCTCGGGCGAAGTGTTTTCCAGGTGTCCAGGTCGCCCAGTGACGCGGACACCAGCACCTTGCCCGTGGCACGCATCTTCTCGTCCAGCGCCGGGCATTGGCCGACCAGTGTCTGCACGTCATTCGGAGCCATCGCGGCGAATCGTTCCGGGGTGAAGTAAGCCAGACCGAGGTATTTCATGGGAGTTGCCTTGAAGTGGAGGGTGCACTGACGACGATCATGGTGGCCGGAAATCGACAGTTTTCCTGAGCGCTACGGGCCGGGCGGCCAGGACCGGCTGGCCGGTGTGAACGAAGACAGTCTAAAAATTTGGTACGACCGCGAGGCCCTGGTAGGCAAGCATCAAGCTGCGCGTGCGCTCATGATGTTCCGGGGGTTCCTGCGTTGGTGCGCCGCTCGCCCGGAGTACAGAGAGTTAACCGACCGTGAGGCAGGCAGAGCCCCAGCCATCGTCGAAAGCCTGCCGAGCAGCACACGCCGCACTGATGCGCTTGAGGCTGCTCAGGTGTCCGGTTGGTGGTCTGGCGTGGAACAACTGAACAATCGCACTGCGTCTGTGTATCTGCGAGCGTTGCTCCTGACAGGCGCCCGCCGCGAAGAGCTAGCCTCCCTGACGTGGGGGAACGTGGACTTTCAGTGGCGCAAGCTCACCATCGCCGACAAGGTGGAGGACACCCGCACCATCCCTCTGACCCCCTACCTTGCGCAACTATTGGCGACTCTCCCGCGGAAGCAAGATGAGAGGGGCGTTCTCGTGCCGCATGTGAACGGGCTGTCCGAGGGCGGGCTGAGCGACGATGACCAACTGGTCTATGTGAATGGCGTGCTCAAGGGCAAGCTGCTTGAGAATGAGAGACTGGCGCAGCTGGCCGCGAGAAACAGAAAGGAATAGTTTGCCAACTCGCCAGACCTCAAGAACGCGCTGCTGCACGCCATCATGGATGCCCTCGAAGCCCACCAAGTCCTGAGCACGCAGGCGTTAGGGTCGGA
Organism: Hydrogenophaga laconesensis; assembly: GCF_031457235.1. NCBI lineage: Bacteria > Pseudomonadati > Pseudomonadota > Betaproteobacteria > Burkholderiales > Comamonadaceae > Hydrogenophaga > Hydrogenophaga laconesensis. The sequence goes on from NZ_JAVDWE010000003.1 coordinate 149,833, forward strand.
GCGCGTGCGCGAGGGGTTGAAGAACACGCTTCTTGGACCGGCGCAGTTGTACAAGGCGTTGCGGGCGCGCTCGGGCACTGGCAATGATGCGCACCTGAGAAAGCTTGATGTCTGCGGCTAGCCACCAAGCCTATAACGCGCGTCAATGTCAGCAAAAGACAGCAAAGGCCCATCACAGCGTGGTCTGAAACCCTCAACCCTGAGAAAACAAATCTTCTGGCGAAAAGTCGTCGGGCAAGGGGGGGAGTTGAGCCCGCCAGTTCCCCTCGGGGGTCGGTCCACGGAGCAACTGCGTCCAGCACAACATTGGTGGTTCCTTCGACTCGGCATCGAGCAATGCGGAATTCAGCGCTGGCGGCAGCGTTTCGGTGGAGGTGGGGGGCTTGTGCATGCACCTCAGTATCGGGGTCGCCTTCGGTCGGGTCAAATAGGACGCACGCGCAGTACGCACACACGGCGAAAAACCCTGCCTGCTGGCTACACAGTGGCTACACAAAGGCAAAAAGAAAAAGCCCGCTATCGTTTAGATAGCGGGCTTTCCTTGTGACTGTTGGTGCCGGAGAGATGAATCGAACACCCGACCTTCTCATTACGAATGAGCTGCTCTACCAACTGAGCTACACCGGCGAAGCCCTGCATTATAGCCGGGCTGGCAGAGGGGGTTCGGTCAGCCCTCCAGGTGGTAAGAGGTCACCCGGTCGACTTCGTTTTTCGAGCCCAGGATCACGCTCACGCGTTCGTGCAGCTTGCCGGGCTTGATGTCGAGGATGCGTTCGCGGCCGTTGGTGGCCGCGCCACCGGCCTGCTCGACCAGCCAGCTCATGGGGTTGGCCTCGTACATCAGGCGAAGCTTGCCGGGCTTGTTCGGTTCGCGCTTGTCCCAGGGGTACATGAAGATGCCGCCGCGCGTGAGGATGCGGTGCACGTCGGCCACCATGCTGGCGATCCAGCGCATGTTGAAGTCCTTCTCTCGCGGGCCTTCCGTGCCGGCGAGGCATTCCTCGACGTAGCGCTTGACCGGGGCGTCCCAGTGGCGCATGTTGCTCATGTTGATCGCGAATTCCTTGGTGTCGGCGGGGATCTTCACGTTCTCCTGCGTCAGCACGAAGGAGCCCTGCTCGCGGTCGAGCGTGAACATGGCCACGCCGTCGCCCACGGTCAGCACCAGCGTGGTCTGTGGGCCGTAGACGCAGTAGCCTGCCGCCACCTGCTGGGCGCCGCTCTGCAAGAAGTCCTGCTCGCTCACGCCGGCGCTGCCGTCGGGCTTTTTCAGCACGCTGAAGATGGTGCCGATGCTGACGTTCACATCAATGTTGCTGGAGCCGTCCAGGGGGTCGAACAGCAGCAGGTATTCGCCTTGCGGGTAGCGGTTGGGCACCACGTAGATGCTGTCCATCTCCTCGCTGGCCATGGCCGCCAGGTGGCCGCCCCATTCGTTGGCCTCGATCAGCACCTCGTTGGCGATGATGTCGAGTTTTTTCTGGACTTCACCTTGCACGTTCTCGGTGGAGGCTGCGCCGAGCACGCCGCCCAGGTCGCCCTTGTTCACGGCCTGGCTGATGCTCTTGCAGGCGCGCGCGACCACCTCCAGCAGCAGCCGGAGCTGGGAGGGAATGTGACCATCGACGCGTTGTTGTTCGACGAGGTAGCGGGTGAGGGAGATGTTTTTTGCCATGGGAGGGGTCCGTTTCAGTCTGCCAGGGCGCGGGTGACCACCTCGCGCACGTCGTTGCTCAGGTCGGGCTTGGCGGCCACGCGCGCAATGGCTTCGCGCGCCGCACCACGGTAAGGCTCGGCGAGTTTCTTCCAGCGGTCCAGCGCGCGCGCCAGGCGTGCGGCCACCTGCGGGTTGAAGGCGTCGAGTTCCATCACGCGTTCGCTCCAGAACAGGTAACCCGCCGCGTCGGTGCGATGGAAGGCGCCGGGGTTGGCGCTGCAGTAGCTGAAGATCACGCTGCGTGCGCGGTTCGGGTTCTTGATGTTGAAGTCCGGGTGCGTCATGAGCTTGCGCACCGCAGGCAGCACGTTGCCGTTGCGGTCCGGCGCGCCGGCCTGCAGGGCAAACCATTTGTCGAGCACCAGGGCTTCGTCGCGGAACAGTGCGTGGAAGCGGGTGAGCGCTTCGCGGGCGAGCGCGTGCTCGCTCACCACCAGGGCCGACAGCGCGTTGAAGCGGTCGGTCATGTTGCTGGCGTTCTTGAAGTGCTGATACGCCTTGCCCGGCCACACGGCGTCGCCGGTGTGGCGCGCGGCCACGCAGAGCATGCCGAGCGCCAGGCCGGCGAGGGCGCGGCGGCCGGTGCCGATGGGGTCGGGCTTGTAGGCGCCGTTGTCCTTGTGGGTCTCGAAGGCCCAGACCCAGTCATCCTGCAGCGCGGAGGCCAGCTGTTCGCGCATGGCCTCGCGCACGGCGTGCACGCGCTGCGGGTCCACCTCGGCCAGCTGTTCGGCGATGTAGGTCTCGCTGGGCAGCGTGAGCACGAGTTCCTTGAACGCGGCGTCCAGCTGTGGGTGGCGCAGCACCTCGCGCATGGCACCGATGAAGGCGCCGTCGAGCGGCTCGGTGGTGACCGGGCCTTCGTTCAGGATGGCCAGCAGTGCGCGGCGCAGGGCCAGGCGCTGGCCGGCTTCCCAGCGGTTGAACGGGTCGGGGTCGGAGGCCAGCAGGGTGAGCAGTTGCGCGTCCGTGTAGTGGCATTCCAGCACCACGGGTGCCGAGAAACCGCGCAGCAGCGAAGGCACCGGCGCGCTGTCGAGGTTCACGAAGGTGAAGCTTTCGCTCGCCTGCGTGAGCACCAGCGTGCGGCTGCCTTCCTCGGCGTGCGTCCAGTGCGCGAGCTGCAGCGGCAGTTGCTGGCCATCGGCGCTGAGCAGGCCGAGCGAGACCGGGATCACGAACGGTTCCTTGAGGGCTTGTCCGGGTGTGGGCAGGCAGCTTTGCGACAGGGTGAGCGTGTAGCTGCGGGCATCGGCGTCGTACACACCCTCGGCTTGCACATGCGGCGTGCCGGCCTGGCTGTACCAGCGCTTGAACTGCGGCAGCAGCCGCGCGAGGTCGCTGTCGGGGTTGGCATCGGCGATGGCTTGCGCGAAGTCGTCGCAGGTGACGGCCTGGCCATCGTGCCTTTCGAAGTAGAGCTTCATGCCCGCCGCGAAACCGTCGCGACCCACAAGGGTCTGCATCATGCGAACAACCTCGGCACCCTTCTCGTAGACGGTGACGGTGTAGAAGTTGTTGATCTCGGCGTAGCTGTCGGGCCGCACCGGGTGGGCCATGGGGCCGGCGTCCTCGGGGAACTGCGCGGTGCGCAGCACGCGCACGTCCTCGATGCGCTTGACCGCGCGGGCCGAGGGCTCAGCACACAGGTCCATGCTGAATTCCTGGTCGCGGAAGACGGTGAGGCCTTCCTTCAGGCTGAGCTGGAACCAGTCGCGGCAGGTGACGCGGTTGCCTGTCCAGTTGTGGAAGTACTCGTGGCCCACCACCGACTCGATGTTGGCGAAGTCGGTGTCGGTCGCGGTGGCGGCGTTGGCCAGCACGTACTTGGTGTTGAAGATGTTGAGGCCCTTGTTCTCCATCGCGCCCATGTTGAAGTCGCTGGTGGCGACGATCATGAAGCGTTCCAGGTCGAGCGGCAGGCCGAAGCGGGCCTCGTCCCAGGCCACGCTGGCGATGAGCGAGTTCATGGCGTGCTCGGTCTTGTCCATGTCGCCGGGGCGCACGTAGACCTGCAGCTGGTGTTTGCCACCGCTGCGCGAAATGATGTGCTGCTCGCGCGCCACCAGCTGGCCGGCCACGAGTGCGAACAGGTAGCAGGGCTTCTTGTGCGGGTCGACCCACTTCGCGAAGTGACGACCATCGGGCAATGGGCCTTCGTCCACCAGGTTGCCGTTGGACAGCAGCACCGGGTACTTCGACTTGTCGGCGCGCAGCGTGACGGTGTAGCTGGCCATCACGTCCGGGCGGTCCAGGAAGTAGGTGATGCGGCGGAAGCCTTCCGCCTCGCACTGCGTGAAGAACGTGCCCTGGCTCACATACAAGCCCATGAGCTGCGTGTTCTTCTCAGGCACGCAGATCGTGAAGATTTCCAGGTCGAACGGCTCGTGGCCTTCGGGCAGGCTTTCCAGCACAAGCTGGTTGCCGTCGATCTTGAAGGAGCAGCCCGCGCCGTTGACCAGCACGCGGGCCACGTTCAGTTCTTCCCCATCCAGCCGCAGGGCCTGTGCCGGCACGACCGGGTTGCGGCGCAGCCGCATCTTGTTGAGCACGCGGGTCTTGGCGGGGTCCAGGTCGAAACAGAGGTCGACGGTGTCGATCCAGTAGGCCGGGGCGGCGTAGTCCTCGCGGCGAACCACGGTGGCAGGGCCTTCACGCAATGAGCTCATGGGTCAGACCCCCTGTTTGAGTGACGCTTCAATGAAGGGATCGAGATCGCCGTCCAGCACCTTCTGCGTGGCGGAGATCTCGACGTTGGTGCGCAGGTCCTTGATGCGGCTGTTGTCCAGCACGTACGAGCGGATCTGGTGACCCCAGCCCACGTCGGTCTTGCTGTCTTCCAGCTTCTGCTGCTCTTCCATGCGCTTGCGCATTTCGTGGTCGTACAGGCGCGAACGCAGGCGCTTCCATGCCACGTCGCGGTTGCTGTGCTGGCTGCGGCCGTCCTGGCACTGCACCACGATCCCGGTAGGAATGTGCGTGAGGCGCACGGCGGAGTCGGTCTTGTTGATGTGCTGGCCGCCAGCGCCGGAGGCGCGGTAGGTGTCGGTGCGAACGTCGGCGGGGTTGATGTCGATCTCGATCGAGTCGTCCACCTCTGGATACACGAAGATGGATGCAAACGAGGTGTGGCGGCCGCCAGACGAATCGAACGGGCTCTTGCGCACCAGGCGGTGCACGCCGGTTTCGGTGCGCAGCAGGCCGAAGGCGTATTCGCCCTCGACCTTGATGGTCGCGCTCTTGATGCCGGCGGTGTCGCCTTCGGTTTCGTCCTCGATGGTGGTCTTGAAACCCTTGCGTTCGGCGTAGCGCAGGTACTGGCGCAGCAGCATGCTGGCCCAGTCGCAGGCTTCGGTGCCACCCGCGCCGGCCTGGATGTCGACAAAGCAGTTCAACGGATCGGCCGGGTTGTTGAACATGCGGCGGAATTCGAGCTTTTCCACCTCCGCAGCCACCTTGCCGGCTTCGGCCTCGATGGTGAGCAGGCCGGCGGTGTCGCCTTCCTCGCTCGACATCTCGAACAGCTCGGTGTTGTCGGCGAGCTCAGCGGTGAGCCGGTCGAGCACCAGCACCACGTCTTCGAGGGATTTCTTCTCGCGGCCCAGGTCCTGGGCGCGCTTGGGGTCGTTCCAGACCGTCGGGTCTTCGAGCGCGGACTCGACTTCCTTCAGCTTCGATGCCTTGGCATCGTAGTCAAAGATACCTCCGGAGCTCGACCACCCGGGTGGTCAGGTCTTCGAGCTGGCTTCGGATGGCGTTGCTGCGTTCGGCTTCCATGGGACGTTTTCCTGCTGTCTGTGTACAAAGACGGCGATTTTCTCATGGGCCGGCCCTTGGCCGGCAGGGCGCCGGATGTCAGAACCGCCAGTTGGCGCCGAACATGACGGCTGCAGTGCCCAGAATCTGCATTTCCAGCGACGACCGGGGTGAGAGCTGGTAGCCGACGGCCGGCACGATGGCCGGCGAGAAGCCGCCGACGTTGAGCGGCACCTTGTTCTTGTATTTGCCCACGTAGCCATACATGATGCCGGCGGTCACCGAGGCGTAGACCCGGGGCTGGCTGGGCCAGATGCCCGGCCACGATTTGCCCACGAAGGCATAGGCCGAGGGTTGCCCGAAGGAGTTGCGGAACAGGCTGATGCCACACTTGCGGTCGTTGGGGAGCAGGCGGCTCACGCTCAACGCCACCACCGGCTTGTGCTCTTCATCGTGCGACCAGTGGTGCGTGTAGGGGGAGAAGAAGGTCTCGTGGCGCGGTTCGATGGCGCCTTCGGGGATGGGGTCGTTGAGGCCTGGGCAGAGCGTCCAGTCGATGGCCAGCACCGGAGACGACAGCGCCGCCAGCAGCACGAACGAGGCCAGGGCGCGGGGTGCCAGACGGGGTGGGTGGCAGGGCAGATTCAAAACCATGGGCGCGAGTATGCCCGTCCCGCTCCGCGTCGAATGCAACAACCCGTATACCGGGTGTCGTGGCATCAGCCCGGTATCTGGAGAAAGTTCTCCAGCAGGCGGGCGAGTTCCTCGGGCTGGTCGTGGTGCATCATGTGCCCGGCATCGCGCACGTCGGCGCTGAGCAGGTTGGGCACCGACCGGATGCGCTCCTTGTACTGGGCCAGTGTGAAGGTGTTTTTCCACCACAGGCTCAGGCTGTCATCGCTGGCGGTGACCGAGAGCACGGGCGCTGTGATGCGGCGGTAGATCTCCAGGGTTTCGTCCAGCCGGTAGAGCTGGGCGCTGACGATCTTGTGCGCCGCCTCACCGAGGATTTCCCACTGCCCCTGCGCATTCGGCGCCGCCCACTGGCGCGCGAGCCAGTCGGCCTTGTCGCCGGGCAGGCGCGGGTTGGTCTTCATCAGGCGCTGGGCCACACCATCCGCCGACGCGTAGGCCTTGAGCGTGTTCTCGCCGCGGTGCAGCGCCTTGACCTCGTCGATCCACTGCGCGTAGCGCCCAGGCGCCTGCGCAGGTCGCGTCTCAGGCATGCCGAAGCCTTCGAGGTTCACCAGGCGGCGGATGCGCTGCGGGCGCACGCCGCTGTAGATCATCGCGGCGTTGCCGCCCATGCTGTGGCCTACCAGATCCACCACGCGGTCGCCCGTGTAGTGGTCGAGCAGGATGTCGAGGTCGGCCAGGTAGTCCGGGAACCAGTAGTTGTCGGGCGGCGGGCCGTCGGCCCGGGTCAGGCCGAAGCCGCGCCAGTCGGGCGCGATGATCCAGCGGTCGGTGCGCATCGCGTCCACCACGAACTGCCAGGAGGCGGACACGTCCATCCAGCCGTGCACCAGCACCAGCGGCGGCTGGGCGGCATCGGACTCGCCCCATTGGCGCACGTGGTACTGCAGGTGCCGGACCGGGACGAACTCGGTTCGGGAAAGCTTCCGGGGTTGGTACATTCGATCAATCATAGAGAACGACACGGAGACAAACCATGGCCCGGAGTCAAGCCAGAGACAAGCCACCCGCGCGTCCCGGAGACCTTTACCTGGATCTGCACCGCCACTTTGGCTGGCAGGTGCCCGACCACTTCAACATCGCCATGGCCTGCATGCGGCGCTGGGCCGAGCAGCTCGACACCGCTTCGCGCACGGCGGTGATCGCGTCTGCACCCGGCCGTTCGCCGCGCCACCACAGCTATGCGGCGCTGATGGATCAGGCCAACCGCCTGTCCAACGCACTGGCGGCGCTGGGCGTGCAGCGGGGCGACCGCGTCGGCATCGTGCTGCCCCAGCGTTTCGAGACCGCCGTGGCGTACATGGCGGTGCTGCAGATGGGGGCGGTCGGCATGCCGCTGTCGCAGCTGTTCGGGCCGGACGCGCTGGAATACCGCCTTCACGACAGCGAAGCCGTGGTCGCCATCTGCGACCAGCCTTCGCTGTCCGCCCTGCTGGGCGTGCGCGAGCGCTGCCCGTTGTTGCGTGCGGTGATCGGTGTGGACGGCGACGGCACCCCCGAAGGCATGCGGGCCGATCTCGATTGGGGTGATCTGCTGGCGCAGGAGCCGTCGGAATTCGATCCGGTGAACACCCGGGCGGACGAGGCGGCGGTGCTGATCTACACCAGTGGCACCACGGGCAACCCGAAAGGCGCCCTGATTCCGCACCGCGCGCTCATCGGCAACCTGAGTGGTTTCATCTGCAGCCAGAACTGGTTCGGCTTCGACCCGGTCGATGCCGCGGTGCCGTCGAAGGCGGTGTTCTGGTCACCTGCGGACTGGGCGTGGACCGGCGGCCTGATGGACGCCTTGCTGCCCACGTTGTACTTCGGCCGGCCCATCGTGGGTCACAACGGCCGTTTTTCCCCTGAGCTGGCGTTCGATTTGATGCAGTTGCATGGCGTGACGCACAGCTTCCTGTTCCCCACCGCGCTCAAGGCGATGATGAAGGCGGTGCCTGTGGTGCGGCCACGTTACCGGCTGAAACTCCAAGCGCTCATGAGCGCGGGCGAGGCGGTGGGCGACGCGGTGTTCGCATGGTGTCGCGATCAGCTGGGCGTGACGGTGAACGAAATGTTCGGCCAGACGGAGATCAACTACATCGTGGGCAACTGCGCACTGCTATGGCCCGCGAAAGCGGGCAGCATGGGCAAGGGGTACCCGGGCCACCGCGTGGCGGTGCTGGACGGTGAAGGCAATGAATGCCCCGTGGGCGTGCCGGGCGATGTGGCGGTACACCGGCTGGATGTGCATGGTGATCCGGATCCGGTGTTCTTTCTGGGCTACTGGAAGAATGAAGGTGCCACGCGTGCGAAGTACACCGGTGATCCGTCAGACAGCTGGTGCCGCACGGGAGATCTGGCCACGCGCGATGCCGACGGCTATCTCTGGTACCAGGGTCGGGCGGACGATGTGTTCAAGGCGGCGGGGTACCGCATCGGGCCGAGCGAGATCGAGAACTGTCTGGTGAAACACGAGGCGGTGGCGAATGCGGCAGTGGTGCCGAAGCCGGATGCGGAGCGGGGTGCGGTGGTGAAGGCGTATGTGGTGCTGGCGGCCGGCTTCGCGGGGAGCGATGCCCTGGTGAAGGCCTTGCAGTCGCATGTGAAGGGGATGCTGGCGCCCTACGAGTACCCGAAGGAGATCGAGTTCATCGATGCCTTGCCGATGACGACGACGGGGAAGGTGCAGAGGCGGGTGCTGCGGTTGCAGGAAGAGGAACGGGCGCGTTTGCGTTCTGCCATCCAGAAAAAAGCCCCGCGCCGAAAAAACGACGAGGGGCTTCGGAGAAACGGGGCTTAACGGGCGGCAGTCTGAGCCGGCTCGGCCACGTAGATCTCCACACGGCGGTTGGCGGCGCGGCCTTGCGCCGTGCTGTTGTCAGCGATCGGCTGGTGCGAACCGCGGCCGTCGGTGGCGATGCGGGTGGCGGAGACGCCGCGTGCCACGAGGTAGTCGCGCGTGGCGTTGGCGCGGTCGAACGACAAGGGGTTGTTCACCGCATCGCTGCCGGTGCTGTCGGTGTGGCCGACGATCGCCACGGCGGTCACCGGGTTGGCATTGAGCGTGCCGGCGAACTGGCTGAGCACGTTCTGCAAGGTCGGGCTCACGGTGGATCGGCCGGTGGCGAAGCCGGCATCGGCGGGCACGTCGAGCTTGAGGCGGTTGTCCGAGGTCTGGCTCACGCCGATGCCGGTGCCCGCGGTGGCGGCTTCCATCTGCTTTTTCTGTTCCTGCATCTTGTTGGACCAGACATAGCCGCCGACGGCGCCCGCGCCCGCGCCCAGCACAGCGCCTGTTGCAGCACCCTTGGACCCCCCGGTGGCGGCGCCCAGCAGCGCCCCCGCGACGGCGCCGATGCCCGCGCCCTTGGCCGTGCCTTGTTGCGTCTCGCTCATGTTGGCGCAGCCGGTGAGCGCCACGGCGGCCACCAGTGCGGTGACCGTCAGGCCACGGGTCAGTTGGATGTTGAAGTTGGTCATGGTTTTCTCCACTGCTTGGTTGAAGTCTGTTGAAACGTGCAATGCACCCTAAACTTATACCTCTGCGGTTTGTCAACTGCGCTTCCGTCCATCCTATTTACAAACACTTGCATGAACAACGTATCCCTGGGCAGCAGCGCGCTGCAGGTCACGCCCATCTGTCTGGGCACCATGACTTTCGGTGAACAGGTGGACGAGGCGACCGCGCACGGTATCCTGGACCGCGCGCTGGAACGCGGCATCCATTTCCTCGACGCGGCCGAGATGTACTCGGTGCCGGCAAGGGCCGAAACCAGCGGCTCCACCGAAACCATTCTGGGCAACTGGTTCGCGCGTCGCCAGGGCGCGCGCGACAAGGTGGTGCTGGCCACCAAGGTGGCGGGCCCCGCGCGTGGCATGCCGTGGATGCGGCCCGAGGTATCGAAGGCCGGCATCATCGAAGCCTGCGAAGGTAGCCTGCGCCGCCTGCAGACCGACGTGATCGACCTCTACCAGATCCACTGGCCGGCGCGCAACGTGCCTGCCTTTGGCGCCCTCTATTTCGATCCCGCCAAGGACAAACCCACGCCCCCGGTGCTGGAGCAGCTCGAGGCGATGGAGCAACTGGTGAAGGCCGGCAAGGTCAAGGCCTTCGGCCTGTCCAACGAAACCCCGTATGGCGTGCACGAGTTCGTGCGCCTGGCCGAGCAGCACGGCCTGCCACGCGTGGCGACGGTGCAGAACCCGTACTGCCTGATCAACCGCAGCTACGAGAACGGGCTCGATGAAACCTGCCACCGGCTCGGTGTGTCCCTGCTGGCCTACTCGCCGCTGGGCTTCGGCCTGCTGAGCGGCAAGTACGACCGGACCGGCCTGGTGGGCGATGCCGGCCGCATGGCGATCTACGAATCGATGCGCAAACAGCGATGGGGCCGCCCCGAGGCGCTGGACACCGCGCGACGCTACAACGCCTTGGCGCGTGAACACGGCCTCACGCCCACGCAGATGGCGCTGGCCTTCTGCTACGCCAACCGGCGCGTCGCCAGCACGATCATCGGCGTGACGACGCTGGCGCAGCTGGACGAGTGCCTGGATGCCTGGGGCACGACGCTGTCACCCGAACTCCTGACCGCCATCGACAAGATCCGCTGGGAGAACAGGGACCCCGCTCAGTGAGCGGGACACCCCCGCCGCGCTTCGCGCGACCCCCTCAAGGGGGCGATGCCAGTGGCCCGGCGAAGCCGGTTCCACGGCATCTCTGGTCGATGCCACTGCTTGCCTGAAAGTTCTCCATGGCAAAAAAGTCGCACGTCAGTGAAACGCCCGCCACCGCCTGGCTCAAGGCGCATGGGGTGGCATTCACGGAACATACCTACGAGTACGTCGAGCACGGTGGTGCGCAGCACAGCGCGCAGGTGCTCGGCTTCGATCCGTTCGCGGTGGTGAAGACGCTGATCATGCAGGACGAGGCCGCCAAGCCACTGGCGGTGCTGATGCATGGCAACCGCACGGTGTCGACGAAGAACCTCGCGCGGCAGATTGGCGCCAAGTCGGTGGAGCCCTGCAAGCCCGAGGTGGCCAACCGCCACAGCGGCTATTTCGTGGGTGGCACCTCGCCCTTCGGCCTCAAGCGCGCGATGCCGGTGTGGGTCGAGGCAACGGTGCTGACGCTGCCGAAGATCTGGATCAATGGCGGGCGACGAGGCTTTCTGGTCGGCATCGACCCCGCTGTGCTTGTGGGACCGCTCGGTGCGAAGCCGGTGAACTGCGCACTGGCAGAATAGCCAGCCACCGCGCGCAGACGCGGTCGACCACGAGAACGAGGAGAACCTTTCATGACCTATCCCCTGCTGGCCACGGTGGCCGCCTACCTCATTGGCTCGCTGTCGTTCGCCGTGCTGGTGAGCCGCCTCATGGGCCTGAACGACCCGCGCACCTACGGCAGCAAGAACCCCGGTGCCACGAATGTGCTGCGCTCGGGCAGCAAGGCCGCGGCCATCATCACCCTGCTGCTCGACGCGTTCAAAGGCTGGCTGCCGGTGATGGCGGTGAAGTGGTGGGGTGGGGCATACGGGCTCGGCGATGGCTCGGTGGCCCTGGTGGGGCTGGCGGCGTTCCTCGGGCACCTGTACCCGGTGTTCTTCCGCTTCCAGGGCGGCAAGGGGGTGGCCACGGCCGCTGGTGTCATCCTGGCCTTTGAACCCTGGCTGGGCCTGGCGGCGCTGGCCACCTGGCTGATCATCGCCATCTTTTTCCGCTATTCCTCGCTGGCGTCCATCGTCACGGCGGTGTTTGCCCCGGCTTACTTCCTGCTGGGCAACCGCGTGGCCTGGGATGCACCGGGTGTTCAGGTGTTGAGCCTGGCGGTCATGGGCCTGCTGCTGGTATGGCGGCACTCGGAAAACATCAATCGCCTGCTGGCAGGCACGGAAAGCAAACTGGGAGCGAAGAAGAAATGAGCACGTCCAGCGATATCACCCGCATCGGCATGGCCGCACGCTACAGCGAGGCCGCCGTGTTCAATGGTGTGGTCTACCTCGCGGGCATGGTGCCCGAGCGGGGCGACACCGACATCACCGGGCAGACCGAGGATGTCCTGGAACAGGTGCGGCAACGCCTGGAGGAGGCGGGCAGCGACAAGTCGCGCATCCTGCGCACGCAGATCTATCTGGCCGACATCGCCGACATCACCGCCATGAACGTGGTGTGGGACGCCTGGGTCGTTCCGGGCACGGCGCCGCCGCGCGCCACGGTGCAGGCCGCGCTCGCGGACCCTGCGTACCGCATCGAGATCGTCGTCACGGCCGCCGTGGCTGCCTGATCAGAACCGGCGGTCCAGTGTCAACTGGTCGTTGGTGCGCTGCATCTGGAAGCGCGTGAGGAAACTGTTGCCCAGCAGCACATAGGGCATGGCTTGCGGCAACACGACCGCATCCACGCCGTGCACCTGTGCGGCGCCCACACGCACGGAGTCCAGCCGCAGTTGATGGCCGATCACGCTGCCGTTGGCCGTGTTGATGTTGACCTTGCGGCCCTTGCTGTAGTCAAGGTGGATGCGCTGTGCATCGGCCTCGCTGAGGATCACCATGGTGGCGCCGGTGTCCACCATGAACTGCACGCTGCGCCCGTTGATCTGGCCAGCGGGCATGAAATGGCCCATGGCGTCCGCGGTGAGCACAATGCGCTGCGCGCCGGCGTCCTGATCAGGGGCGTAACGACCCACGCTCACGGGCGCATCGCCCACCCGCAGCACCTGGCGCTGGCCGTTGATGTCGAACACAGCCGAGTCGCCCTGTGTGCTGAGCAACCTCACACCCTGGTGCGCCTGGCCAGGCGACATGAAGCGCGGCGCCGCGCCGTCGATATGGACCAAGGCCTTGCCTCCGGCGACGCCGGAGAGGGCCACCTGCTGGGCCCAGGCACCCTGTACCGTCAGCCCCATCCCGATCGCCAGCAAAGCCTTGCGCACGACGTGAATCGCACCAGGAACACCGCGGAACCGGCTTTGCCGGGCCGCAGGTGTTGCCCCCTTGAGGGGGGATGCGGCTACACGCAGTGAGCAAGCAACGGGGATGGGCATCAATCCCTGAAGTTGTTGAACGAGAGGGGAAGGTCTTTCAGCTCGCTGCGGATCAGCGCCATCGCCGCCTGCAGGTCGTCGCGCTTGCCGCCGGTCACGCGCACCGCATCGCCCTGGATGGCGCCCTGAACCTTGAGCTTGCTGCCTTTGATGACCTGCTGGATCTTCTTGCCGTCTTCGGTGCTGATGCCATTGCGCACCTTGACGACCTGCCTGACCTTGTCGCCGCCGGCTTTCTCGACTTTGCCGACATCGAGAAAGCGGGCGTCCACACCGCGCTTGGTCAGCTTGCCGCGCAGCACGTCATCGATCTGCTGCAGCTGGAACTCGGCATCGCCGTGGAGAATGATTTCCTTCTCCTTTTCCTTGAGCTCGATGGCGGCCCCGGTGCCCTTGAAATCGAAGCGGGTGCCGATCTCGCGCGTCACCTGGTCCACCGCGTTTTTCACTTCGACGAAATCGGCTTCGAGTACGGTGTCAAAAGAAGGCATGGCAGATGAATCCTGAGGGGTGGGTGAGACAATCCCGGGATGGTAGTCGAGAACAACGTGGCACTCCAGCCATACAACAGCTTTGGCATCGTGGCGCGCGCGCTGCGGCTGGCGCGCGTGCGCGATGAGGCCGATGTGCGCACCCTCATGGCGGACGCCGGATGGGCCTCGCTCACACGCGAGGCCGCGCCTTTCGTGCTGGGCGGAGGCAGCAACCTGGTGCTCACGGGCGACATCAAGCCCCTGGTGCTCAAGGTGGAGATCCGTGGCCGCCGGCTGGTGGAGGAAACCGCCAAAGGCTGGCTGATCGAGGCCGGCGGCGGAGAAAACTGGCACGAAACCGTGCAGTGGACGCTGGAGCAGGGCTGGCCCGGACTGGAAAACCTGGCGCTGATTCCAGGCTGCGTGGGCGCGTCGCCGGTGCAGAACATCGGCGCGTACGGCGTGGAGCTGCAGGACCGCTTCCACGAGCTGGACGCCATTGACCTGCAGACCGGCCAGTCCTTCACGCTCAATGCCGCCCAGTGTGGTTTCGGCTATCGGGATTCCGTGTTCAAGCACACGCCGGCGGGCGACAAGGGCTTCGGCCTGGCGGGACGTGCGCTGATCACGCGGGTGCGTTTCTGGCTGCCCAAGCCCTGGAAGCCGGTGCTGGGCTATGCGGATCTGGAGCGCAAGATGGCGGAGACAGGGGTGTCGCACCCGGATGCGCGCCAGATCTTCGACTGGATCTGCGCGATCCGCCGTGCCAAGCTGCCGGATCCGGCGGTGATCGGCAATGCGGGCAGTTTTTTCAAGAACCCGACGGTGAGCGTGGAGCAGTGCGCGGACATCATCGCGCGCGACCCGAAGGTGGTGCACTACCCGATGGCAGACGGCAGCATCAAGCTGGCGGCGGGCTGGCTGATCGATGCCTGCGGCTGGAAGGGCCGGGGGGTGGGGAATGCTGGCGTGTACGAGAAGCAGGCGCTGGTGCTGGTGAACCGGGGTGGGGCGACGGGTGGTGAAGTGATGACGCTGGCCAAGGCCATTCAGACCAGTGTGTACGAGCGGTTCGGCATCTTGCTGGAGCCTGAACCGGTGGTGGTTTAGGGCCGGTTTTAACGCCTGCGCTTCTTCGTGGTCCGACGAGGTGGGGTGGCCGGCTCCGCGGCTGTCCCCCGACCCGGCAGCGCCGGGGCTCCTCCTTTTATGCCGCTGCGCCAGCCACCCCGCCTCGTCAGACCGCCTGCACCTGGGCACGCCAAAAAGAAAGCGCCAGCATCACCTTGGATCGGGGTGACCTGGCGCTCTGCGCAGCGAAATAAAGGAGGAGGAGGCCTCCCGCCGCCGGGGGACATTCGCGGAGCAGAGCGCCAGGGCGCCCCGATCCCGCGAAGTCTGGGAGAGAAGGGTATTACTTCCCCTCACCCTCAAGCTTCAACATCTGCGAACCCTCACCGAGCGACAGCAGCCCGGTCTTGGCATAGATGCCCAGCTTGCCTCGCGTGTCGGTGATGTCGAGGTTGCGCATCGTCAGCTGGCCAATGCGGTCCAGCGGCGAGAACGGTGCGTCTTCCACCTTCTCCATGCTCAGGCGCTCCGGCGCATACGTGAGGTTTGGGCTGTCCGTGTTCAGGATCGAATAGTCATTGCCTCGGCGCAGTTCGATCGTCACCTCGCCCGTGATGGCACGCGCCACCCAGCGTTGCGCCGTCTCGCGCAGCATGATGGCTTGCGGGTCGAACCAGCGGCCCTGGTACAGCAGCCGGCCCAGGCGCAGGCCATTGATGCGGTACTGCTCGATCGTGTCCTCGTTGTGGATGCCCGTGACCAGGCGTTCGTAGGCGATGAACAGCAGGGCCAGACCGGGAGCTTCGTAGATGCCACGGCTCTTGGCTTCGATGATGCGGTTCTCGATCTGGTCGCTCATGCCCAGACCGTGGCGGCCGCCGATCTCGTTGGCCTTCAGGATCAGGTCCACCGGGCTGCCGAAGGTCTGGCCGTTGAGGGCGACCGGCTGGCCTTCCTCGAAGCGCACGGTCACTTCCTCGGCCTTCACCACACAGTCCTCGCGCCAGAACGGCACGCCCATGATGGGGTTGACGATGCGGATGCCGCTGTTGAGGTGCTCCAGGTCTTTCGCCTCGTGTGTCGCGCCCAGCATGTTGCTGTCGGTGCTGTAGGCCTTCTCCGCGCTCATCTTGTAGCCGAAGCCATTGGCCGTCATGAAGGCGCTCATCTCGGCGCGGCCACCCAGCTCGTCGATGAACTTCTGGTCCAGCCAGGGCTTGTAGATCTTCAGGCTGGGGTTGGTCAGCAGGCCGTAGCGGTAGAAGCGCTCGATGTCGTTGCCCTTGAAGGTGGAACCGTCGCCCCAGATGTGGACGTCGTCTTCCTTCATGGCGGCCACCAGCATGGTGCCGGTGACGGCACGGCCCAGCGGCGTGGTGTTGAAGTAGGTGATGCCGGCGGTGCTGATGTGGAACGCGCCGCATTGCAGCGCGGCGATGCCTTCATGGGCCAGCTGCGTGCGGCAGTCGATCAGGCGGGCCTTCTCGGCGCCGTAGGCCATCGCCTTGCGCGGGATCTCGTCGTAGTCCGGCTCGTCGGGCTGGCCCAGGTTGGCGGTGTAGGCGTAGGGGATCGCGCCCTTCTGCTTCATCCACAGCAGTGCGGCGGAGGTGTCCAGGCCGCCGGAGAAGGCGATGCCGACTTTCTGTTGGGTGGGAAGGTTCTGGAGGATGGTGGCCATGTCGGTCTTTCGGCTCGGAAGATCAGCCGAAGTGGCAGATGTAGTGGTAGGGCTCGGTCACGCGGATCTGGAAGCTGCTGTTGCCAGGCACGTTGAACTTGTCGCCCGGGCCGGACTTTTTCCACTCGGTGGTGCCGGCCAGCAGGTACTCGCAGCCGCCGGCCACACATTCCATGATCTCGGGGGCGCCGGTATTGAAGGTGAGGGTGGCGGGCAGCACCACGCCGACCGACTTTTTCGTGCCGTCGGTCAGGGTGATGCCGTGGCTGACGCATTTGCCGTCGAAGTACACATTGGCCTGGGTGCTGACGGTCACGCCGTCGAATTGGGAGGTGCTCATGGTGTTGGGGGTGAAGCGGGAACAAGCGGGAGGCGAAACCGCGATTTTAGGCCGCGGCTTGCCGTCGGGCAGACGGGGTCAGACGCGCTGCTGCCAGTCGGCGGCGTTGAAACCCACGGTGATGGCGCCGTCGGCCCATTCGACGACCGGGCGCTTGATCAGGCTCGGGTTGGCGAGCGCCACGACACGGGCGCTCGCGACGTCCGAGACGCCAGCGCGCGTGGTCTCGTCCAGCTGGCGCCAGGTGGTGCCCTTGCGGTTGATGACCGTGTCCCACCCAGCGGCTTTCAGCCAGCGGTCCAGGTGGTCGGTCGGAACGCCTTGCTTCTTGAAGTCGTGGAAGCTGTGATCGACGCCGTGTTCCGCCAGCCAGGTGCGGGCCTTCTTCACGGTGTCGCAGTTGGGGATGCCATAGACGGTGATCATGGTGCGCATTGTCCGCCATGTCCCTCGGGCACCGGAGCATGGGCGCGAATGGGACAATCCCGCCCATGCTCGACATTCCCGTGCCCGCCCATCCCACCACCCTGGCCGACTGGCTCGACCACGCCGAACGCCTCCACCCCGTGACCATCGACATGGGGCTGGACCGTGTGCAGCGGGTCGCGCAGCGCATGGGTCTGACGCTGGATTGCCCGGTGATCATCGTGGCCGGTACCAATGGCAAAGGTTCCACCTGCGCGATGCTGGAGGCGGTCTACACCCAGTCGGGCTACCGCACGGGTGTCTACACCTCGCCGCATCTGGTGCATTTCGAGGAACGTTGCCGCATCGCCGGAGAGTCCGTCGCCCAGGAGGAACTGTTGCCCGCCTTTGCCGAGGTGGAAGTGGCGCGCAGGGGCCAGGCCGGTGACGAAGGGGGCGAGATCAGCCTGAGCTATTTCGAATTCACCACGCTCGCCATCCTGCGCACACTCTCCCGCAGCGGGCTGGATGTGGCGATACTGGAAGTGGGTCTCGGTGGGCGGCTGGACGCCGTGAACATCATCGACGCCGACTGTGCGGTCATCACCAGCATCGCGCTGGACCACATGGCGTTGCTGGGCAACGACCGCGAGGCCATTGGCTTCGAGAAGGCCGGCATCATGCGCACCGGCCGCCCGGTGGTGGTGAGCGACCCTGTGCCGCCGCAGAGTGTGCTGGATCGCGCGCTCGAGATCGGTGCCGAGCTCTGGCGACTGGGCAAGGACTTCCATTTCGCGGGCGACCAGCAGCAGTGGGGCTGGGCCATGCATCCCTCGCATGGCGGGCGGCGCTACGCCGGCCTGGCCTACCCGGCGCTGCGCGGTGCGAACCAACTGGTGAATGCCTCGGGTGTGCTGGCGGCGGTGGAAGCCCTGCGCGGCCGCCTGCCCGTGACGGCACAGGCGGTGCGCACCGGCCTGGCGCTGGTGGAGTTGCCCGGGCGTTTCCAGATCGTGCCCGGCACGCCCACCCTGGTGCTGGACGTGGCGCACAACCCGCATTCCGTGGCCGCGCTGGCCGCGAACCTGGACGCGATGGGTTTCTATCCCACCACGCACGCGGTGTTCGGGGCCATGGCCGACAAGGACCTCGCCGCCATGCTGGATCGCATCGCGCCGCTGGTCGACCGCTGGCACCTGACCAGCCTGCCATTGCCGCGCGCCAGCACGGCGGCGGCCCTGGCCGAGCAACTGGAGGCCCATCCCACCTGCCGGGGGCGGGTGGCAGGGCGCCACGACACGCCCATGGACGCCCTGCGGGCCTGTGTCGCCACGGCGGACCCCGCTGATAGAATCGTGGTCTTCGGATCGTTCTACACCGTGGGTGGCGTGCTGCAGGACGGCGTGCCCCGAATGTCGGCGAAACACCTGTCTGCCTAGCCCTTCATCGCCACGGCCCCACCCGAATGTTCAAATCCCGCTCCGGTTCCCAGGGTAACGCCTCGCCCTCCCCGCCACAGAGCATCGAGGCCGTGCGCCGCCGTGCACGCCATCGCCTGATCGGTGCCAGCGTGCTCGTGCTGGCCGGCGTGGTGGGTTTCCCGCTGGTGTTCGATACCCAGCCGCGCCCGATCTCGGTCGACATTCCGATCGAGATTCCCGCCAAGAACATCCCGACGCCCGCCAAGGTAACCAGCAAGCCGGCCGCCAGTGCACCAGTGACGACGGTGCGGGACGGCATCGGCGAGCAGGAAGAGGTGATCGAAACCGCGCCCCGGCCGGCACCTGCGCCTGCTCCAACTCCCGTTCCAACCCCGACTCCCACGCGGCCCCCTGTGGCGGCCGCTCCCGCACCGGCCGCTGCGGCGCCGGCCGCACCGCCTGCCAAGCCGGCGCAGCAGCCCTCGGCTGAGGCCAACCGTGCCCGTGCCCTGCTTGAGAACAAGCCGGCAGCCGCAGCGGCTGCCAAGCCTGCGGCAGCCACCGCGACGGCCGAGCGGCTGGTGGTGCAGGTGGGCGCGTTCGCCGAAGAGGGCAGTGCGCGAGCGGTGCGCCAGAAACTGGAAGGTGCGGGACTCAAGACCTACACGCATGTGGCTCAGACGCCGGATGGCAGGCGCATTCGCGTGCGCGTCGGACCGTTTGACAGCCGTGCGGAGGCTGACAAGGTGGCTGCCCGGGTCAAGGCCCTCGGCCTGAGCGCCGCCGTGCTCACACTGTGACCCCCCTCGGCCTGGAGCACTGATGGTCCTGACCGATTGGGTGCTGCTCACGGCGTTGCTGCTCTCGGTCGTGCTGGGTTTGTGGCGTGGGCTGGTGTACGAGGTTTTGTCGGTGGCGGGCTGGGTGGCGGCGTTCGTGCTGGCCCAGGCGTTTGCCGACCAGGCCGGGGCCTGGTTGCCGGTGGACGGCCTGTCGCCGCCGCTGCGGTTGGCGGCAGGGTTCGTGCTGGTGTTCGTGGTGGTGGCATTTGCAGCAGGCATGGGTGCCTGGTTGGTGCAGAAGCTGGTGGCCTCGGTCGGGCTGAGGCCGGTGGACCGTGTGCTCGGCGGCGCTTTTGGTCTGTTGCGCGGTGTGGTGATCCTGCTGGCGGTGGCGCTCGTGGTGAGCATGACGCAGATGCAGGCGGCCGCATGGTGGCGCGATTCGGTCACGGCGTCCGTGCTGTCGGCCACCTTGCACCAGATCAAGCCCTTGTTGCCCGAAGTTGTGGCCCGATATATCCGTTAGTTTTTCCTGAGGATCCGATCATGTGTGGAATCGTCGGCGTGGTGAGCAAGGCGCCCGTCAATCAGCTCATTTACGACGCGCTGCTGCTCTTGCAACATCGCGGGCAGGATGCCGCAGGCATCGTGACGCAACAGGGCCGCAAGTTCTTCATGCACAAGGCCAAAGGCATGGTGCGCGACATCTTCCGCACCCGCAACATGCGCGCGCTGCCGGGCATGTGCGGCCTGGGCCAGGTGCGCTATCCCACGGCAGGCAACGCGTTCAGCGAGGAAGAGGCCCAACCGTTCTACGTGAATGCGCCTTTCGGCCTGGTGCTGGTGCACAACGGCAACCTGACCAACGCCAAGGCGCTGGCGCAAGAGCTGTTCCAGACGGATCATCGCCACGTCAACACCGAGAGCGACTCGGAAGTGCTGCTCAACGTGCTGGCGCATGAGCTCGAAAAGGTCACGCGTGGCGTCACGCTGAAGCCGGCCGATGTGTTCGCGGCCGTGCGCGGCGTGCACAAGCGCGTGAAAGGCTCGTATGCCGTGGTGGCGCTGATCGCCGGCCATGGCCTGCTCGCTTTCCGTGATCCGCACGGCATCCGCCCGCTGTGTCTGGGCCACAACAAGGACGGTGGCGTGATGGTCGCCAGCGAATCCGTGACGCTGGAAGGCACGGGTTTCGAATTCGACCGCGATCTGCAGCCCGGCGAAGCGGTCTTCGTCGATCTGGAAGGCCGGCAGCAGTTCGAACAGTGTGCCGACCAGGTCAGCCACAACCCCTGCATCTTCGAGTTCGTCTACCTGGCACGACCCGATTCCGTGATGGATGGCATCTCCGTCTACCAGGCGCGCCTGAACCTTGGCGTGACGCTGGCCAAGCGCGTGATCTCCACCGTGCCGCCGAACGAGATCGATGTGGTCATTCCCATTCCCGAGTCTTCACGCCCGAGTGCGATGGAGCTGGCGCAACTGCTGGGCCTGCCTTACCGCGAAGGCTTCGTGAAGAACCGTTATGTGGGGCGCACCTTCATCATGCCGGGGCAGGGCGTTCGCAAGAAGTCGGTGCGCCAGAAACTCAACGTGATCGGCAGCGAATTCAAGGGCCGCAACGTGCTGCTGGTGGACGACTCCATCGTGCGCGGCACGACCAGCCGCGAGATCGTGCAGATGGCGCGTGACGCTGGCGCGCGCAAGGTCTACCTCGCCAGCGCCGCGCCGCCGGTGCGCTTTCCCAACGTGTATGGCATCGACATGCCCACGCCTGGCGAACTGGTCGCGCATGGCCGCACGGTCGAAGAGGTGCGCGAGATCATCGGCTGCGACGCGCTCATCTACCAGGATGTGGATGCGATGAAGCAGGCCATCGGCTCGCTCAATCCCCGGCTTTCGGGCTTTGATGCCTCGTGCTTCGACGGTGTGTACGTCACCGGCGACATCACCCCGGCCGACATCGCCCGCCTCAACGCCGGCCGCGACCAGGGCGAAGAGGGCGACGAAGACACCTCGCGCCTGGCCTTGCCCAATGCCCAGGTGGCCTGACAACGTAACTTTCCATGAACGACAACAACAAGAAGCCCGACCTGCATCGCGACACGCTGGCCGTGCGCGAAGCCGTCGAACGCAGCCCTTACGGCGAGAACTCCGAAGCCCTGTACCTCACGAGTGGCTACGTGCAACCCAGCGCCGAGGCCTCCGCGCGCCGTTTTGCGGGCGATGAGGAGGGCTTCACCTACGGCCGTTACGGCAACCCGACGGTGGCCAGCTTCGAGCAGCGCCTCGCCGCGCTCGAAGGCGCAGAGGCCTGTATTTCCACGGCCTCGGGCATGTCGGCCATCCTCATGATGTGCATGGGATTGCTCAAGGCCGGCGATCATGTGATCTGCTCGCACTCGATGTTCGGTTCCACGATCAAGCTGATCGGTTCCGATCTGGCCAAGTTCGGTGTGGAGTCGACCTTCGTCTCGCAGACCGAGGTGGCCGCCTGGAAGGCCGCAGTGAAGCCGAACACGCGTCTGCTGTTCGCGGAGACGCCCACCAACCCGTTGACCGAGGTCTGCGACATCCGCGCCATCGCCGATATCGCGCACGCGGCCGGCGCGCTGCTGTGCGTGGACAACTGCTTCGCCACGCCCGCTCTGCAGCGCCCGATTGCGCTGGGCGCCGACATCGTCATGCACTCGGGCACCAAATACCTCGATGGTCAGGGCCGTGTCATGGCAGGTGCCCTGTGTGCCAGCAAGGAGCTTGTGACCAAGACCTTCCTGCCCGTGCTCAAGAGCGCCGGCATGACGCTCGCTCCTTTCAACGCCTGGGTCGTGCTGAAAGGCCTGGAAACGCTGGACATCCGCATGCGCGCGCAGTCGGCCAACGCGCTTGCGCTGGCCCAGTGGCTGGAGGAGCACCCCTCGGTGGAGCGCGTCTACTATCCCGGTTTGAAGAGCCACCCGCAGCATGCGCTGGCCATGGCGCAGCAGTCGGACTGTGGTGGCGCGGTGCTGTCCTTCGCTGTGAAGGCCGCCGATCCCGATCAGGCCCGCGCCCGCGCTTTCCACGTGCTGGACTCGCTGAAAGTGATGTCGCTGTCCACCAACCTGGGCGACACAAAAACCTTGATCGCGCACCCCGCCAGCACCTCGCACGGCCGCCTCACCGAGGCGCAGCGCCAGACCGCTGGCGTGGTGCAGGGCCTGATCCGCGTGGCGGTCGGGCTGGAGCACCTCGGCGATATCCAGGCCGACCTCGACCGTGGCCTCACCACCTTCTGACATGTCCGCACCCATCCGCACCCGTTTCGCTCCGTCGCCCACCGGCTTCATCCACCTTGGCAACATCCGCTCCGCCCTCTACCCATGGGCGTTTGCACGTTCCACAGGCGGTGCCTTCATCCTGCGCATCGAAGACACCGACCTGGAGCGGTCTTCGCAGGCTGCGGTGGACGTGATCCTCGAAGGCATGCAGTGGCTTGGCCTGAACCACGATGAAGGCCCGTTCTATCAGATGCAACGCATGGACCGCTACAAGGCCGTGCTCGCCGAGATGGTGGCCGGCGGTCTGGTGTACCCCTGCTACATGAGCGTGGCCGAACTCGACGCGCTGCGCGAGAAGCAGATGGCCAACAAGGAAAAACCACGCTATGACGGCACATGGCGACCGGAGCCTGGCAAGACCCTGCCGCCCGTGCCCGAAGGCGTGAAGCCCGTGCTGCGTTTCAAGAATCCGCAAGGCGGCGTGGTGGCCTGGGACGACAAGGTCAAGGGCCGCATCGAGATCGCCAATGAGGAGCTGGACGATCTTGTGATCGCGCGGCCTGACGGCACGCCCACCTACAACTTCTGCGTGGTGGTGGACGACATAGACATGGCCATCACGCACGTGATCCGTGGCGACGACCATGTGAACAACACGCCGCGCCAGATCAACATCTTCCGCGCGCTCGGCAAGGAGCCGCCGGTGTACGCCCATCTGCCGACCGTGCTCAACGAGCAGGGCGAAAAGATGAGCAAGCGCAACGGCGCCAAGCCCGTCACACAGTACCGCGACGAAGGCTACCTGCCTGATGCCATGGTGAACTACCTCGCGCGGCTGGGCTGGAGCCATGGTGACGATGAGATCTTCAGCCGTGCGCAGTTCCTCGAGTGGTTCAACCTGGATCACCTGGGCCGCAGCGCTGCGCAGTTCGACGAAGCCAAGCTGCGCTGGGTCAATGCCCAGCACCTCAAGGCCATGGCCGACGACGCGCTCGCGCCGCTGGTGTCCTCGCATCTGCGGCAGCAGGGCATCGAGACCGATGCGCGCCTTCCACGCATCTGCGGTTTGTTCAAGGACCGGTGCGATACCACCGTAGCGCTGGCCCATTGGGCGCAGGCTTTTTATGCGGACATCACGCCCAATGCCGATGAGCGCGCACAACACGTGACCGACACCGTGCGCCCGGTGCTGGCGACGCTGGCCGAAAAGCTCACCGCATGCAACTGGGACAAGGCCAGCATCGCGGCGGCCATCAAGGAAGTGCTCGCCTTGCACAGTCTGAAGATGCCGCAACTGGCCATGCCGGTGCGGGTGCTGGTGATGGGCACGGCGCAGACGCCGTCGCTCGATGCTGTGCTGGAGTTGCAAGATCGTGAAGTAGTTCTGCGCCGTTTGCAGAATGCCTGAAAAAATCGCCTATAATCTGAGGCTTGCTGGAATGCACTGGGCGACGAAAGTGGCAAAGTGAATCGGCAAACCCTGTGGGGGTATAGCTCAGCTGGGAGAGCGCTTGCATGGCATGCAAGAGGTCAGCGGTTCGATCCCGCTTACCTCCACCAAGGATTGAAGTCGCAATGAGTCACTCATCGCGGCGGTCACAGAAAAAACAGCTTCTGTAACTGCTACAATGTGAGGCTCTTTGAGTCCAGGTTATGACCCTATCGTCTAGAGGCCTAGGACATCACCCTTTCACGGTGAGTACCGGGGTTCGAATCCCCGTAGGGTCGCCAAACAAGCCGCAAGGCAAGTAGGCAACAAGTGGTTGGCACTTGGTTCGCAAGAACGAACGCCATCTACCAGGAGTGGTAGTTCAGTTGGTTAGAATACCGGCCTGTCACGCCGGGGGTCGCGGGTTCGAGTCCCGTCCACTCCGCCACCAACACGGAAAGCCGTTGCAAGTCATTGATTTGCAACGGCTTTTTCTTTTGCGCGCTACACCGTCTATGCACCAGCGGTGCTACCCCGAAACGGCTTCGGAGTAGCAGTGCGGGGTAGCAGTCGGGGTAGCAGTCCCGACCGACGTCGCGCAGCGCTCCGAGGCCCTGACCACGGAGCATCGCTATGTCCAATGTCCGGGCCGCAGCCAGCCATCTCAAGCTGGTCCCTGGAGCAACTGGCCGCCTGCCGCAGTACATGCACCGGCGCGCCGGCATCTACTACTTCAAGCGCAAGGTCCCCGCCGATGCGCGGGAAGCCTTCCCGTACCCGGGTGGGCAAGTTTGGAAGTCGCTCGACACCAACCTGCTGACCGTGGCCAAGGTGAGGTTGGCCGTCGAGGTGACGGAGTTCAATCTCACCCTGGCGGCGTACCGGCGGCAACGTGCCGCAGCGATTGCCACCCAGGGGGTCCGCCCAGCCGTTCTTCAGAACGCTGGCCAGCCGGTTCTTTCGGTGGTGCAGGGCAAGGCAGGCGAAGCCGAGGACCTGAGCCAGGGTGCCAAGCCGAGCAAGCCGCCCATGGAGCAAGCGTCGCCACTGGACTGTGGGCAGAACTCGGACCAAGGTTCGCCGGCCGACGAGCAAAGCCCCCTCCTGGAGCGACTTCGCTTCCTTGAGGCCGAACTGGAGCGCATGCGCTCGAAGTCGACGAGCGAGTCCACCCCGGGTACGCCGGCAGTCATCCCGACTGCTGCTGTGCTCAGCACCGCTTGCAGCACGCAGTCGAACGCAGCCATCCCCGACCGGGCGGTGGTGCATGGCAGCGGCGCGGCGGGGAACTGCACGATGCTCCATCTGTTCGAGGATTGGAAGCAAACCCAGACTCGCCCCCGCACAATCAACGCGGTGGAGACCGCCGTGCTGGAGTTCCGCGAACTCCATGGACCGGTAGCAGTGGAGGCAATTTCCCGCAGCATGGCCCGTGCGTACCGCGACCAGCTTCTCGAGCGTGGACTGGCCCGCGGGACCATCGAGAACAAGCTGGGGTTCCTCAGTACGCTGGTCCGTCACGGCATGTCTGAGTTGGTGGAATACCTGGCGGCCAACCCTTTCGAGCGCATCGAAATCGTCGGCGCCACTGGCATCAAGCCGCCCAAGGAGCGGCGGGCCTACGAAGTCAGTGAGCTGAACAAGGTGTTTGCCAGCCGGCTCTACACCGGAGGCTATCGGCCAGAAGGGCAATCCAAGGATGCGGCCTATTGGCTGCCCATCCTGGGGCCCTTTGTGGGCGCGCGCATAGAAGAGCTGTGCCAGCTGGCGGTGAAGGACATTCAGCGTATCAACGGCGTGTGGTGCCTGCGTATCTGCAACCTCGACGATGACCAGAACGTCAAGAACGACGGCTCCTTCCGTCGTGTGCCCTTGCATGAGGAGGTCATTGCCAGCGGGTTCCTCGCCTACGTCGCCGGGGTCGCAGCGGCGGGGCATTCACGCGTGTTCCCGACGCTGCGCAACAACAATGCGAACCGCATCTACTCGAACTCTCCAGGAAAGTGGTGGGGGCGCTACTTGGACAGCATCGGGCTTAGCGACCAGCGGTTGGACTACCACTCGTTTCGGTACAGCTTCAAGCAGCAGTGCACGCTGTGCGGCATCGAGACGGAGGTTCGAGACGCCCTGACCGGGCACTGGGTCAGCAACAACGACAGCGGACGAGCGTACATGCGCGCCGAGGCTCGGCAGTACCCTTTCCCCAAGCTGGTGGCGGCCATCAAGCAGCTGCGCTATGAGGAAGTCAGGACCAGCCACCTGCACATTGAGCGTCCGCTCGAGGGCGTCGATGTGCTGATTCAGTAGCGCCAAGTGGGTCGTCGCGGCTCGACACGGCAGGCTCAAGTCGAGGCAGGTGTACGCCGATAGCTGTAGGGCGAGACTGCAAGATGAGAAAGCCCAACAAGACCGAAGCCTCGGAAGCGCCGCGCGTCTCCCCAGACCAGCCTTTGCCTAGATATCTCACCCTGCGTGACGGCATCTACTGGTTCAAGCGCAAGGTGCCCGCGGCCGCTCGACGAGCCGATTCAGCGCTGCCAGAACAGTACTGGCGGTCGCTCAACACCACTGAACTCAACGTGGCGCTTCTGCGTCTTCCTGCCGAGCAGGAAAGGTTTCAGGGCATGGTCGACAAGGCCATGGCCAGCAAGGCTAACGACCTGGTGGTCAGCGCGCCTGCGCGTGGTGCCGGGACGACCAAGTACTTGCTGGAGAGCCACATTCCGGCCCTGGTAGCGCGCTTCGAGTATGAGGTGTTGCGGACCGACGATGAATGGCGAAAGGCTCTTGAACGCGAAGACCGGGCCGGCGAGGTGGAGTTCCTGATGGAAGGTCTGGAGCAACGTTACGACCAGGCCGCAGGGGAGGACTACAGGGGGGTCGAGGAGACCGTCGCGCAGCTCTTGGAAGGCGAACGTCTGATTGCACCTCCAGGCAGCAAGGTCCGCGAAGCGCTCCTCAAGGAGGTGCTCGCCAAAGACATTGAGCTGATGGAAGCCCAGCTTGGCCGTCTCCGAGGGAAGATTACGCCCACACCGCGAGTAGCACCGCCCGCGCCGCGGGAGCTGCCGACGATGCTCGACCTCTATGAGGAATGGGCCAAGGCCCAGAAGAATGTTCGGACTCGCGAGACATACTGGAGCTTCGTCGAAGAATTTGAAGCGCTCAACGGGGCGGTGCCATTCGTCGGCATCGCCGACGAGCATGTCTTTCGCTACTTGCGCTACCTGCAACAACAAGGCGTGAACCGTGCGACTGCAAAGAACCGTCTGGGCGCACTCGCCACACTGGTTCGTGACGCACAGTCCGTGAGGCTCATTTCCCAGTCTGCCTCTGTACCATTTGAGAATCTGGACTTCTCGGGTTTCCCCGAAACGGAAGCCTCCGAGCTCAGACGGCCCTACGACATGTCCGAACTGCGCTGCCAAATAGGGAGTTGAGCGCGCCGAGAGGAAGTGCTTGTGCCCAGCCACTTCCTTTGCAAACATCGCAAGTGCTGCCGATATGCGGACGCAAACCTCCACCGCCGCAGCCCGCACACTCTAGGGCAGGCTGAGCGACGAGAAATGAACCCGCACCTTTGCAGCCCCAACAAGATTCGCCGGAATGCAGCATCGAGCCTCTCCCCCGGCATGCGCCACATGCGACAGGTTCTATTCGAATCTGTAGCTTTCCGTCAGAAACAACTGCGTTCAAGGCATCCTCCCGTTGCAGCCCAATTCCGTTAATTATGCTGAAGCCGGACAAGGCCGCAGTGTCATGTTTCCGTATAGGGTGGACAGAGAAGCCCCGGCACTGGGGCCAGGGCGTTCAATTAAGGGTAACTACCTGCGTGCAGGTCTCATCGTCTACTACGGCGGCATGAGCAGGGTTGGACGCGGGACCAACAAACGGGTTCTCCAGCCCCGCATACGCAGCCGTTGATGTTCTTGGCTCGAGGAGGCACGTCTAGCGTCCACGGGCCAGGCTGGATATCAGCCCGAGCGCGTACTCCACCGTCTTCTTGTCGCTTGTGTCCAGCGAAACCATGAACCGCCTGTTCACAACGAAGGAGGGTACCCGCTCGACGTCATACATCTCGACGGTAGGCTCCTTCCAGTCAATGACGGTGCTGTTGTAGAAGTTCACCTCCGGGCTGGCGATTTGCCAAGTTCCGACATAGCCTTCGATGTTTCGGCAGTGCCCGCACCCGTACTTCGAGAAGAAGATGACTTCTTGCTCAAGCTGAGGGTGAATGTCCTGGGAAGGCTTGGCGATTTCCTTACACATGACGCCGCTGGGCAGAACGGCAGGGCACGCGCTGGAGGCTGGGGGACGTGTGACGGTGATGGCTGAGGATGTAGTCTTCTGCTCGATTTCGACCTCTGATGAGTTCTTGGCTCTCGAGTAGACGTAGGAAGTCAGCTGGGCCTTGGTCATACTCGCCAGCTGCACGGCGTTGCCCAGTTTGGCCAACTCCGCATGAGACATTGCACTCAGGTTCTTGAATAGACGAACCAGCCCTTCGCGCGTGGTCACCTTCCATGTCCGCATTCCCAAGCGTCGGTGCACGTCCAAGGTGGCATCCACCAGGCCACCTTCAAGGGCGAACTCTTCAAGGTACTTAGGGTTGAACTTGGTGAGGTCGGGGCTGTAAACAAAAATCTTGCCTTCGGACTCTCGGGCCCTTACCAAAACGTACTGCTGGTGGGTTCCTCCCGAGCGTGCGGGCTGAAGGAATTGCACGATATGGTGGTCGGCATCGAGCTTGTGGAGCGAGATATTGCGAAAGTCGCGATTTCCATCAATGGGGCCTCCCCTGGAGATGCCCGCGACCCCAGTTTTCTGGATGAAGCCATACTGGCAATGGTTAGAGTCGTCGCAGGCAGTGACCAGTGGTGAGTTCGGAAGCGCGATGTCCGCACCGACATTGGGAAGCAAGGGCCGCTCCGTCGAGATGCACCCGGATAGCACGACGCAGAGGCTGAGCAGTGCACCGCTGGATGTCGTTCTACCTGCTAGCCTCGCGGCTGAATGTGTGGAGGGTAATCCTCCGGAGTACGGGGGGCGCAAACTGGTCAACAAATCCCAGAAACGCCTGAAGAGAGTGCTGCGCATTGAATAGCCCGGTTGGATTTCACTAACTTTGGGATACCGCCGTCTATCCAAGATTAACCGGTGTCGGTTCATTTCGGATGGAGCCGTTCCCGGCGTAGATGCCCGCACAGAAGCCAATTAAGCGACATTTCTCACGTGCAGCTGCACTAAGTAATCAGAATGCTGACGTGAAGCCTGCACTTTCCGCGCGGAGAAGGTGCCTCTCTCGATAGACGCGGAAAACCCGCCGTATGATGTATCTGCCTAGTTGTAAGCCGTAAGGTGGACTAGGTGGTACTGCTACACCGGTTACGGTGGGGTGGTGCTACACCGTCAGGTGCGTAAGCTGTTGTAGCGCAACGGATTTTCCGAGTTTGGATGGAGCCCCGTCCACTCCGCCAAGCAATTGAAAAGCCGTTGAAAATCATCGATTTTCAACGGCTTTTTTGTTTCCGTTGCACTCTCACCTGGTGGTCGGCGGAGTTCCCCATTGACTTCTGGCAACGGGTTGTGCGTGCCTCTCGATGGTGACACGTTTCACCAACTGCCAAGCCGTGTCCGCCACGGGCGTCAGTACACGCCGGGCTCTTCTCACCAGCATGATGTGACGTTCCACGCGAGGCGTCAGTGGTCGGGTGGTCAATCCATGCAGCCCTTCGGGCGGTAGCGCCAGCGTCGGGACGACGGAGACGCCGAGTCCCGCGGCCAGCATGCGGAAAATGGTCGTGACATGGCCGACCTCTTGCACCACCTGTGCCTGAACGCCGTTCGAGAGCAAGGCTTCGTCGATGAGGCGCCTGCTTCCTGAGGCCTGGTCCAGCAGCACCAGATTTTCTCCACCCAGGTCCGACCAGCGGACAGACCCGCGGCGGCGCGCAAGGGCGTGGCTGGTGGGGCAAACGAAACAGAAGGGCTCGGTCATGATGGGCTCGGCGTGCAAACCGTCCAACCGGCCGGGGTCGATCACCACACCGAAATCCACTTCTCCCGCGAGCACGCTGGCCAGCGCGTGGTGCTGCATGCGATCCAGCAACATCAGATCGAGTCCGGGGTGTTCGGCATGGCACCGGGCGATGCACTCGGGGAGCAGGTTGGCGGAGAGTGTCGGGCTGCTTGCCACGCGGACCCGGCCCTGGCGCTGCGTCGCCATGCCGCGCACATCCAGGAGTACCGCGTCGAGATCGTCGAGAACGCGCTCGAGCTGTATCGCGAGAACGCGGCCTGCTGTTGTCAAGGACACCTCGCGTGTGGTGCGGTCCAGCAGTTTCAGCTTCAGTTGCTGTTCAAGCTCGGTCACGCAGCGGCTGACCGCAGGTTGAGTCAAGCCGACGTGCGAGCCTGCCCTGGTGAAGTTGCCGAGCTCGGCGACGGCTTGAAAGACGCGCAATTGACGCAGGCTGACATTCATGAAAGGAAATCATAAATGAATCAGAACAATTGATTTCTCTTTGGATGAGGATTTGGCTTCAATCCTCACTGCACCTCCTTCGCTCCCTTCTCTGCACTCGACCATGGCCCGCTCTCGCTTGCTGCCCGACAATTTCACGCTGTACCTCGTTGTCACGGTCACACTGGCCAGCGTGTTCCCTGCGCAAGGCGGTTTTGCAGTGGCGTTAGCCTGGGTGACCAAGGTGGCCGTGAGCCTCCTGTTCTTCCTGCATGGCGCCAAACTTTCGCGCCAGGCCATCTGGGCCGGGCTCGGCCACTGGCGTCTGCAGCTGGCCGTGGTGACCACCACCTTCGTGCTGTTTCCGCTGCTGGGCTGGGCGCTCGCGCCGGTGCTGCGCCCGTTGCTGACGCCCAATCTGTACACGGGAATCCTGTTTCTTTGTGCTCTGCCGGCTACTGTCCAGTCGGCCATTGCCTTTGTGTCGATGGCGCGCGGCAATGTGCCTGCCGCAGTCTGTGCCGCCTCGGCCTCGACGCTCCTGGGTGTCATGTTGACCCCGCTGGTGCTGGGTGTGCTGCTCACGCAGACCGCCGCCATGGGCAGCCCTCTGGAGGCCATGGGTCGCATCGGTGTGCAGCTCCTGTTGCCCTTCATCGTTGGACATCTGATGCGGCCCTTGGTATCGGGCTTTCTGCAGAAGCGGGTCGCCATCATGAAAGGGGTGGACCAGGGTTCCATCCTGCTGGTGGTCTACGCTGCCTTCAGCCATGCCGTCATCGCCGGTCTCTGGTCGCAATTGCCCCTGACGGCTTTGATGGGTTTGATCGGTGTGTGCGCCGTGCTGCTCGCGCTGGTGCTTCTGGTCACCGTGTTCGCAAGCCGCCGGCTCGGGTTCGGCAAGGAGGACGAGATCGCCATCGTCTTCTGTGGTTCCACCAAGAGCCTGGTCAGCGGTGTGCCCATGGCGAACGTGCTCTTCACGGCCCAGGTGGCGGGCGCCATCGTGCTGCCTCTGATGATCTTCCATCAGATGCAGCTGATGGTTTGCGGTGTGATCGCGCAGCGCTACGCACGTCGGGCGAACTCAGCCACGCAGGCGGCGAAAAGCCCGCCGATGGCCCAGGTTCTCAAGCCCTAGTGCTTGGTGTGCATGGCTTTCCGCCATGCAGAGGTCCTCGAATTGCGGCCACTTCAGGCCGCCCGCTCCAGCCAGCGCACGCGCACCAGCCCGGTCGACAGCGCCGTGCCGCAGACAATGACGATGCCGCAGCCGATCATCCAGGGCGTGATGGCTTCGTTCAGGAACACGACGCCGTAGCCGAGCGCGAACACGGGAATGAGGAAGGTGACGGTCAGGGCGCGGCTGGGGCCGGCTTTCTCGATCAGACGGAAGTACAGGATGTAGGCGATGGCGGTGCACAGCAGCGCGACCGCCGCGACAGCGCCCCAGGCACCCGTGCTCACAGGCATGGCGGGCCAGAACCAGATCGTGGGCAGGGCCAGACCCAGGCTCGCGCCGATCTGGCTGCCGGTGGCCGACGCCAGCGGATGGGTGCCGGTGAGGTAGCGCTTGGTGAAGCTGGCGGCAATGCCGTAGCACAGCGTGGCCAGCAGACAAGCGCCCATGGCAAGCAGGCTGATGCCAGTGGAACCCTGGCCCGCCACACCTTCCGCGCTGAAGCCCGACTTGCCGACGACCAGCAGCGTGACACCCAGGAACCCGATCGCCAGGCCGAGCATGCGGGAGCCGCCGGGCCGGTCCCTGAGCCACAGCCATGCGACGAGCGCGCCCGTCAGCGGCACGGTGGCGTTGAGGATGGAGGTCAGGCCGGTGGTGATGTGCAGCACCGCGAACGCGAAGAGTGCAAAAGGGATGCCGGAGTTGAGCAGCCCGACGAAGAGGATGGGACCGACCTTGGCGCGGAAGTCGGTCCACACGCGAGGAATGAGGAACACCGGCAGCAGGAACACGGCGGCCAGGGCAACTCGCAGGCCGGCGGTGGGCAGCACACCGAATTCGGCAGCGCCCAGTCGCATGAAGAGGAAGGAGGCGCCCCAGAGAGCGGCCAGCAGCAGGAATTCCAGGGCAAGAGCGGGGTTCATGGCGGCAAAGTATGCATGGGCATCCAGCTCTTGCGGAACGTCATTGATGCCGGATGAGAGGGGGATTGATGAGGAGACCGGCACAATCCCGGCCCGCCTTCACGCCCGTGGCGGTGCGGCGCCTTCGAGCGAGAGCAGCGCGGTCTTGCGCTCCAGTCCGCCAGCGTAGCCGGTGAGCGAACCGTCCGTGCCGAGCACCCGGTGACAAGGCACCACGATACTCAGCGGGTTGCGGCCGACGGCGGCCCCGAGCGCGCGCACGGCGGCGGGTTTGCCAATCGATGCGCTCAGGCTGCCGTAGCTGGTGGTGGCACCGGGGGCGATGCCCAGCAGGGCGTGCCACACCTGTTGCTGGAACGGCGTGCCCATGCGCAGGTCGAGCGGCAGTTCGAAGCGCTGTCGCTGCCCGGCGAAGTACGCCGCGAGCTGCTCGATGGCCTGGCGTAGCACCGGGTGGTCTGGGTCGCGGCGCCAGTGGCGGGTGTCGGCGCCGTGGCGCTGGCCGTCAAACCAGACGCCGCTCAGGCCGCGCGGCGTGGCGGCGAGCGTCATGGCGCCCATCGGGCCTTGCCATGAAGTGAAAACGGTGAGGGGATCGTGTTTCATGCGGAGGCTCCAGTGGGTGACGCGACACGGCCCGCCGACCATGCCCTCACGACGGCGTAGCTGCGCCAGGGTTTCCAGGCCAGCGAGGCGGCTTCGGCCTCGCGCGAGGGATGGCGGGTGTCGTGCACGCCCAAGGCCTTGTGCAGGGCCACGTCGCCCGCGGGAAAGGCGTCGGGCCAGCGCAGGGCGCGCATGGCGATGTACTGCGCCGTCCAGTCGCCGATGCCGGGCAGCGCCTTGAGTGCGGCAATGGTGGCAGGCACGTCGGCGCTGCCGTTGAGCACCAGACGCTTTTCGGTCACCCCGCGCGCGAGTGCGACGATGGCGGCCTGGCGCTGACGAACGATGCCGAGCTCGCCCAGCCCGTCGCCGTCTGCCTGCGCCAGCACTTCGGGTGCCGGGAACAGGCGCGAGAGTGCCGGGGATGGCGTCTCGATCGGTTCTCCGAAGCGGTTCACCAGTCGCTGTGCCAGCGTGCGCGCGGCCGCTACCGTGATCTGCTGGCCGAGCACGGCACGCACCGCCAACTCGAAGCCATCCAGTGCACCCGGCACCCGAAGCCCGTCGCCATCCGGAAAAGACACGTGCAGCACGGCGGCGATGGCACCCGGGTCGGCGTCGAGGTCGAGTGCGGCGCGCATGCGGTGGATCACCTGCGGCAGCACCTCGCGCAGGCCACCGCTCACGCGCAACTCGATCTGGTGGCGGGCATCATCGAAGCGGGCCAGCAACCAGCCCCGATGAACGCGTTCGCCCACCGTCATGGACAGGGTCTGGCCAAGATGAAGCTGTTGCTCATCGACAAAGGCCACACCCTCGATCATCCGTTGTCGAAAGAACCCGAGCGTGGCGGCGATGTCATAGGGCGGCCGGTAGCCCAGGCGCACAACGGTGGCCTGGCCCGCATCGCGCGCCTGTGGAGCCGTCTCGCGGCGCAACTGGGTCGGATTGAGGCGGTAGTGGTCGAGGAAGGCCGCATTGAAGCGCCGCACGCTGCCGAAACCACTGGCCAGCGCGATCTGCGTGACAGGCAGATCGGTGTCGGCCAGCAACTGCTTGGCGGTGAGCAACTTGCGCGTGAGCAGGTACTGCAGGGGTGAAACGCCCAGACGCTCCTCGAACACGCGCCGCAGGTGGCGGTCGCTCACACCCAGACGCGCCGCCAGGCGCTCGCCCATCGCGCCGGTTTCGTCCTGCCAGTGCTGTGGGTCGTCCAGCCACAGCGTGGCCTGCTGCACAAGGATGGCCGAAGCGTCTTCCGTGGACCAGTGTCGCTCCAGCGGCGCGAGTTCGGGTCGGCAGCGCAGGCAGGGCCGGAAGCCGGCATGTTCCGCTTGAGCGGCATGGGTGAAGAAGCGGCAGTTCTCGCGCCGGGGCGTGCGCACACGGCACACCGGCCGGCAGTAAATGCCCGTGGATGTGACGGCGGTGAAGAACTGGCCGTCGAAACGCGCGTCGTGCGAGCACAGCGCGCGGTAGCAGGCGTCTTCATCGATGCGGTCCGGGCGGTTCATGGGTGCCATGGTAGGCCGTTTGATGGGGCAAGGCTGGCCGTTTCCGGACATATGCCTCGGACGTCGGTAATACCCCCCTCCTACAATCCACTTTCCATCCCCAACACAGGAATTCGCCCATGCAAGTTGCTCCGTCCATCTTCAAGGCCTACGACATCCGTGGCGTCACCCCCACCGCCCTCAACGAGGACGTGGCCGAGGCGTTGGGCCTGGCATTCGGCACGCGGGCCATGCAACTGGGTGAGAAGACCGTGGCCGTGGGGCGCGATGGCCGCCTGAGCGGGCCGGGATTGTCCGCCGCGCTGATCCGCGGCCTTGTGGCCGCCGGGGTGGATGTGATCGACATCGGCCTGGCCACCACCCCCATGCTGTACTTCGCGGCCGCCACGCTGTGCAACAGCGGCATCCAGGTCACGGGCAGCCACAACCCGAAGGACTACAACGGTTTCAAGATGGTGCTGGCCGGGCGCGCCATCTACGGTGAAGAGATCCAGGGGCTGCGCAAAGTGATGGAAGCCGACGCCCACCAGCGCGCCGACGGTGGCCGTGTGCGCCTGATCAATGTGCAGGCGGCTTACCAGGCCCGCATCGTCTCGGATGCGAAGCTGGCGCGGCCGATGAAAGTCGTGGTCGACTGCGGCAACGGCGTGGCCGGCGCGTCGGCACCGGCGATCTTCCGTGCGCTGGGTTGCGAGGTGATCGAGCTGTTCAGCGAAGTGGATGGCAACTTTCCCAACCACCACCCGGACCCGAGCAAACCCGAGAACCTGCAGGACGTGATCCGCACCCTGCGCGAGACGGATGCCGAACTCGGCCTGGCCTTTGACGGCGACGGCGACCGCCTGGGCATCGTCACCAAGGATGGCCAGACCATCTACCCGGATCGCCAGATGATCCTCTTCTCGCAGGATGTGCTGTCGCGCGTGCCGGGTGGCGACATTGTCTTCGACGTGAAATGCTCGCAGCGGCTCGCCCCCGCCATCGAGGCTGCCGGCGGCAAGGCCCATATCTACAAGACGGGCCATTCGCTGATCAAGGCACGCATGAAGGAACTCGACAGCCCGTTGGGCGGTGAGATGAGCGGCCACATCTTTTTCAAGGAACGCTGGTTCGGTTTCGACGATGGCACCTACGCCGGCGCGCGCCTGCTGGAGATCCTCAGCCGCAGCCCGGACGCGAGCGCCGTGCTCAATGCCCTGCCCACCAGCCACAGCACCCCCGAACTCAACGTGGCCTGCGCCGAAGGCGAACCGCATGCGCTGGTCGAAAAACTCGTGGCGCTGGCAAAGTTCGATGCGCCCGCGAAGCTGTCCACGATCGACGGTGTGCGCGTGGACTGGCCCGATGGCTTCGGCCTGATCCGCGCATCCAACACCACGCCCGTGCTGGTGCTGCGCTTCGAGGGCCACACGCCCGAGGCCCTGCACCGCATCGAAGCCACCATGCTGGATCTGCTGAAGCAGGCCAAACCCGACGCGGTGTTGGGCGCCAGCGCGCACTGAATGACGCCTGCCGATCTGCTCGATGAAGTGACCGTGGTGGTGGTCACGCACCACAGCGCCCATTGCCTCGAGGCGCTGGACGCCTTGCTCGCGCAGTGCCCTCATGTGGTCATCTCCGACAACGCCAGCGGCGACGGCACCCCCGGGCAGGCACGTCAGCGCTGGCCGCACGCCACGGTGCTCGTGCATGGCCGCAACCTGGGTTTCGGTGCCGCGAACAACCGTGCGCTGGCCGAAACGCGCACGCCGCTGGCACTGCTGCTGAACCCCGATTGCGAGATCACGCCTGACGGCCTGCGTGCCTTGGTGCAGGCCGCCAACGACATGCCCGACGCCGCCATCGTGGCGCCCCAGCTGGAAGGAGCGCCAGGCCGGCCCGACGTGAACTACCGCTGGCCCAGCACCGCATGGTCTTCACGTGGACCGGGCGCAGAGGGCCCGGCCTGCGTCGGCTTCGTGGTGGGGGCGGCCATGCTGTTCCGGCTGGCGCGGTTCGAAGGCGTGGGTTTCTTTGACGAGGGATTCTTCCTGTATTACGAGGACGATGATCTCTGCCTGCGCCTTTTCCAGCAAGGCCGGCCCATCGTCGTTTGGCCTGCCGTGGCGGCGGTGCACCGCGCGCGGGGGTCGGTCAAGGGCAAGACACCGTGGAAGAGCGAGTACCTGCGTGGTTACCACCACGCGCAGTCCAAGCTGATCTACACCGCCAAGCACCGCTCGCCCGGCCAGGCGCGGCGGCAGCGCTGGTCCGTTCTGCTGGGTACCACGCTGGCCTTGCCGCTGCGTGCGATCGCGTGGTCGCCGCGCCTGTTGGCCCGCATGGCCGGGCGCTGGATGGGGCTGGTGCAATGGAGGCCGCGTGACTGAGCCTGCCGTCAGCCGACCCACGCTGGGCATTGCCGTGCTCACGCTCAACGAGGCCGTGCGCATCGAGGCCTGCCTGCGCAGCGCCGCCTTCGCCGACCAGATCGTCGTGATCGACAGCGGTAGCACCGATGGCACGCGTGAACAGGCCGACCGCCTGGGCGCTCAGGTGCACCTGTATGCCGACTGGCAAGGGTTCGCGGTGCAGCGCACGCGCGCGCTGGAGCAGTTGCGCACCGACTACGTATTCTTTCTGGATGCCGACGAGGAGATCCCGGTTGCGTTGCGTGAAGAGATCGAGCGCGCCGTGGCTTCGGGCGAAGACGCCATATGGCGCGTGTGGTGGGACGAGGTGGCCTTCGGTCGTGCGCTGACCCGCATGAAGCCACGCGGTGGCATCCAGCGCCTGTTTCGCCGCAGCACCCTCGAGAGGTTCGAAGGCGTCGTGCATGAGGCTCCTGTGCTGCGGCATGCGGTGCCATTGCATGCTTTTCGTCAGCGCCTGCTGCACCACTCCCGCACCACGGTCTACGGCAGCCTGCGCAAGCTCGCACAGTATGTGCAGTTGGGCACGGTCAAACGCAGCGCCAAGGGCCGCCGTGGCGGTGTGTTCCGGGGCGCGATCACGTCGCTGCTCGTGTTCATCCGTGTGTACTTTTTCCAGCGCGGTTTTCTTTGCGGCGCCGAGGGCTTTCTCTACTGCCTGTTCATCGCGCTGGAGATCTTCTTTCGCGACGCGGCGTTGCGTTACGACACAGCGGATGCCGATCAGCTGGCCCGTCGCTAGCCCAGCCGCATCTGCAGCTTGAGCCGGTAGTACGCCAGGCGATCGCTCCACCGCAAACCCAGGGCGGGTTTCGTCAGGTCCCGGTTGCGCAGCGCCGGCTGGATCAGGTGCTGATCGAACAAGCCCATCACCACCTCGCGGTTGTAGAGCTTCGAGTAGCGGTCCCAGGAACGGCGTTTGAGCTCGATGGGGTCGAGTTTCTCGATGATCTCGACCAAGGACCGCGCATCCGTGTAGTGGAAACCCGCGTCGCGCAGGACATCGATGTGATGGCGGTGCTTGCTGCGCGCGTAGGTGATGACGGGCTTGTTGCGGATCGAGAATTCGCCGCATGCCAGCCCGAAGGATTCCCCTTGCAGGCGCGCGTGCAGCATGGCGTCGCAGGTGTTGATGAAGCGCGTCTTGTAAGCCATGTCGCTGCTGCCCGGCAGGAAGAGTGCCCGGGGGTGATCGACGAATCGGTCGATGTTGAGGAAGACGAACCACGTTTCCGCCGAACGCGCCAGAACCTGCCCCACCGCCTCAATGGCGCTGGGCACATCGAAGCTCTGGGCTCCTCCATGGCAGCCCAGCACCTTGGCATGGGCTGGTATGCCCAGATCCGCGCGCAGGTCGCCATCCTCAGCGGGCAGTTCCACGATGTGTGGCACCGCAGGAATCTGGTCATTGGCGCAGTGGCGGCTGAGCCATTCCGAGATATAGGCGTACGACGCGCCGTGGGCTTGAGCCGGGTTGGTTGGAAAGACCGCATGCACCATGGTCGGCACGGTGCGCGACCAGACGCCATCGTTCTTGCCGGCCTTGATCGCGTACAGCAGGTCCGCCTTGTGCTGATTGAGCAGCGCGTCGAGCTCCTCGGGGCGGCGATAAGCCATCACCGGGAAGCGGGCCTCGAACTTGGCCAATGCCTCGGGGCTGTTGTGCGGGCTCGCGGCGTTGTAGACGATCAGGCTGTCATGACCCAGCACGGCTTCGTTGTTCAGGGCGTAGTCGTACAGCGCCACCTCGGTGCCGCGGATCGAAAGCTGGTTGGAATGGAAGGCGATGGTTTTCTTCACGGCCTCACCGGGGTCGGCATGTTCGCGGTCGAGCGTGCTGTGCGCGCGTGCGAGGCGGCCATCAGCAGCGCGGACATCAGGATGAAGAAATGGTTTTCCGTGGACAACCAGAAGGAGCTGTGCGTCATGTTGGACGCCAGCAGGATGGCGAGAAAACCCATCATGAGTGAACGATTCGGTGTGTTCTCGCGCCAGGCCTGGCGGGCGATGCTCCCCAGGAACCACAGGAACAGCAGCAATCCGATCGCGCCCTGTTCAAACAGGAAGAAGATGAACTGGTTGTGAGGGTGCACGCAGACCACCGCACACCACAAGGGGTTGGTGAAGTGCTCCGGTGAGAGCACAGGGTAGGCCGCCGTGCCATGTCCCTGCAAGGGCTTGTCCAATGAACTCTGCAGCGCGAAGCGTGTCATCTCCACCCGCGCGCCGACCGAGGTGACCGGTGCGCTGAGGTCGATGCTCCTCACGTCCGACAACGCCTCCGCGACGCGAGATCGCAGCTGGGTGGAAGCGGTGAAGACGGTGGCCATCGTTGCGATCAGGACCACCGAGGCAATCGCCAGCCGGCGCGGTCGCAGGCCGGTGGCGAACAAGCCGAATGCGCCGATCGACAACAACATCGCGAGGTAGCCTGTTCGGCCTGCAGACAGGAACAGCACGCTGAACGCAGCCAGCCCGGCGACGCAGGCGGCAGGCACAGCGAATGTCCGATCGCGTGCGCACAGGGTCTGATGCATGGCCATCAGCGTGAGGAACGACATCAGGATGCCTTGTGCGATGTAGTCCTTGAACACCGTGTGATCCACACCAAAACCCTGGTTGTGCGTGCGGGTCCAGGAAAAATCGAACCAGACGTTGAGCCAGGTGATCGCCAGCGTGAACAGCATCGCGAGCGCAAACGCCTGGAAACAGCGGCGTCGCGTGGCGGGGTCGGCCAGCAGGCCGAGAAACACGGGAACCAGCAGGAATTTCGAGTACTTCTGCAGGGCCGCGCCAATCTGTGAGCCGTCGGCCGGTGACCAGAGGACCGCCACCACGATCCAGGCGAACAGCGCCAGCGCGGGCGCGGCCAGCGGGTTGGACAGCGCCTGCCGCGTGTCACGCAGCGAGCTGCCCCAGACGCAGCCGAGCAACCAGAACACCAGCGTGAGCAGCAGGCCTACGTTGGCGAGCGCGACCGAGACCGGGAAGGCGAAGAACACCAGCACAAGCGAGGCCCGGGCGGCGGGCTGGATGAAGGACGAGGGGCTCATGGTGTGGCAGGGGGCGCCTCCTGGTAGCCCGCCAGCAGCGGGGCCCAGTCGGCTTCGGTCCAGTGGTAGGGGTTCACGCGCCCGGCTTCCTTGCGCAGCGAACGCAGCAGGCGCTCGAGGTTGCGTGGCTTCCATTCGTCGCCCTGGCGCACCGCGCACTTGTCGAAATCCACCACCCAGGCCTGCCCGGCCGCGTCGAGCAGCAGGTTGTGGGCGTTGAGGTCGGCGTGGAACACCTGCCGATCGTGCAGGCGCCGGATCGCGTGGCCCAGCGCCTGCCACTCGGCGGGCGCCAATGCCCGGCGCTGCAGCCACTGCACCACGTTCGAGGTGCCCGGAATCAGCCCGACCAGGATGTCGGCCTCATAGAACAGGCCGCGCGGCAGGTGGCTGGCGGCGACGGGTTCGGGCACCGGCAACCGCCAGGAGCGCATCAGGCGAAGCAGCGTGAACTCGCGCATGGCGCGGCTGTCGTGTGGGGCCTGGCGCCAGAAGCGGTCGTCGCTCAGGCGCGCCATCAGGCCGCCGCGCCGGTAGTGGCGCAACACATGGCCACGCCCGTCCTGCTCGATCCGCAGGGCCTGGCCTCGCCCGCTGCCAGTGGCCAGTGCCATGCCGCTGGCGTGCGCGGTGGGGTCGAAACTGCGGGCCGAGACGCTGTGGATGTGGTCGGGGTTGAACCAGCAGGTGCGGCTGCCGTCCCTGACCGTGCGCACATGGGCGATGTTGCCCGTGCCGGCCGGGTGCCACAGCGGTTGCAGGATGGCCAGGGTGCGCGCCGAGGCGCCGCGGTGGCGGGCGATCAGCGCTCGCGCGGCCTCGGCCCGTTGTTGCCAGGCGGCAGGCTGTGTCAGCCATCGCTGCACCGCGTCGGCGAGTTCCCGGGCATCGTTCACGCACTCGCCCGCGCCGGTCTGCAGGATCTCGTCGAACAGGGGTGCTGCGTTGTGGGTGTGTGGCCCGAAGAGCACCGGCTGACCGACCGACATGGGCTCGAGCGGGTTGTGCCCGCCCACGGGCGCCAGCGTGCCGCCCACGAAGCACAGGGCCGCGTGGGGATACCACTGCATCAGTTCGCCCATGGTGTCGACCAGCAGCACCTGCGTGGCGGGTGTCACCGGCTGGCCGCTGCTGCGGCGCACGTGCGCCAGCCCGCTGCCTTGCAGGCGGCTGGCCACGTCGTCGAAGCGTTGCGGGTGGCGGGGCACGAGGACCAGCAGCCCGTCCGGCTGGGTGGGCCAGAGTTCGGCCCAGGCCGCCAGCCATGCGGTTTCATCCCCCTCGTGGGTGCTGGCCGCGACGACCAGCGTGCGGCCCTGCAGCGCCATGGGCGGCGTCGCCTGCACGACCGGGGCCGCCACGTCGAACTTCAGGTTGCCGGTCTCGTGAAGCCGGTGGGCAGGCACGCCCAGTGCATGGAGGCGGGCGGCACTGGCTGCGTCGGCGGCCGCGATGGTGAGCGACGGCCAGACCGCCTGCATGACACCACGCCAGCGCTGGTACGAGCGTGCCGACCGTTCGGACAGGCGCGCATTGACCAGTGCAACTGGCACACCCCTGGCGCGGCATTGCTGCAACCACTCGGGCCAGAGTTCGCGTTCCACCAGAATGAGCAGGCGGGGCTGCAGCCGGTCCAGGAAGCGGGACACCGCCCCCGACGTGTCGATGGGCGCGTAGACGTGCCGGATGCGATCGCCCCAGTGGGCCTGCAGCGCGCGCGCGCCGGTGGGCGTCTGGGTGCTGACGGTGACCGCGTGGGATGGCCACTCCTCCAGCAGCGCCTGCAGCAGCGGCTGCATGGCCTGCACTTCGCCGACCGAGGCCGCGTGCAGCCAGATGCAGCCGAACTGTTCGGGATCGATGGGGATGAAGCCCAGCCGTTGACGCAGGTTCTGGCGGTACCCGGGTTCACGCCGGCCCCGCCACCACAGCCAGCCCAGCAGGGGAATGGCCAGGGCCCGGCTGAGCAGTCGGTACGCCCGGTGGGGCAGCGAAACTGCGCTCAGCGCCAATGTTCGGCGACCCATGGGGCGGGCAACACGCGCCGGTACCACTTGCCGCTCACACCGGCGATCACGTCCGGTGGGTTGGGCTTGCCGTGGAACACGATGATCTTGGCGCCTGGCGGGATGGTGGGCGGCGAGAACCAGCCCAGGATGCCCGGACGCATGCAGTGGCGCTTGAAGCTGCGGCACCAGGCCTCGGGCCAGTAGCTCACCTTGCCCTGCCGGTTGAGGAAGCCGGTGATGTATTCCTGTTCGTTGCGCACGTCCGCGATGGACTGCGGGTAGCCGTTCTTCAGATGCTCCAGCGCGTCGGTGTGCGCGCCGATGGTGTAGAGGTAGCACGAGGTGTTGCCCGTGCCGTCCTTCTTGTCCCATTCCTTGATCACGATGAACTCGCCGGGCTGGTCGAAGAGTTCGTCCAGGCTGCCGACGATGACGATATCGAGATCCAGGAAGAGCGTTTGGCCCCGGAGGTCGTACAGCGGGTCGGTGAAGCTGGTGAGCTTGAGCCAGCCGTGGCCGAAGGTCCAGGGCTTGCGCTGGTCGAACTCGTCGAAACCGACGGCGGGGATGGGCTCGACCTCGACCGATGGGTCGATGCCTTCGCCGTCGTCGGTCAGACAGACGAAGCGAAAGGGGCGGCGCAGGTGCCGTGACACCATGCTGTGGAGCTTGTTGACGTATTCGGGGCCGTATTTCCGGCCCCACTTGATGCACAACACGTTGACGGTTTGCACGTCTTTTCCTTATGGCAATGCGGGTTGGAAGACGGTGTCGGCACTGGCGCAGACCTGCCGGGCGAGTGTAGCGGAGCTCACTTCGCCAGCAGTGCGTCGATGGGCAGCAGGTCTTCGGGCAGCAGGGCGCCACTGGCCTGGCGCAGGCGCAGGCTGCTCAGCAGCACGTTGTATCGGGCCTGTGCGAGGTCGCGCTTGGTCTGGAACAGCTGGCTCTGCGCGTTGAGCACGTCGATGTTGATGCGCACACCCACCTGGTAGCCCAGACGGTTGGCGTCCAGGGCGCTCTGGCTGGAGGCTTCGGCGGCCTGCAGGGCGCGAACCTGGCCTTGCCCCGACACCACACCCAGGTAGGCGCTGCGCGTGGACAGGTCCACCCCCCGGCGCGCGGCTTCGAGGTCCGTGCGGGCCTTTTCTTCCAGCGCCAGGGTTTCCTTCACCCGGTTCTGCACCGCATACCCCGCGAAAAGCGGCAGGTTGAACTGCACGCCCACGCTGGCCGTGTTGGTGCGCACGTTGCCGGCCACCGGCAGGACGGTGTTGGGTCCGCGTGCCACCTGGTACTGGCCGACCAGGTCCAGCGTGGGTTTGTGCCCGGCTTCGGCCTTGCTGGTTTCCAGCTGGGCGATCTCCAGGTTGCGTGTGGCCAGCAGGATGGTCGGGTGCGTGCCGAGATTGCGGTCGACCCAGGCCTGCGGGTCCGCCGGCAGCAGCTCGGGCAGCGTCACGGGCGCGGCCAATGGGCGGGGTTCCACGGCCGGACGGCCCACCAGATTGTTGAGCGCGAGCTTCTTCACGCGCAGGTCGTTCTCGGCGGCGATTTCCTGGGCCAGCACGAGGTCGTACCGTGCCTGCGCCTCGCGCGAGTCGGTGATGGTGGTGGTGCCGACCTCGAAGTTGCGCCTGGCAGCGGCCAGTTGCTCGGCCACAGCGGTTTTCTGTGCCTGCACGAAGGCCAGCGTGTCCTGGGCGGCGAGCACGTCGAAATAGGCCTGCGAGGTGCGGACAATGAGGTCCTGTTCGGCCTGTGTGAGGCGGGCCCGGGCGATGTCGGTGCTGAGTTCGGCCTGTTCGTTGGCCAGCCGGTTCGCCGGCCGGTACAGCGGCTGGCTGGCCGAGAGCGTGGCGCTCTGGTTGTTGCTGTTGCCGTCGAGTGCGCCGTAGTTGCTCACTTCACGGCGTGCCCAGGTGGCGGCCGCGGCCAGGCCGGCCTGGGGCAGCAGCCCGGCGCGGGCCTGCGCGGCCTGGGCCAGGCTGGCGTCGTACTGCGACCGCGCAGCCAGGTAGGTGGCGTCGAATCCGCGTGCCGCTTCGTACAGTTGCACCAGGCTTTGCGCCTGCGCGCTGGTGGCCAGCGATCCCAGCACCAGCAAGACCGCTAGCGGAAACAGCGGGCGGAGGGCAGACGATTGGCGGGCGGACGAAGCGGCTTTCATGCGGTGTTCCTTGGAGCGGGACAGTGCGAGGATGTGGAGGGGCTCATGCAAGGGGCATCCAGGGTCCGGCTCCGCCGGCCCGAGATGCCATCCCCCCTCGAAGCGCCGAAGGCGCGCCACAGAGGGGGGAAGCCGTAAAGCGGCGCAGGGGGGTGTTCATCTC
Source organism: Hydrogenophaga laconesensis (assembly GCF_031457235.1). Classification (NCBI taxonomy): domain Bacteria; kingdom Pseudomonadati; phylum Pseudomonadota; class Betaproteobacteria; order Burkholderiales; family Comamonadaceae; genus Hydrogenophaga; species Hydrogenophaga laconesensis. The sequence goes on from NZ_JAVDWE010000003.1 coordinate 194,380, forward strand.
AGTACACCGGTACGCTGGGGTCGCGCTCCTGCGACCAGGCATGGATGCCGCCGTGGATGTTCACGACGTGGGTGAAGCCGTTGCCTTCGAGGAACTGCACCACCTGCGCGCTGCGGCCACCGTGGTGGCACAGCACGGCGATCGGCTGGTGCCGGTCCAGCTCGAGCAGGCGTGCGGGCACGGTGCGCATCGGCATGGCGCGCAACTCGAAGCCGTCGGGTTTGACGGAGGCCGTCTGCAGTTCCCAGGGCTCGCGCACGTCCAGCACCACAGGCAGTGCCTCCGGCGCATCCGGATCGCTGGATTGGCGCAGCCAGTCGGGAAGTTGGGCGGGGGTGATCGAGTTCATGGTTGCGGTCCGTCAGGGTGGAGGCTGTTCAGAAGCGGAAGCGCGAGGGCTCCGGGAAGTTGCGCAGGCGCGGGGCGACGGTGTCCCAGGGCTGAGCGGTCTGGAACGAGGCGTCCCCGGTGCGCGTGACGATGGTCGCGCGCATCATGGGCTCGAAACCCACAATGGCGGCCAGGCGGCCACCCGGCGCCAGCAAAGCCAGCAGCGCGGGCGGGATTTCAGCGACGGAACCACTGAGCACGATGGCGTCGTAGGGGCCGTTGGCGCTGCAGGCGGCAAAGCCGTTGGCGGCGGCGTCGGCACAGCGCACCTCGGCGTTGCCGATGCCGGCCTTGCGCAGGTTCTCGCGCGCCAGGTCCGCCAGGGCCTCGTCGATCTCGATCGACACCACGTGCTGCGCCAGACTGGCCAGCAGCGCCGCCATGTGGCCGCTGCCCGCGCCCACCTCGAGCACCTTGTCGGTGGGCTTGAGGAGCAGGTCCTGGGCCAGGCGGGCTTCGACCTTGGGCGCGAGCATGGCCTGACCGTCCACCGCGGGCTGGTTCAGGGGAAGCTCCATGTCGGCAAAGGCCAGCGACTTGTGCGCGGCAGGCACGAAATCCTCGCGGTGCACGCGGTCCAGCAGGGCGAGCACGCGCGAGTCGAGCACCTCCCAGGGGCGGATCTGCTGCTCGATCATGTTGAAACGGGCCTGGCTCAGGCTGGGGGCGGGGGTGTGGGTGGTGGTCATGGCGTCGACTCGTTGGAACGGTGTTTCGAGGGGGCGGAGAACCGCGAGATTTTAAGGAGTGGGGCCGGCAGCAACCGGGTGGGTGGGGGGTAGTCCAAGCCGGCGGCGGAACCAGCCGGCGAGATCGTCCATGTAGCAATAGACCACCGGCACCACCACCAGCGTGAGCAGCGACGAGGTGATCACGCCGCCAATGACGGCCTGGCCCATCGGCGCACGCTGTTCGGAACCCTCGGTCAGGGCGAACGCCAGCGGCACCATGCCGAACACCATGGCCAGCGTGGTCATGAGGATGGGGCGCAGCCTGACCTTCGCAGCCAGCAGCAGGGCGGACTCGCGGTCCATCGGCGGTTCGCCGGCGCGGCCCTCGCGCGCACGGATCGCGAAGTCCACCAGCAGGATGGCGTTCTTGGTCACCAGCCCCATCAGCAGCACGATGCCAATGACCGAGAACATGCTCATGCTGGAGCCGAACATCAGCAGCGTGAGCACCACGCCGATCAGCGTGAGCGGCAGCGAGGTCATGAGCGCCAGCGGCTGCAGGAAGCTCTGGAACTGGCTGGCCAGGATCATGTAGATGAAGATGATCGCCAGCGCCAGCGCCGAGAGCGCATAGCCAAACGACTCCTGCATGTTCTTGGTCGAGCCACCGAATTCGTAGCGGTAGCCGGGCGGGAAGGCGATGCTGTCGAGCACCTGCCGGATCTCGCCCGAGACTTCGCCCGGTGAGCGGCCGTACACGTTGGCATTGATCGATACCTCACGGTTGAGGTTGCGGCGGTTGATCTGGTTCGGGCCGGTGGCGTCCACCACGTCGGCCACCTGGCCCAGGCGCACCACGCGCGCCGTGCCGTCGCTCGCGGTGCCCACCACCAGTGGCAGCTGTTCCAGGTCGCTGGCGCGCGCACGGCCTTCGGGTGCGAGCCGCACGTTCACGTCGTAGCTCTGGCCGTCTGCCGCTCGCCAGTTGCCCACGGTGGTGCCGGCCACCAGCGTGCGCAGGCTTGCGCCCACAGCGGCCACGCCCAGGCCGGCGTCGGAAGCAAGATCGCGCTTCAGTTTCACGTCCACCGTCGGCTTGTTGGGTTTCACGCTCGCGTCCAGGTCGACCAGACCGACGATGGGGCGGATGCGCTCCATCACCGTCTGCGTGAGGCGTTCGAGCTCGCCCAGGTCGTCGCCCTGCAGCGAGAACTCCACCTGCTTGTTGCCGCCCACCGCGTCGAGCAGGCCGACGTGCGTGACGGTGATGCCGGGCACGCTGCGCAGCCGGTCGCGCAGGCGGGCCGACATCTCCACCGCGCTCAACGTTCGCGCCTTGCGGTCGGTCAGCCGCACGTAGATGCTGGCGTACATGGCACCCTGGGCCGCACCGGTGTTCACCGTGGACAGGGTGTACTGCACCTCCGGAAATTCGCGCAGGATGGCCTCGACCTCGCGCGTCTTGGCCTCGGTGGCCTCCAGCGACGAGCCCACCGGCGTGTGGAAATTCAGCGAGGTTTCCGAGAAGTCGGCCGTGGGCACGAACTCGGTGCCGAGCAGGGGCACGATGAACAGGCTGCCGACGAAGGTGCCTGCGGCCAGGCCCAGCGTGGCGAGCTTGTGCTTGAGCGACCAGCGCAGCGTACCCTGGTAGGCGTGGCTCAGGTCGTCCTGCACCCGGTCGAACCAGTGTGTGACGCGGCCGATGGTGCGGTCGTAGAGGCTGGTGGGGGCGAAGTGCCTGCCATGTTTCTCGATCTCCGGGTCGTGCCAGACCGAGGACAGCATGGGGTCGAGCGTGAAACTCACGAACATCGAGATGAGCACGGCTGCCACCATGGTGATGCCGAACTCGTGGAAGAATTTGCCGATGATGCCGCCCATGAAGCCGATGGGCAGGAACACCGCGACGATGGACAACGTGGTGGCCAGCACCGCCAGGCCGATCTCCTGCGTGCCCTCCATCGCCGCATTGAAAGGCGTCTTGCCCATCTGCACATGGCGCACGATGTTCTCCCGCACCACGATGGCGTCGTCGATCAGCAGGCCCACCGACAGCGTGAGCGCCATCAGCGTGATCATGTTGATGGTGAACCCGAACAGGTTCATGAAGAAGAAGGTGCCGATCAGCGCGATGGGCAGTGTCAGGCCGGTGATGACGGTCGAGCGCCACGAGTTCAGGAACAGGAAGACGATCAGCACCGTGAGCACCGCGCCCTCGATCAGGGTGCGCCGCACGTTCTCCACCGACACACGGATCGGCCGCGAGCCGTCGGCGATCTGCTCAAGCCGCACACCGGGTGGCAATTCGGCGCCCAGGGACGCGACGGCGGCCTTGAGGCCGTCGGTCACGGCGATGGTGTTCTCATCCTGCGCTTTCTGCACCTGCAGCAGCAAGGTGCGCTGGCCGTTGTACAGCGCCAGGCTCTCCACCTCCTGGGTGCCGTCGGTCACGCGTGCGACCTGGCCCAGCCGCACGGCCTGCCCACCCCGGCGCGCGACGATGATCTGCTCGAAGTCCTGCGGGTTCTGCAGGCGCGAGAGCACCTGCACCACGCGCTCGGCCTCGCCGGTCTTGAGCGTGCCCACCGGCAGGTCCTGGTTCTCGTTGCGCACGGCGGCGTTGACCTGTTCCGTCGTCACCCCCAGCGCTTCCATGGCCGAGGGGTCGAGGTCGATGTTGATGGCGCGCTGCGTGCCGCCCACCAGCGTCACCGATCCCACGCCGCGCACGTTCTCCAGCCGCTTCTTGAAGACCTGTTCGGCCCAGGTGGTGAGCTCGACCGCGCTAGGCGTCTTGCCATTCACCTCCTGCGGAATCACCGCCACCGACCAGATCGATCGGCTGGCCGGGTCGAAGCGCAGCACGCGGGGTTCTTCCACCTCGTCGCGGAACACCGGGCGCAGGATGGCGATCTTTTCGCGCACATCCTCCGCCGCCTTGCGCCCGTCCACCGTCAGCTGGAATTCGATGATGACGACCGACTGGCCCTCGTAGCTGCGCGAGGTGAGCGTGTTGACGCCGGCGATGGCATTGACCGCTTCCTCCACCTTCTTGGTGACCTCGGACTCGACGATCTCGGGTGAGGCGCCAGGGTAGGCCACCTGCACCACCACCACCGGAAAGTCGATGTTGGGGAACTGATCGACCTGCAGGCGCTGGAACGAGAAGATGCCCAGCACCACGAACGCGACCATCACCATGGTGGCGAAGACCGGGTTGCGCAGCGAGACCTGGGTGAACCACATGCCGGGGCAGCCCTAGTTCGTGGACAGGCGCACCGAGGTGCCTTCCCGGATGGCACCGGCCTGGGCGCTGAGCACCTGCGTGCCGGCGGGCAGGCCCTTGACCTCGCGCATGGGCTCGGTGCCCTTCAGCCCGGTGGCACCGCCTTCCAGCACCGCATGGGTGATCTTGCCGTCGCGCACCACCTGCACGTAGGGTTGTGGCTTGTCGTTGCGCACGGCGGACACCGGCACCGCAGGCGCGTTCGCGGTGCCTGTGGCGATCTGGCCCTGGGCGAACAGCCCCTGGCGCATGCCTTGGGCTGCAGGAATGCGCAGGTACACCAGCACGCTTCGGCTGCCCGCCTGCACACTCGGGTTGATGCGCGACACCGTGGCCTTCACCGGCTCGGCCAGCCCTTCCACGCGCAAGGTGGCGTGCTGTCCCACCTGCACGGAGCCCGCGTCGGCGGGGGTGATGGCGGCTTCCATCTCGAACGCCGAGAGGTCGACCACGTCGAACACGCGCGCGTCCACGCCCACGCGCTCACCGTTCTGCACCAGTCGGGCCGAGATCTGCCCGGTGAGCGGCGAGCGCAGGGTGGTGTCGGCCAGGGCCTTCTTCGCGATGTCCAGCGCCGCCAGCGCGGCCTGGTGCGTGGCTTCTGCACCGGCCAGGCTGGCCGTGGCGGTTTCCAGTGCCGTGGCCGAGATGAACCCCTGCCGCACCAGCGCCTGGTTGTTGTCCAGCGTGCGCCGCGCGATGGCCACCTGCGATTGCGCCGACTCGGCTTGCCGCGCGGCCTGGCGCACGCGGGCATCCGCTTCCGTGCTGTCGATCCGCGCCACGACCTCGCCGGCCTTCACCGGATCGCCTTCGCGTTTGGACAGGCCCTGGATCTCGCCGGCCGTGCGGGCCTTGATGGCGGCGGTCTGCAACGCCTGCACCGAGCCCGAGAGGTTGACCGTCTGGGTGAGCTCCATCGTCTTCACCGTGATCACGTCACCGGCCGAGAGGCTGTACACCGGCGCAGTTTTCAATGCTTCGGCCGCGGCACGGGCCGTCTCGTTCTGCGTCTTGCGCTTGTCCAGCGCACGCACCACGCCCAGGCCGATGGCCAGCACCAGCGCGGCCAGCAGGAGCCACTTGATCCAGGCAGTGCGTGAGCGGTGGGCGTCTGTCATGGGCGGTGGGCAGCGGATGGGGCCAGCACCCGCATGCCGTTCAACAGCAGGTCGGCCTGGTTGTCGATGAAGCCGATGGGGTCGATGCTGGCCGGGCAGCACGGCGCCATGGAGTGCTTCCACATCAGCAGGAAGATCATGGGGGCGATCAGGCTGTAGATAGCGTATTCCATGGACAGTGGGCGGATCTCGCCACGGTCGATGCCGCGCTGCAGGACGCGCCGGATCAGCTCATGTCCCGGTTCGATCACTTCCTGCTGATAGAACGCCGCGATCTCCGGGAACATGCCGGCTTCGCTCATCACCAGCTTGGTGATGCCGGACGCCGGTGTCATGCCCACGCGCTCCCACCAGGTGTGGAGGCAGTAGCGCACCAGTTCGGCGCTGTCGCCCTCGAAATTGTCGAGCTCCTCGTTCCACTCGTCGAAGCGACCGGCCAGGTTCTCGCGCACCACGGCCTTGAACAGCTCTTCCTTGCTGGGGAAGTAGAGGAACAACGTGCCCTTGGACACCCCGGCCCGCGCGGCGACCTCCTCCACGCGGGTGGCGGCAAAGCCCTTCTCGACAAAGAGTTGCAGCGCCGCGTCCAGCAGCTCCCCCGGGCGTGCCTCCTTGCGGCGCGAGCGTCGCTGGCGCGGCACGGCGTCGGGTTCAGGGGAGGCCGGGGGGAGGGGGGGAGCCATGGGGGGGTATTTAATGACCGGTGGGTTATTAATATAACCCACGCGCCTCGCGCGGCGCGCTTCCCCTTTCCCCCGTACAGAAGGCCTCTGCCCGGCCTGTGGCTTTTCAGTTGAACGCGGCGATGCCGGTGATGGCCCGGCCCAGGATGAGGGCGTGCACATCGTGCGTGCCCTCGTAGGTGTTGACCACCTCCAGGTTGACCAGATGGCGCGCCACGCCGAACTCGTCGCTGATGCCGTTGCCGCCCATCATGTCGCGCGCCAGCCGCGCCACGTCCAGCGCCTTGCCGCAGCTGTTGCGCTTGAGGATGGAGGTGATCTCCACCGCCGCCGTGCCCTCGTCCTTCATCCGCCCCAGCCGCAGGCAGCCCTGCAGGCCCAGGCTGATCTCGGTCAGCATGTCCGCCAGCTTCTTCTGGATCAGCTGGTTGGCCGCCAGCGGACGGCCGAACTGCTGGCGGTCCAGCACGTACTGCCGGGCGCGGAAGTAGCAGTCTTCGGCCGCACCCAGCGCGCCCCAGGCGATGCCGTAGCGCGCGCTGTTGAGGCAGGTGAACGGGCCCTTGAGGCCGCGGATCTCGGGGAAGGCGTTCTCCTCGGGGCAGAACACGCTGTCCAGCACGATCTCGCCGGTGATGGAGGCGCGCAGGCCCACCTTGCTGTGGATCGCCGGGGCCGAGAGGCCCTTCATGCCCTTGTCGAGGATGAAGCCCCGGATCGCGCCCTCGTCGTCCTTGGCCCAGACCACGAACACGTCGGCGATGGGCGAGTTGGTGATCCACATCTTGGCGCCCGTGAGGCTGTAGCCCCCGGCGACCTTCTTCGCACGCGTGACCATGCTGCCGGGGTCGGAGCCGTGGTTGGGCTCTGTCAGGCCGAAGCAGCCGATCCACTCGCCGGAGGCCAGTTTCGGCAGGTACTTCTGCTTCTGCGCCTCGGTGCCGAATTCGTTGATCGGCACCATGACCAGCGAGCTCTGCACGCTCATCATGGAGCGGTAGCCCGAGTCCACACGTTCGACCTCGCGCGCGACCAGGCCGTAGCAGACGTAGTTCAGGCCCGCGCCGCCGTAGGCCTCGGGGATGGTGGCGCCCAGCAGGCCGAGTTCGCCCATCTCGCGGAAGATGGCCGGGTCGGTCTTCTCGTGGCGGAAGGCTTCGGTCACGCGCGGCAGCAGCCGCTCCTGGCAGTAGCTGTGCGCGGCGTCGCGCACCTGGCGCTCGTCGTCGGTGAGTTGCTGGTCGATGTGAAACGGGTCTTCCCAGCTGAAGCTGGCCTTGGCGGTGCTCATGGCGTTGTCTCCGGTGTGCGGTGTGGCGATGCCCACGATTGTCGGTGGCCCATGAATACCTGTCTAATATCGTTGATATATCCGGCCATACAAAAAACAGATTCATGGAATTCCGACACCTGCGCTACTTCCTTGTGCTCGCCGAAGAGCTGCACTTCGGGCGCGCGGCACAGCGCCTGTCCATCACGCAGCCGCCGCTCTCGCTGAACATCCAGCAGCTCGAAGCCTCCGTGGGGGCACCGCTGTTCACCCGCAACAGCCGCGGCGTGCAGCTCACGGCGGCCGGGCAGGCTTTCGTGCCGGCCGCACGCGCCCTGCTGGACCAGGCCGGCCAGGCCGCACGCGAGGCGCGCGAAGTGGCGCAGGGTCTGGTGGGCAGCCTGCAAATCGGCTTTGCCGGCACTGTGCTCTACCGCGGGCTGCCGCAGATTCTCAAGGCGTTCGCGGCGGCGCACCCGCGCCTTCGCCTGGTGCTGCGCGAGATGAGTTCGAGCGACCAGTTGATCGATCTCATGCACGAGCGGCTGGACCTGGGTTTCGTGCACACCACGCGTGTGCCAGCGGGTTTTTCGCAGGTGCTGGTGTCGAGCCAGCCGTTCGTGGCGTGCCTGCCCATGGCCCACGCTCTGGCACGGCGCAAGCGGCTGTCGCTGGCCGCGTTGCAGGGTGAACCGTTCGCGATGGTGTCGCGTGCCGTGTCGCCCGACTACCACGAGCGCATTCTCGGGCTGTGCGCCGATGCGGGTTTTTCCCCCGAGATCCGCTACGAGTTGCGCCACTGGCTCAGCGTGGTTTCGCTGGTTGCGCAGGGCCTGGGTGCGGCCCTGGTGCCGGCGGCGCTGCAGCAGGCGGGTCTGCCGGGTGCGGTGTTCGTGCCGCTGGATGTCGAGACGCCACCTTACGACACGCATTGCCTGTGGAAGACGGAGCGCGATCAGGCAGGGCTGGCGGCTTTCCTGGAAGCCGTGCGGGCTTTTGCCCAACCGGTACAGTGAACCGTCAACCATGGAGGACACGATGAGCGACAAACAGGTGCTGGTGCTGGGCGGCGGATGCTTCTGGTGCACCGAGTCCGTTTACAAAGAGGTGAAGGGTGTGACCGACGTGGAGTCGGGCTACAGCAATGGACAGGTGAAGCAGCCGAGCTACGAGATGGTGTGCACCGGCACGACGGGGCACAACGAAGTGGTGCGGCTGGAGTACGACCCGGCGCAGATCAGCACGCGCGAGATTCTGGAGATCTTTTTCGTGGTGCACGACCCGACCACGCTGAACCGGCAGGGCAACGATGTGGGCACGCAGTACCGCAGCGGCATCTACTTCACCACGCCGGAGCAGCAGCAGGTGGCGCAGGCCTTGATTGACGAGCTGACGAAGGACGATGTGTTTGGTCGACCCATCGTCACGGAGCTGAAGCCACTGGAGAACTACTGGCCCGCCGAGGCGTATCACCAGGATTTCTTTGAACGCAATCCGCACCAGGGTTATTGCATGGCGGTGGCGGCACCCAAGGTGGCGAAGTTCCGCAAGACGTTTGCTCGGTTGGCGAAGTAACGCGCTCTCTGGCATCGGCTTCGCGGGCGCAGGGGTGCATGGCGCTCTGTTCCGCGAATGTCCCCCGCCGGCTGGTGCCGGCTCCTCCTTTATTTCGCTACACAGATCGCCATGCACCCCTGCGCCAGTGACGCGGCGGATTGCGTACGGCTGAGCGCGAACAGGGCTTCGGATAGGGGTGAGGGCGCAGCGACATAAAAGGAGGAGAGGCGGCGAAGCCGACTCGGGGGACAGTCGCGGAGCCCTCACCCCTATCCGAAGACCGCGCTTTCCGGAGAAAAAGTCACCGGCCAGGACGCCAACGAGGCCACAACACGATCACCGCCAACCCCATCAGCACCAGCGCCGCCGCCCCCAATTTCCACCCGGGCAAAGGCTCTCCAAGGGAGAGCGCCGAAGCCCCCATCCCGAACACCGGAATCAGCAAGGCCAGCGGCGTCACCGTGGCCGCCGGGTGGCGCGCCAGCAGCCAGTTCCACACCCCATAGCCATACAGCGTGTTACCCACCGCCTGCCACAGCACACTGGCCCATACCAGCGTGTCCGCATGCTGCAAGCCCTCGCTGATCGCCTGCTGGCCTTCGATCAACCACGACAACGCGAACAGAGGCGGCACCGCGAACACACTGCTCCAGACCATGAAGTGCAGCATGTTCACCGGCCCGAGCGACTTCACCACCAGGTTGGCCAGCGACCAGAAGAACGCCGCGCTCAACACCAGCCCGACGCCCAGCAGCGTCACCGATGCGTCCAGATTCGCCGCAATCACACCCAGGCCGGCGAGGGCCAGCAGCAGGCCGACGACCTGAAACCACCGCACCCGCTCGCCCATCAGCCAGAGCGAAAGACCGATGGTGAAGAAGACCTGCAGTTGCACCACCAGCGAGGCCAGCCCCGGCGAAATGCTGCTGCGCATGGCCAGGAACAGCAACCCGAACTGGCCCACACCGAGCAGCACCCCGAAGGTCGCGATCTTGCGCCAGGGTGCGGTGGGACGGGGAATGAACAGCAACCAGGGCAGGGCCGAAAACGCAAAGCGCAAGGTGGCGAAAAGAAACGGCGGCAACCCGTTCAGCCCCCAGCGGATCACCACGAAATTCGTGCCCCAGATGAAGATCACCGACAGGGCGAGGAGAAGGTGGGTGAGAGGCAAGGCGCGATCCTGGTGGGGGCGGGCCGGCAGTATAGCCAGCCATCCTGATCCCGCGCAGTTGCTCAGTGCAGTGCCCTTGTGCGGTACAGGAGGAACAGCGCCACCGGGGCACCCACCAGGCCGATCACCGCGTTCAGATGGAACACGTGCCGGCTCCACGGCAGATGCAGGACCAGGTCGGCCCCGAGGCCGAGCACGGCACCGGCCAGGCCTGCCGCAGGCAGCAGCACCCGATGGTCGGCGCTGCGGAAAAGGGCGCGCGCCACCTGGGCCGCGACCAGTCCCAGGAAGGCCACGGGACCGCAGAACGCCGTGACCAGCCCGCTGAGCCATGCCGTGGTGAACAAGGTGGCGCGCTGCACGAGGGTGACCCGCATGCCCATGGAGGCTGCGTAGCGCTCGCCCAGCAGCAGGCCGTTGAGTGGCTTGACGAGGAAGGTGCTGGCCATCAGGCCGACCACCACGCCAGGGACCAGGATGCTCAGTTGCTGCTGTGTCGCCCCCGCGAAACTGGCGTCGTCCCATGCCTTGAAGGCACGCGCCTGGGTCTCGTCGATGAAGTGCAGGGAGACGCTGATCAGGCCGACCGCAAGATAGCCCAGCATGAGGCCGATGATGAGCAATGTGACGGTGCCGACCTGGCGAGAGAGCGCGGCCAGCAGCATCAGCACGATCGCGGAGCCTGCCACGGAAGCGACCGCCAGGCCGGCATCACCCAGCAGGCCATGGCGCAGCAGGAATGCGTTGCCCACGACCCCGGCGAAGGTGACGAGCAGGGCGCTGCCCAGCCGGGCGCCGTGCACGATGCCCAGCACGAACGGGTCGGCCAGGGGATTGCGGAACAGGGTTTGCAGCAGCAGACCGGCCACGCCCAGTGCAGCACCGGAGAAGATGGCATTCAGCGCCCGGGGAAGGCGGAAGCCCAGCACGATGTCGGCCCAGGCCGGCCGCTCCGGCGTGGCGCCGCTGCCCAGTGCTTCCAGCACGCTGGCCAGTGGGATGGCGACTGTGCCGAGCGACAGTTCCGCAACGAAAAGGGCGCAGAGAAGTGCGCACAGCGTGGCGAAGCAGAGCCGCGAGCGCGTGGCCGTGTGCGGCGTTGCAGGAGTCACGGCGTGCAGCGATGCAGAGGTGTTCATGGCAGGTGGCGCAGGAACCGATCGGTGGGGGCGTCGGCAGGAAGCAGGTGGGGGTGCAAGGCGCGAATGGCTTCGATCAGTTGCACGTGGGGTTGTGTCATGCCCTGGTCCTGGAAGGGAGAGGCCCATGCGCCGGTGTAGCCCCTGTCCCAGGCGTGCACATTTCGCTCCCGCGCGGCGCGAAACCACCCGTGCAGCGGGTTGGCGCGGATCAGCGCTTCGGTGTTCGCCTGGCCGCCGAGGGTGCCCAGCCAGACAGGTGCCTCGCCTGCCTGGACGAGCACTTTCTCGAAACGCTCATAGACGAGACTGCTGGGACGAGCGTCGTGGTCGAGCGCATAGCGCCCACCCGCATCGCGTATCAATTGCGCGCGCTGATTGCCGTTCCCGAAAGCCTCGAAGGTGTCTCGGCCCGACGCGAAACCGGCCATGACCAGCGGCCGGTCGGTGGCTGCGCTTGCCACGTCGGCCCAGTGGAGGTATTGCGCTTCGATCTCCCCGAACCGGGCGTTGCCCAGGGCCTCACGGTTGGACAGCAGAGCGAGCAGCTTGAGCCACTCGGCCCTGCCCAGCGGGTGGGTTTCATGGTGGTCGGCCTGGGGAACGGCCCGCACACCGAGTTCCCACAGCCGCGGGTGCATGTTGCCCTGCGGATAGGCCGAGTAGAAGCTCAGGTACACGTCGGCTTGCACCGCCATCACGGGTTCGATGGAGGCATGGCCGTAGCCCCACATGTCATGCACGAGCCCTTGCGCCACGCGCTCGCGCACGGCGGGCACCGTGGCGCTGCGCGTGCTTTCCGAGCCATACAGACGGTCAACCAGGCCCAGTTCGTCCAGCGCACCCAGCATGGCGGCGTTGCCGGTCACCAGGCGCTGGATGGGCACCTGGATGACCTGTTCATGGCGGCCGTGCGCCGGCACCGGCGTGCCGCATTGCACGAGCAGGACGTGCAGCACTTCGCCGGTGGCCACGGTGGGTGTGAAACGGAGGCGCTTGAAATGGAGCCCGTACTCCACCTGCAATTGCGCGGACCGGGTGAAGCTCGTCTTCTGAGGAAAGTAGTCCACTCCCGGCCGGTAGTCGGCCACGCACGCCGCGTCCAGGTTCTCGCCCGGCCCGCCCGCCCCCACCGTCTGCGCGGGCCAGGGCATGCGGACGGGTGGGTCCATCTGCATGCATCCCGCCAGCATGAGGCTGCACAGCAGCACTGTCGGCGCCCGCGACATCGGCTTCACGCGGTGGATTCCCCGCGCGTCGATGCCTGGAAGGCCAGGACGTCGGTCAACGCTTCCAGCGTGGTGAACCGCTGGTGGGCGCCGTCTGCCTGCGTCAGGCAATAGCCCCGCGCGTCTGCACTCACGGTCTGGCGGGCGTCGCGGTGCGGCGTGTAGCCCATGCGCTGCAACGCACGCTGTGCCCACACCCTGTGGAGGCCTTCGCCTTCCAGGCGGATGTGCCGCTGCCCTTCATGGCCCACACGCAATTCGGCGCGCTCCAGATCGAATGCCAGGCCATCGGCCGCGAAGGTATCGCCGAGGGCGCCGCCCAGCGCCAGGTCTTCCGGGGCGCCCGCATGCAGGCGGCGCTGGCCATCGATCAGCCACAGCGCGTCGGCGTAGCGCAGCGCGAGTTCGAGGTCGTGTGTGGACAACAGCACCGACAGGCCCTGCTCGCGCGCGAGCTGGCGCAACAGGTGCATCGTGGCCACGCGCCGTGGCAGGTCCAGGTATGCCGTGGCCTCGTCCAGAACCAGCAGGCTGGGCTGTTGTGCCAGCGCCCTCGCGATCATGATCTTCTGGCGTTCGCCGTCCGACATCTCCGTGACAAGACGTCCGGCCAGATCGTGTGCACCCACCCGCTGAAGCGCCTGTTCGACCTCCTCGCGGTCTTCTTTTCCCAGCCTTCCGCCCCAGCCCAGGTGCGGGTAGCGCCCCAGGGCGGCGAGCTCGCGACCTGTCATGAGCGGGACGGCGGTGCGTTCCGTCAACACGACAGCCAGTCGGCGTGCCCGTTCGTTGGCGGTCAAGGCCGACAGCCGCGCGCCATCGAGCAGCACCTCGCCCGAGAGCGCGGCTTGCATGCCACAGAGCGTGCGGATGAGGGTGGACTTGCCGGCGCCGTTCGCACCGATCAGGCAGACAAAGCGGCCGCCGGGCAGGGTCAGGTCGAGCGGCCCCAGCAGGGCGCGGCGGCCGTGGCCGGCGATCAGCCCACGGGTCGAGAGTCCTGTCACAGGTTCATGCCAAAGGCGGCCAGCACGGTGCGTGGCGCTCCAGGGTAGGTGGGGACGAACGCACCGCCGGAGTCGTGGTAGCGCTTGTTCCCCAGGTTCTGCACGGTGAGCTGAAGCCGGTAGCGCTGGCCTGCGCCGAAGCGGTAGGCGGCGTTGGCGTCCCAGCGGACGTAGGACGGCAACTGGAAGCTGTTGGCGGTGTTGGCCTGCCGGGCACCCACATAGATGGCACCGATGCCCGCGCTCAGGCCGGCGGCGCGGCCGCTGAAGTCGTAGGTGGACCACAGGCTCGCGCTGCGGCGTGGCGCATTGGCCAGCAGCTTGCCAACCAGGGTCGGGTCGCTGTCTTTGCTGATCTCGGTCTTGAGTTCGGTGTAGCTCGCCAGCAGCCGCCATTGCGGCGTGACGCTGAATGGAATGTCGAGCTCCCAGCCACGGCTGCGCTGTTCACCCACCTGGATCACATAGTCGAAGTCGGTGGGGTCGGACACCACGCCGTTGCGCCGACGGATGTCGAACACCGCCAGTGTGGGCTCCAGGCGGCCATCGAGCAGGCTCAGTTTGGTGCCCACCTCCATCTGCTCACCGCGCGAGGGTTCCGGCAGGCTGCCATCGCGCCGCATGCCGCTGAATGGCTCGGTGAGGAAGGATCGGGACCAGCTGCCGTAGAGCGAGACGCTGTCGGACGGGGTCCAGGTCACGCCCACGCGCGGCGACAACGCATCATCGGTGCGTGTGACGGTGTCGGGCGTCGGGAGATAGGCCGCCCTGGCGCTGGTGCGAGAGCGGTCCTGGCGCAAGCCCAGCAGCAAGCGCCAATGTGGGTTGAGCTGGAGTTCGTCCTGGGCATAGAGGCCGACGCTGTGGCTGCGGTAGCTGGAGGCGTCGTAGGGCACCAGCGTGCCTGCCGTGGTGACGCCGTGTACGGGGTTGTACAGGCTGATGGGCAGGTTCGTCGGGAAGCCGAGCGGCCCCACGTTGGCGTCGGCGGTGAAGTCCCATCCGTCCCGGTTGGCGTCCACGCCGAACAGCACCCGGTGGCGCACCGGGCCCGTCTCGATGCGGCGTGAGAGCTCGGCCATCACCGTGGTGTCGGTCTGCTTGTCGATGCTGCGCTGCTTGCGGCGGTTGACCTGCGGATCGGCCGTGGCCGCGCCACTGATCGGGCTGAAACCGTAGGGGTACCACAGGGCGTCGGTTCTGGCGGACGACGTCTGCAGGCCCGCACGCAGGTCCCAGCCACTGTCCAGGCGGTGGTCCAGCGTGAGCGATCCGATCATGCTGTCGTTCTTCAGCGAGGCGTCTGCCTCGGCGTAGTTGTAGTGGATGGGCACCTGCAGGAACAGCGGGCTGTTGCCAAAGCCGCGATCGAAACTTCCGCGCTTTCTTCCGATTTCCAGTTCGGCCGTGAGCGAGGTGTGGGGCGAGGGCCTCCATCGGAACACCGGTGAGACGAACTGCGTTTGTGCCTCCACGAAGTCGCGGAAACTCTGGTTGTCCTGCCACGATCCCGTGAGGCGGTAGCTCAGCGTTTCGCTCAAGGGGCCGGTGCTGTCGAAAGTGGCGCGCAGGAAGTCGTGGCTGCCGAGGGTGAGATCGAGGCTGTTGCGCGCCACGTCCTGGGGCTTCTTGGTCACGAGATGGACCACACCGCCCGGCTCGAAACGGCCATACAGCGCGGAGGCGGGGCCCTTCAGAACCTCGATCTGCTCGATGTTGACCAGCTCATCGACAGGCGCGAAGACGCTGCGCCGGAAGCCATTCTTGAGGTTGGCGGACGTGGCGAAGCCACGCAGGCGAAAGCGGTCATTGCTGCCCCCCCAGCCCACCTGCGGTGTGACACCCGGTACGGTGCGCACGGCTTCCCCGAAGCTGGTCACCCCACGGTCCTCGATCAGCTCCCGCGTGACGGTCTGGATGGAGAACGGCGTTTCTTTCACCACGGTGTCGCTCTTGTTGGCCGTGGGCGCGACGACCGCGCGGTAGGCGCGCTCGCGGGTGCCGGTGATGGTGACGGTGTCCAGGGCCTCGACCGTTTCCAGCGTGTCGGCCTGCGCCGAGGCGGCAGCCGAAGTGAGGGATGCAATGGCGCACCAGGAGAGGTTTCGCAACGGCATGGCGAGCATGCGGTGCTGGCCGTGTCGACGGAGGGATTCGCGGGCTGGCATGGGTTCTTTCCTTGGGAGGTCGGGTGGTCAGGCGGTTTCGGGCACGGCTTCCCAGGTCGGGAAGGGGTCGGGCAGTGAGGCCCAGGCCGTGCGTCCCTTGCGGGTTTCCGTGAAGTTCAGGTGCGCGTTTTTCCAGGCGCGTTCGATTTCCGTCCGGTCCATGTGACGGCCGATGAACACTACCTCGTTGAGACGGTCGCCGTGTGGCTCCTGCCAGCGCTGCTCGATGGCGAGCCGCTGCGGGCTCCCGGTGGCTGGCCAGCGTTCGCGTGGCGCGCTCGCCCACCAGCGGCCCACGGGTTCGTGGGTGGCGGTGTTGCCGGCCCGCGAGTAGCTGACCACCCAGTCGGGGCGGCTCGCCAGCCACACGCAGCCCTTGGCACGCAGGAGGCCTGGCAGGGGCATGTCCATGAAACGGGAGAACCGCCAGGGATGCAGGGGCTCGGTGCTGCGCAAGACGAAGCTGGTGATGCCATGGGCCTGCGTCTCCGGGGTGTGCTCGCCCTCGAGTTCGCGCGCCCAGCCTGCCATGGCGCTG
Source organism: Hydrogenophaga laconesensis (assembly GCF_031457235.1). Lineage (NCBI taxonomy): Bacteria > Pseudomonadati > Pseudomonadota > Betaproteobacteria > Burkholderiales > Comamonadaceae > Hydrogenophaga > Hydrogenophaga laconesensis. The sequence continues at coordinate 210,613 of NZ_JAVDWE010000003.1, forward strand.
GCGCGCTCCAGGTCGAACCGGCCGGTGCCCAGCACACGGTCAAGAGGCACCCTGCCATGTTCGGCGAACACGACGTCGGCCACCGGGTTGAGGGCCTTGACCACGGCGGTGACTTCATCGCGCCGGGCCGCGTCGACCTTGTCGAGCTTGTTGATCACCACCACGTCGGCGAACTCGATCTGGTCGGTCAGCAACGCGGCGAGCGTGCGCTCGTCGCCCTCCGCCGCGACCTCCCCGCGCTGCGACAGCAGGTCGGTGCTGCCGTGATCCGCCAGCAGGTTGAAGGCGTCCACCACCGTCACCATGGTGTCGATGCGGGCGACGTCGTTGAGCGAATCGCCGTTTTCGTCCTCGAAGTCGAAGGTGGCGGCCACGGGCATGGGTTCGCCGATGCCCGTGGACTCGATCAGCAACGCGTCGAAGCGGCCTTCAGACGCGAGGCGTCGGACCTCCAGCAGCAGGTCCTCGCGCAGGGTGCAGCAGATGCATCCGTTGCTCATTTCGACCAGCTTCTCCTCGGTGCGGGAGAGTGCAGCGCCCGCGTTTTCAGCGCTACGCCGCACCAGCGGGGCGTCCACGTTGACTTCGCTCATGTCGTTGACGATGACCGCCACCCGCAGACTCTCACGGTTGGCGAGGATGTGGTTGAGCAACGTGGTCTTGCCCGCACCCAGAAAGCCCGACAGGACCGTGACCGGCAGACGTCCGTCGTGGGGTTGTCGATTCGAGTTCTCCATGGCCGGCCTTTACTGGCCGCGCACCGCGCTGGTCAGGGCGCGCGTGTTGAACCGCATCATGTCGAGGTAGGTGGCGGCTTCACCGCCGGGCGCGGAGAGCGAGTCCGAATACAAGGCGCCCGAGGGTTTCACGCCGGTCTCGCGCCCGATCTGCTCGATCAGGCGGGGATCGGAAATGCTCTCCACGAACAGCGCCTTGATCTTTTCCTGGCGGATCTGCCGCACCAGTTGCGCCACGCCTCTGGCCGAGGCTTCGCTCTCGGTGCTCACGCCCTGCGGTGCCAGGAATTTCACGCCGTGGTCACGTGCGTAGTACCCGAAGGCATCGTGCGACGTGATCACCTTGCGTTGCGCCACAGGTATCGGCGACCATGCCGCGCGAATCTCGCCGTCGAGCGCATCCAGCTTTGCCACATAGCGTGTGGCGTTGTCTTCATAGATGTTGCAGCCACCGGGGTCCGCGCGGCACAGGCCCTGGGCGATGTTCCGGACAAAGACCTTGGTGTTGCTCACGCTCTGCCAGGCATGCGGGTCGGACCCACCGTGCGCGTGCGCGCCTTGCTTGTGGCCCCGCGGCTCGTCATGGTCATGGCCTTCGGCTTCCTTCAGGGCGCGAACTCCCTTGCTGACCACGACCTGCTCGCCCTTGTAGCCGGCCGTCTTGAGCAGTCGGCTCATCCACCCTTCGAAACCCAGTCCATTGGAGAACACCACGTTCGCCTGCGCCACCAGCCGCGCCTGCGCTGGCGAGGGCTGGAACACATGGGCATCGCCGCCCGGGCCGACCAGCACGTCCACGCCCACGCGCTCGCCACCGACCTGGCGGACCAGATCGCCCAGGATGCTGAAACTGGCCACGGCTTTCAGCGGTGCCTGCGCTTGCGCCTGCGACGCTGGTGCGGCCACGCACAGGCCGACGGCGAGCGATGCCACTGCCAGGATGCGGTGGACACGGGATGGCAGGGGAGGGCGGGTGTGGACAGGCATGGGAACTCCTTCAGGCGTTGAAATGGGAATGCGGTGGATGCCGGCGTCGCAGGCCTTGCGGCGCGAACAGCAGCGAGAACAGGTACATCGCGCCCAGACCGAGCACGATGACGGGACTGGTCGGCCAGCCGGTGTGGTACGAGATCAGCAGGCCGCTGGCGCCGGCCGCGAGGGCCAGGGCAACGGACAGCGCGAGCAGTGGTCCGATGCGGCGCACCCAGAAGCGCGCGGTGGCAGCGGGCAACACCATCACGCCCACGGCCATCAGGGTGCCCAGGGCGTGAAAGCCGGCCACGAGGTTGATGACAAGCAGGCCCATGAAGCCGTAGTGGGCCGCCGGGCTCCAGCGGCTGCGGCCGCGCAGGAAGCCCGGGTCCAGGCACTCGAGCACCAGGGGGCGGTACAGCACCACCAGTGAGACCAGCGTCGTGCCCATGATTCCTGCCAGCAGAAGCAGCGCCGCGTCGTCCAGTGCGAGCACGGTGCCGAACAGCACGTGCAGCAGGTCCACGCTGTTGCCGCGGACGGACACGATCAGCACCCCCAGCGCGAGCGAGAGCAGGTAGAACGCAGCGAGACTTGTGTCCTCTTTGAGGACCGTGTGGCGTGCCACCCAGCCCGAGCCCACCGCCACGGCCAGCCCGGCGGCAATGCCACCCGCTGTCATGGCGCCCAGCGAAAGCCCCGCGACGAGATAGCCGAGCGCCGCGCCGGGCAGGATCGCATGGGCCATCGCATCGCCCATGAGGCTCATGCGCCGCAGCATCAGGAAAACGCCCACCGGCGCCGCACTGAGCGCCAGCGCCATGCAGCCGAGCAGCGCGCGCTGCATGAAGCCGAACTCGAGAAACGGCGCCAGCCAGAGGTCGCTCATGCCATGGCTCCCGCCATGGGCTGGCTGGGGGAGCGGTCACACAACGGCGCCTCCTTGTCGAAGGGTTCATGCATGAGCAGCGCGCGCTGCCAGTTGGCGGGTGTGAGCACGTCGCCGGTGGCTCCCCAGGCGATGGGCTCGCGCGCCAGCAGCAGCGTCTGGGGGAAATGCGCGCGCACCAGTGCGAGGTCGTGCAGCACGGCCACCACGGTCTTGCCACACGCGTGCCACCGATGCAGCAGGCCCACCAGATCTTCCGTGGTGCGCTGGTCGACGGCGGAGAACGGTTCATCCAGCAGCATCACGGGCGCGTTCTGCAGGATCAGGCGGGCAAACAGGACGCGCTGCCACTGCCCTCCCGAGAGGGAGTCGATGCCGCGCTTCTCGAAGCCCAGCAAGCCCACCTCTGCCAGCGCCATGTGACAGGCCTCGCGGTGTGCCGCGGTGTAGCGCCCGAGGGCGCGCACCTCGTGCCACAGACCCTGCATCACCATGTCGCGCACGTTGATGGGGAAGCTGCGATCGATATCGGGCTGCTGGGGCAACCCGGCGACGCGTTGGCGTTCAAGCCCCTCGATCCGGCCGCCCATCGGCTGTATGCCGCCCGCCAGGGCCTTGATCAGCGTGGACTTGCCTGCCCCGTTGGGACCAACCACGGCCATCAGTGTGCCGGCGGCTATCGTGATCGACAGGTGGTGCACCGCCGGGTGCCGGGCGTATCCCAGTGTCAGATCGTGCAGGTTGATGGCGCTGTCTGCCTGAAGGGCGTTGGTGCGGTGTGACACGGGCTTTGGGACTAAGATATTGCAACTGTATTGCGATAGCGCGATATTAACGCAACTGTGTTGCATTAAGAAAGTGAGGAGCGCCATGCCGTCCACCACCCGCAGAGACACCGTTGTTGCCGTACCGCCCCACGTTCAGACCCGACTGGAAGCGGCAGGCCTGCGGCGCACCCTGGCCACGCGTGCCGTGATCGGCCTGTTTCTCGCCCAGCCCGCGGGCGGGCTGACGCATGCGCAGGCCCTCCATGCCCTGAACAACCGCGGCCTGGACATCAACCGCGTCACGCTGTATCGCCTGCTGGACCGGCTGGCGGTCTGCGGTGTGCTGCAACGTCATACGGATGACCAGGCCCGCACCTGGCGCTTCAGCCTGGCGCCTGCCGCGCCCGAGCCGGGGGAAGAGGGCGCGGTGCCGCGCTTCGAGTGCGATGCCTGTCACCGTGCCTTTGCGCTCCCCGAGGCGAGCGCGCCCACGCGCGCCATGGCGCAAAGCCTGCTGGACACACTTGCGCGGCTGGGGCATCACGGCGAACGTGTGGATGTATCGGTGCATGGCACCTGCGCCGGTTGCGTCGAGGGGGTTTTGTGATCGAGTCCCGTGGACTGCGCTATGCCTACAGAGGTGGCGCGTCGCTGGACATGACCGATGTGTCGTTGACGCAGGGTGACACGCTGCTGCTGCGTGGGCCTTCCGGCAGTGGCAAGTCGACCTGGCTCGCGCTGGCCGCCGGTCTGCTCACGCCCACGGCGGGCGAGATCGTGGTGGCGGGTCAGTCGTTGGGCTCGTTGGCGGGGCACCTGCGGGATGCATGGCGTGCGAGGCACATCGGCTTTCTGCCGCAGAAACTGCATCTGAGCGAAGCGCTCACGGTCACCGACAACCTGGCGCTGGCGCATTTCGCGGCAGGCCTGGCGGTGGACCGGGTCGCCATCGTCCGCGCGCTGGAGGCGCTCGATCTCGGTGCCCTCGCTGCGCGGAGGCCATCGCAGCTCTCCGGTGGACAGGCACAGCGGGTGGCGCTCGCCCGAGCGGTGTTGCTGCGGCCGCGCGTCATCCTGGCCGACGAGCCCACCGCCAGCCTGGACGACGACGCCTGCATGACATCGCTGACCCTGTTGCGCCAGACCGCGCGCGCGGTTGATGCCACGCTGGTCATCGCGACGCACGACGCCCGGGTGCGCGAGGCGCTGCCGCAGGCGCAAGTGCTGACCTTTTCGCCTGCCGGGCCGGAGCACGTGGCATGAACGTGTTGTCCCTCTCCTGGCGCTACCTCTGGTCGCGCCCGCTGGCCACGGCACTCAACCTGCTGTTGCTCGTGCTGGGCCTGGCTTCCCTGGCCTTCGTGCTGATCGCGCGCGACCAGGTTGACCGCGCTTTCGAGCGTGACCTGGCCGGCATTGACGTGGTGGTGGGCGCCAAGGGCAGTCCGATGCAGCTCATCCTCGCGGGCGTCTTCCATCTCGATGTGCCCCCAGGGAACATTCCGCTCGCCGAGGCACAGGCGCTGGCGCAACACCCGCAGGTCGCCCAGTTGATCCCGCTGAGTCTGGGCGACAACCTCAACGGATTCCGCATCGTCGGCACCACACACGACTACCCGGCCCACTATGGCGCCCGGCTGGTCCAGGGGGCGCTGTGGAATGCGCCGCTCGAAGCGGTGCTGGGTGCGCAGGTGGCGGCGCGCACGGGGCTCAAGCCGGGCCAGGCTTTCGAGGGCGCGCACGGGCTGGGTGTGGGTGGCAGCGCGCATGGCGAGACGCCCTACACCGTCACTGGCCTGCTCGCACCTTGCGGCTGCGTGCTCGACCGGCTGGTGCTGACGGCGACGGAGTCGGTCTGGCGGGTGCACGACGACATGCACGCCGCCGCGAACATGAGCGAGGCCGAACGCGCCGAACTGAACGAGGCCCTGGCGGAGGAGCGCGAGATCACGCTCGCGCTGGTGCGCTACCGCACGCCCCTGGCAGCGGTGAGCTTCCCGCGCTTCATCAACCAGACCACGTCATTGCAGGCTGCCGCGCCGGCGGTGGAGATCACACGACTGATGAGCATGGTGGGTGTGGGCACGCAGGTGTTGCGTGCACTGGCCTCTGTGCTGCTGGTGGTGGCCGGGCTGTCGGTTTTCATTGCGCTGTGGAACGCGGTGCGCGAGCGGCGGGCCGATCTGGCCATGCTGCGCATGCTGGGTGCCGCACCCTCGCGCGTGGCCACGCTGCTGCTGTGCGAGGCCCTGTGGCTCGCCGTGCTGGCCTGTGTGCTCGGCCTGCTGGCCGCGCACGGCGTGGTGGCCCTCATGGGCGAAATGTTGATGGCCCGGCAGTCGCTGGCCATCTCCGGCTGGCAGTGGGTTCCGGGCGAAGCCTGGGTGCCGGTGCTGGCCTTTGGGGTGGCGGTGGTGGCGGCGCTTCTGCCCGCCATCGGCGCCTACCGTGTCGATGTCACTCAACTCCTGGATTCGAGGTAAATGCCATGAAGAAAAAACCGTTCCTGTTCCTGTTTGCTGCCGCGCTGCTGTCCACCGCGGCGCTGGCTCAGCACTCCGACAAGGAGACCAAGGAAGATGTTGCCCGCCACCGCGCCATGGCCGCCGCGCATGAAGGCGCGGCCAAGTGCCTGGAGGCGGGCAAGGGCGAAAAGGTGTGCATGCAGGAACTTGCCGTGGCCTGCAAGGGTCTGGCCATTGGAAAATACTGCGGCATGCGCCACGTGCACTGACCACCTTACCCGGACGAGTCCCCCGATGCCCCCCATGTCCCCAGCCTCCCGCCGTGCTGCGCTGATCGCGCTGGGCGCAGTGTTGTCCTGCAACGCTGGTGCACAGAGCCTGAGTTCGCCGGTGCCGCCGGGCACCTCGCCCACCCAGCCCGCAGGCCTGCCGCACGGGCAGGGCGCGGGCGTGCACAGCCCGCTCAGCCCTTTCGCGCCGCTCGCCAGAAGGGACGACGTGGTGGCCTGGTCGACGCTCACCGATGTCACCACGAAGGTCGAGAAGAAACGCATCGTGCCGGTGTACCCGGCGCCCGTGGCCGAGCTGAACCAGAAGAAGCTGCGCCTGCAGGGCTTCATGATGCCGCTGGAGCCTGGGGAGAATCAGCGCCACTTCCTCCTGGCATCGGTGCCATTGACCTGTGGCTTCTGCACACCCGGCGGGCCGGAAAGCATGGTCGAGGTGCGGGCCAGCAAACCGGTCAAGTACAAGCTGGAAGCGGTGGTGGTCGAGGGCACCTTCCACGTGCTGCAGAACGACCCTTACGGCCTGTACTACCGCATCACGGGGGCCGTCGGCGTCGATTGAGCTTCGTGCGTGGCGATACCATCGCCGGGTGAACATCGCTGCCCACCCCGTCGTCGCTTCTCTCACTCCGGTCTTTCTGCTGATCGGGCTCGGCTACCTGGCCGGGCGCATGCACTGGATCCGCGACGAAGCCGTCAAGGATCTCTCCAACCTCGTCTTTCTCCTCCTCATCCCCGCGCTGCTGTTCCGCACCATGAGTTCGGTGCATTTCGAGGAACTGGACTGGCGTCCGGTGGGCGCGTACTTCCTGGCCGCGCTCACGCTGCTGGCCGTGTCCATCGTCTGGCGTGGTTTCAACCGGGGCAGCGTGGTGATGGCCCTGGCAGGCACGTTCTCCAACATGGTGATGCTGGGCATCACCCTGGTGGAGCTGGCCTATGGCAAGGCCGGCCTGGTGACGCTGCTCACCGTGGTGTCGGTGCATGCCCTCATCATGCTCACGCTGGGTTCCATCGTGCTCGAGCTGGCGGTCGCCCGCGAGGCCCGACTGGGCGGCGAGCGAACCCCGCATGTGCTGGAGACCGCCTGGTCGGCCTTCAAGGGTGCGCTGATCCATCCCATCCCCCTGCCCATCATCAGCGGGCTGCTGTTCGCCCAGACCGGGCTCGAACTGCCGAGCGTGATCGACAAGCCCCTGCAATTGCTGGGCAGTGCCTTCGGCCCGATCGCGCTGGTGCTGGTCGGCGTGACGCTCGCACTCACGCCCATGCGGGGCTACCTGCGGCAGGCACTGTGGGTGAGCGCATCCAAGAACGTGTTCCTGCCGGTGATGGTGGGGCTGAGCGCGTGGGCCCTGGGCATTACCGGCCTGCCGCTCACGGTGCTGGTGGTGGCCGCCGCCCTGCCGGTGGGTGCGAACGTGTTCCTGTTTGCCCAACGCTATGAGGTGGCTGAACAGGTCACCACCGCCGCCATGGGCCTGTCGACCGCGCTCGCTCTGGTCACGCTGAGCTTCGCCATGACATTCATGTCCTGGCTCAACTGAGCAGGGTGATGCCTCACTGGCTGATCTTGCGGCCTTCCTCGACCTGGTACTCGAAGTAACGCTGGAACCCAAACGCCAGACTGCCCATCAGGGCGATGGTGCCCACCAGCAGCGCGGCCACCAGGGCGCCGATGGTCAGCCAGTTCGTTCCACCCGGCGATGAGTCCGCCGGCAGATCGGGGTTGAACTGCCGGTTCCATTTTTCGCGGTCGGTCAGGGCGTAGACGATGGCCATCAGGCAGCTGGCGGAGATCGTTGCGCCCAGCAACGGAATCAGCACCCAGGACAGCTTGTCGTCCTGCCCGTAGAGCAGCACGCGGTCCACACCCCAGAGACCCAGTGCGGCAGGAATCGGGTGCAGCCAGCCTATCCAGTCGCCCAGGCCACGCAGGTAGAAACGGTGCAGACCGAGGGCGCCGCCCAGCAGCGCCAGCCAGACCGCCAGCGTCTTGTTCTTGCGCGCCATCGTCAGACGCCCTCGTTCGGCGGCGTGCTGTCGCCAGCCCCCAGGGTCTTCTGCATCAGCACGATGTCGAGCCAGCGTCCGAACTTCCAGCCGCACGACTGCACCACACCCACCGGTTCGAAGCCCAGCGCACGATGCACACCGATGGAGCCGGCATTCGACGAATCGCCGATCACCGCCATCACCTTGCGTGTGCCGGCGCGCTCCAGCGCCGCCAGCAGCTCGGCCAGCAGGGCACGGCCCAGGCCCTGCCGGTGGGCGGCCGGGTCCATGTAGATCGAGTCTTCCACCGAAAAGCGGTAGGCCGGACGGGGCTTGAACCAGTTGCCATAGGCGTAGCCGAGCACCTGGTCGCCGTCTTCGGCCACCAGCCAGGGCAGGCCCTTGCCCAGCACATCGGCGCGGCGGGCCGTCATCTCGGCGAGGGTGGGTGGCGTGGTTTCGAAGGTGCCAGTGCCGTGCAGCACATGGTGGCCGTAGATGCGGGTGATCGCGTCGAGGTCTTCTTCGCGGCTGGGGCGGATCAGGGGCATGGAATTCGGGACTCGGATGGGGTGGCTGGCAAAACCAGCGAACGGGCTATAATCGCGGGTTTTGTGGCGTTTCGCTGGCCGGGTGGTCAGTCGTGTGTCTCAGGCGCTGCAGATAAGCGGGTCGCAAGATCCAGTGAAGTACCGATGTTGGTACCTCTCCACCCGAAGGATAAATCATGGTCGTCATTCGACTCTCCCGCGGCGGTGCCAAGGCCCGTCCGTTCTACAGCATCGTGGTTGCCGACAAGCGCAACCGCCGCGATGGCCGCTTCATCGAGCGCATCGGTTTCTACAACCCCCTGGCCCGTGGTGGCGAAGAGTCCCTGCGCATCGCCGTGGACCGCCTCACCTACTGGACCAGCGTCGGCGCCACGCCGTCCGAGACGGTTTCCCGCCTGGTCAAGCAGAACGCCGCCAAGGCCTCGGCCTGATCCCGTTCCTGCTCAGGTGAACAAACCCGCGTCCGGCGCCTTCCAGGCGTCGTCCCTGCCCGGCGATGCCGTCGAGCTGGGCCGCATACAGGACGCGTGGGGCATCAAGGGCTGGGTTCGCATCCTGCCCCACAGCGCCGATACCTCGGCGCTGCTGGCCTCCTCCCAGTGGTTCCTCCAGCCGCCCGAAGCCCGCTTCGCGCGCGGCTTTTCTGCGTTCTCTGGTTGTGTCAGTGTGGAAGTCGGCGAGATCAAGGCCCACACCGATGGGCTGGTTGCCCGGCTGGAGGGCGTGAACGACCGCAACGCAGCCGAAGCCCTGAAGGGTGTGCGCATCTGCCTGCCGCGCAGCGCCTTCCCTGAAACCCCCGAAGGTGAGTACTACTGGGTCGACCTGATCGGCCTGGAGGTGTTCAACCGCGAAGGCGTGCACCTCGGCGTGGTGCGCGACCTCATGCCCACCGGACCGACTTCCGTGCTGGTGCTGGAGTACCTCCACACGGTGGAGGGTGCCGAGCAGACGGCGGAGCGCATGATTCCCTTTGTGGCGGCCTATATCGACGATGTCGACAAGGCACAGCGCCGCATCACCGCCGACTGGCAGCCGGACTACTGACGCCTGCGCCGGCCACACCGCCATGCGCTTCGACGTCATCACACTGTTTCCCGAGCTGTTCGAGCCGTTCCTGCGGCATGGCATCAACCGCCGTGCCTTCGAATCCGGCCAGGTGGCGGTGCACCTGTGGAACCCGCGCGATTTCGCCGAAGGCAACTACCGCCGCGTGGACGATCGGCCGTTTGGTGGCGGACCGGGCATGGTCATGATGGCCGAGCCCCTGTGGCAGTGCCTGCAGGCCATTCGTGCGGCCCGGGCCGAACCCGACGGTGCGCGGGCGCCTGTCGTCCTGTTTTCTCCGATTGGCGCGCCACTGAACCACAAAGGTGTGGAGGACTGGTCCCGGGGCCAGGGCGCGGTGCTGGTGTGCGGACGCTACGAGGGCATCGATCAGCGCTTCATCGACAGCTGCGTGGACCAGCAGCTCAGCCTGGGCGATTTTGTTCTTTCCGGGGGCGAGATTCCCGCGATGGCCCTGCTTGACGCCGTTGCCCGTCTTCAGCCCGGGGTGCTGACGGACGAGGGCAGCCACCAGCAGGACAGCTTCAACCCGGCACTGGATGGACTGCTCGACAGCCCCCATCACACCCGCCCCGAAGTCTGGCAGGGCCCCGAAGGGCCGATGCCGGTGCCGGAGGTGCTGCTGGGCGGTCACCACGAGCGCATTGCCCGCTACCGCCGTGAGCAGAGTCTGGCGATCACCGCCAGCCGCCGTCCCGACCTGCTGGCCCTTGCCAAGGATCGGGGACTGCTCGACGCCGCGGACCAGGCTTTCCTGCGTTCCAAAGGCTTGCTATAATCCAAGGCTTTTCGATCCTCTGACCGGCCGCCGCGACCGGGCCAGCCCGCAGCCCCGCAAGGGTATGGACAGGGGCCCCTGCCGGATTCGCGGCCTTTAGTGCAGCGCGGTCATGATCGACAAAACAGGAAATCATGAACCTCATCCAGACCCTTGAGCAGGAAGAAATTGCTCGCCTCGGCAAAGTGATCCCGCCGTTCGCCCCTGGCGACACCGTGATCGTCAGCGTGAACGTGATCGAAGGCACCCGCAAGCGCGTGCAGGCATACGAAGGCGTGGTCGTTGCCCGCCGCAACCGTGGCCTGAACTCCAGCTTCATCGTGCGCAAGATCTCCAACGGCGAAGGCGTGGAACGCACGTTCCCCCTGTACAGCCCGTTGATCGCCAAGATCGAAGTCAAGCGCCGTGGTGCCGTGCGCCGCGCCAAGCTGTACTACCTGCGCGAACGCAGCGGCAAGTCGGCTCGCATCAAGGAAAAGCTGGGCGCTTGAGCGCCTCACGGCCAACCCGGCCGTCAGCCCTGAAAAGCCGCTCCCCTGGAGCGGCTTTTTTGTGTCTGGCCTATGCTCGCCTTCCAATGACACAAGTGCTTCCCGCGTTCGATCCCCGCCTGGCGCCCATCGTGGCGGACGAGGCCGATGAGATGCTGCAACCCGCGCAGGCGCAGCGCCTCACGGCCGATGGCCTGCGCGAACTGTTCGCCCGTCCGCCCCTGTGGACCCCCGAACTGCATCGCGAACGCAAGTTCGTTGACCGGCCGCCGGCCGAGGCCGCGGTGCTGCTGCCACTGGTCATGCGCGACGAGCTCACGTTGATCCTCACCCAGCGCACGGCCCACCTGTCCACGCATTCCGGGCAGATCGCCCTGCCGGGTGGCAAGCTCGATCCTGAAGATGCGGATGCCACGGCCGCCGCCTTGCGCGAAGCGCAGGAGGAAATCGGGCTCGCGCCCGAGCGGGTGGAGGTGCTGGGTACCTTGCCGGTCTATGTCACCGGCACTTCTTTCATCGTCACGCCCGTGGTGGGCCTGGTGCAGCCGGGCTTTGACCTGGTGCCCAATCCGGACGAAGTCGACGATGTGTTCGAGGTGCCACTGGCCTACCTCATGAACCCCTTGCACCACCGTCGGCACGCGCACGAGTTCGAGGGTGTCGTTCGCCAGTGGTACTCCATGCCCTACCTCGATGGCGACCGAGAGCGCTTCATCTGGGGTGCCACTGCGGGCATGCTGCGCAATTTCTACCGCATGCTGAGTGCCTGACAGCACGGTGCGTTTTTTGGTCCACGCAGGGTGCGCCACTATGATGGCGCCATGAGTTTTTTCGCCATCCTCATTGCCCTGCTGCTGGAGCAGGCGCGTCCGCTTGCTTTTGACAACCCTGTGCATGCCGGCCTGCGCGGCTGGGCGCGCACCGTGCGTCGCAACCTCGATGCCGGCCAGTCCTCACACGGCTGGGTCGCCTGGGTGCTCGCCGTGGGCGTGCCAGCGGCCGTGGCCGGCGCGGTGTACTGGGCGCTCTGGCAATTCAGCTCGGTGCTGGCGTTTGCCTGGACCGTGGGCATCCTTTATGTGACGCTGGGCTTTCGCCAGTTCAGCCACCATTTCAGCGAAATCCGTCAGGCGCTCGATGCCGGTGACGATGCCTCCGCGCGGGAGAAGCTGGCCCGCTGGCTGCGCGTGGATGCCTCCAGCCTGCCCCGCACCGAGTTGCTGCGCCAGGTGATCGAGCACTCGGTGCTGGCGGCACATCGGCATGTGTTCGGTGTGCTGGTGTGTTTCGTGGTGTTCTGGGCCATTGGTCTCGGTCCATCGGGTGCCGTCTTCTACCGGCTGGCCGAGTATCTCTCGCGCAACTGGCGGGCACGGCCGGACGGCACGCCCAGCCCCGCCCTGCAGCACGCTGCGGCCACCGCATGGCGCTGGGTCGACCATGTGCCAGCACGCCTGACCGCGCTCGGCTTCGCGGTGGTGGGCAACTTCGAGGAGGCTGTCGCCAGCTGGCGCGGCGATGCCGAACGTTTCGCGCCCGGCAGCGACGGCGTGGTGCTGGCCGCCACCTCCGGGGCCTTGAATGTGCGCCTCACGCCACGTGCGGACCCTCTCACGCTGGAGGAAGATGAGGGCGACCCCGGTGCCCGTCCCGATCCGCAACTGGCGCATATGGGCAGCGTGGTGGGACTCGTATGGCGGGCCGTCGTGCTGTGGATGCTGCTGCTGGCCTTGCTGACTCTGGCAGGGCTCTAGTACCGCCGCTTGTCCGACAGCTCCGCAAAAAACTCGCGGTAGAGACGGTAGCGGTTCTCGCTGATCGCCAGCGGGTCGGTTGCGGGTTGATCGGGATCACCGGTCTGCACATGCGCCACCACGCCGCAGCCCGGCTCGTGCAGGTGGGTGCAGTTGTAGAAGCGGCAGTCGCCCAGCGTGGCGTTCAGGTCGGGCATCAGGTGCGCCAGTTGCATGGCTTCGATGTGGTTCAGTCCGAACTCCTGGAAACCCGGTGAATCGATCAGCGCCGTGTGCCGTTCGGTATCCACCCAGTACCAGGTGGTGCTGGTGGTGGTGTGTTTGCCCGAGTTGAGGGCGCGCGAGATTTCACCGGTCTGGGCACGTGCCTCGGGCACCAGCCTGTTCACCAGCGTGCTCTTGCCCACACCAGACGGTCCGAGCACCAGCGTGCGCTTGTCGTCGAGGTGTTGACGCAGGACATCCAGTCCACCTTCCGAGCCGTCGGCCGATTTGAGGCGCAGTGGCAACACCTGGCAACCCATGCGGCGATAGGGCTCCAGCCGTGCCCAGGCGCGGTCGAACGCGGGTTGCAGGTCGCTCTTGTTGAGCACGATCAGCGCATCAATGCCTTCGGCCTGCGCGGCGATCAGCGCGCGCGCCAGCTGGCTCTCGGAGAACTCGGGATCGGCCGCGACCAGCACCAGCACCTGATCAAGGTTGGCCGCGAACGATTTGGTGCGCATCTCGTCCTGCCGGTAGAACAGGTTGCGCCTTTGGTCCACACGCTCGATGCTGCCTTCGTCGCCCGTGACCTGCCATCGCACCTGGTCGCCCACGACCACGGCGTTCTTCTTGCCGCGCGGATGGCAGATCCGGCGCTGGCCATCGGGACTCTCGACGAGGCAGTGGCGGCCATGCGAGGCCACCACCAGTCCGGTCTGCAGATCGGCCATCAAGCCTTCTGCAGGGCATCCACCGCGGCTGCGCAGTGGAAGTCGCTGACCGACATGCCGCTCACGTCGTGCGTGTTGAAGCGCACGGTGCAGCGGCTGTAGCCCAGGGTCAGGTCGGGGTGGTGGTCCTCGCGGTGCGCGATCCAGGCCAGCGCGTTCACGAACGCCATCGTTTCATGGAAGTTGGCGAAGCTGTAGGTCTTTTCCAATGCGCCGTCGATCAGCTTCCATCCCTGGGCGGCATCGCCATTGATCTGGGTCAGCTGGGTCACGATCTCGGTGGCGGAGAGGGCGCGGCGGTTGTGGTGGATCGGGTTCATGGTGGATTCGCCTCAGGCGGTTTGCAGGCGCGCGAGTCGTTCGCTGGCCGGCGGGTGTGAGTAGTAGAAGCGCGCGTACAGCGGGTCGGGCGTGAGCGTGCTGGCGTTGTCCTTGTACAGCTTGAGCAGCGCACTGGCGAGGTCGTTCCCGTTGGTGTGGGCGACGGCGTAGGCATCGGCCTCGAACTCGTGCTTGCGCGAGAGCTGTGCCATCAGTGGCGAAAGGAAGTAGGTGAACAGCGGCACCACCATCATGAAGAGCAGCAGGGCCAGTGCGTCGTTGGGCGTGTCCATGGACGGCGTCACGCCCAGACCACTGAAGAACCAGGCCTGGCTCGACACCCAGCCCAGCAGCGCGAAGCCGGCCAGGCTCAGCGCGAACATCAGCACGATGCGCTTGAGGATGTGCCGGCGTTTGTAGTGGCCGAGCTCGTGCGCCAGCACGGCGTCGATTTCTTCGGGGCTCAGCTGCTTGAGCAGGGTGTCGAAGAACACCACGCGCTTGGCCGCGCCGAAGCCGGTGAAGTAGGCGTTGGCATGTGCGCTGCGCTTGCTGCCATCCATCACGAACAGGCCTTTGGCGGCGAAGCCGCAGCGCTGCATGAGGGCGTTCACGCGCGCTTTCAGCGTCTCGTCGGACAGCGGCTCGAACTTGTTGAAAAGGGGCGCGATCACGGTGGGGTAGAGCACCAGGGCCAGCAGGTTGAACGCCATCCACACGCCCCAGGCCCACAGCCACCAGCTGGGGCCCGCCGCGCTCATGAGCCACAGCACCACCGCGGCGATGGGCAACCCGATGAGTGCGCCGACCAGCGTGCCCTTGGCCAGGTCGGCCAGCCAGAGCGACATCGTCATCTTGTTGAAGCCGAAGCGCTCCTCGATGCGGAAGGTCGCGTACCAGCCCAGCGGCAGGGTGATGAGGCCACCGATGACCACGAAGGCCGCGAGCAGCGCGAGTTGCTGCACCATGCCGCCACCCAGGGCGTCCAGCAGCAGCTGGTTGAGCCAGTCCAGCCCCCCCAGCAGGGTCCAGCCCAGCAGCAGGGCGGCGTCGATGGCGGTTTCCAGCAGGCCGAAGCGCGCCTTGGTGATGGTGTAGTCGGCCGCCTTCTGGTGGGCGGAGACGGTGATGGTGTCGCTGAAGGCCGCAGGAACGGCGGCGCGGTGGCGCGCCACGTGGCGGATCTGACGGCTGGCGAGCACGGTGCGCACGACCAGGCCCAGCAGCAGCAGGGCGCAGAAGACGGCGGTGAAGGCGAACGAAGCGGTGTCCATGGGGCAGGAGTCTATCGAAGACCGGCTTCCGCGCGCGCCGTGGGGCCGCGCCGCCCGGGGCCTCGGATCGGCGAGAATGCCGGCCATGACTTCTGCCACCAACGCCCTGGCGGGCGCCGCCGCCACCGAGATCCCGACCCTTGCCAAAAGCGACCAGAACCTGGTGTGGATCGATTGCGAGATGAGCGGTCTTGACCCGGAAAAAGAGCGCCTGCTGGAAATCGCGGTCGTGATCACCGGCCCCCAGCTCACACCCCGCATCGAGGGACCGGTCATCGTGGTGCACCAGAGCGACGCCGTGCTCAATGCCATGGACGCCTGGAACAAAGGCACGCACGGCCGCAGCGGCCTGATCGACAAGGTCAAGGCCAGCACGGTGAGCGAGGAGGAGGCCGAGGCGACGCTGCTGGCCTTCATCGGGCAGTACGTACCGAAGAACGGTTCGCCGATGTGCGGCAACACCATCAGCCAGGACCGCCGCTTCATGGTGAAGTACATGCCGAAACTGGAAGCCTATTTCCACTACCGCTGCCTGGACGTGAGCACCCTGAAGGAGCTGGCCAAGCGCTGGCGTCCCGAGGTCTACGAATCGTTCAAGAAGCACCAGAAGCACACCGCGCTGGCCGACGTGCACGAGTCCATCGACGAACTCGAGCACTACCGGACGCATTTCCTGCGCTGAGGCGCTGCTCGTCGCGGAGACAGGGCGCCTGTGCGCCGGTTCAGGCACGAACTTGCAAATGTCAAAATCATGACATTCACGTGAGATTTCAATGACAAAAAAATCCCGTTCCCGATTTGTTGCCAGACATCTGGAAGCCTTCCAGCTCGGCGCCGCGGTGTTGTTCCTGCTGATCGTCGGCCTGTACGCGTCGCTCACGGGGGCGTCCACCGCCAGCCTCACCACCTCGGCCATGTGGCTCCTCATCGTCGCTGCGGCGGTGGGTGCCTACATGGCCATGAACATCGGCGCCAACGATGTGGCCAACAACATGGGGCCAGCAGTGGGTTCCGGCGCCATGACCATGGGCTGGGCCATCGTGGTGGCCGCCGTGTTCGAAGCGCTCGGTGCCATCGTGGCCGGCGGCGATGTGGTCGGCACCATCAAGGGCGGGATCATCGACCCGGGTGTCATCAACGACCCTGCGCTGTTTGCCTGGGTGATGTTCGCGGCCCTGCTGGCCGGCGCCCTCTGGCTCAACCTGGCGACGGCGCTTGGTGCACCGGTGTCCACCACCCACTCGATCATCGGTGCCGTGATGGGCTCCGGGATCGCCGCCGGTGGCTGGGGGCTGGTGAACTGGGAGACCATCGTCCAGATCGTGATCAGCTGGGTCATCTCGCCGCTGGCCGGTGGTGCCATGGCGGCGGCCTTCCTCTACATCATCAAGCGCAGCGTGACCTACCGCAGCGACATGATCGATGCCGCCAGCCGCGTCGTGCCCATCCTGATCGGTGCGATGGTCTGGGCTTACACCACGTACATGTTGCTCAAGGGCCTGGGGCAACTGGTGCAGGTGGGTGTGTTGACGGCCGTGCTGGCCGGCGGTGCGATGGCGGTCGTGGTCTGGGCGCTGGCCCGCAAACCGATAGCCGCCCATGCCCGGCGCCAGGACAACACCAAGAATGGCGTGAATCGCCTGTTCACCTGGCCCCTGGTCTGCTCGGCCGCGCTGCTGAGCTTTGCGCACGGTGCCAACGATGTGGCCAACGCCATCGGACCGCTGGCCGCCATCTACGAAGCCGTGAAGGAGGGCGCCATCGCCACCAAGGCCGGTACGCCGATGTGGATCATGGTGCTGGGCGCGCTGGGTCTCGCCGTGGGTCTGGCGCTTTACGGTGCACGGCTGATCCGCACCGTGGGCAAGGAGATCACCGAACTCGACAACATGCGCGCGTACGCCATTGCCATGTCGGCCACACTGACCGTCATCGTGGCGTCGCAGCTCGGCATGCCGGTCTCCACGACGCACATCTCCATCGGTGCGGTCTTCGGTGTCGGTTTCCTGCGGGAGTTGCTCAAGGTCAATTACGCCAAGATGGAACGGGTCGTGCGCGCTGGCCACCAGGGTGCCGACCGCGATGTCGTCGAGGCCTACCTGAGCCGTTTCGAAGCCGCTGAAGTGTCCGAGAAGAAGCGCATGCTGGCCGACATGAAACAACGCGCCAAGCAGCGCGAGGCCGTGCTGGCGGCCGACGAGGCCGTGTTCGCGAAGAAGGAGCAGAAGGCGTTCAAGAAGGCCTACAAGAAGGAGATCGTCAAGCGCTCCGTGGTCATGCGCATCGTGGCGGCCTGGATCGTCACCGTGCCCGCCACGGCCGTGCTGGCGGCGCTGCTCTTCTATGTCGTGCGCGCGGTGCTCGACTGAGCGACAACGACTCGGGTCGAGGTAAAGATTAGGGGTTTTCCCTCAATCTGTGCCATAATCTCTGGCTTCGCAGGCAACTGCGATGATTTGTGCATCTGCCTCACACACCGGCTCCCCGAACAAGCGGTTGGTGCGGTGTCCGACAGGACACCCCCACCTCAGCGGATGGAGCCCTCGCTCCCGGTGTCACGCTTCTTTCTGTGACCCATGGCGCGTCGATCGTTTGATGGTTGATGTTTTGTAACCACGAACGGATCTGACGCCCCAGGAGCTGCCGCCTTTTCAGGCCGGCCGTCCTTTCCAGCGTTTGCTTCGATCAATTGCGCCCTTTGCGGCGCATGGACGAACATGAGCGACTCTTTTGAAGAACGCGGCGATTTCTCGCCCGAAACCCTGTCTGCCGACACCGAAGCGGACAACACCCCCGTGGCGACGGAGCCCGCAGGCCCCAACGGCTTCGAGCTGCTGGGCCTCGCGCCCGAGCTGGTGCAGGCCTGTGCCGATCTCGGCTATGTGCAGCCCACCACCGTGCAGAACAATGTGATCCCCAAGGCCATGCTGGCCGAGGGCGTGCAGCGATTTGCCGACATGATGGTCTCCAGCCAGACTGGCAGCGGCAAGACCGCTGCCTTCCTGCTGCCCGTGCTGCACACCCTGCTGCAACAACGCGCCGAAGCCGACGCGAAGGAACGCGCCGACCGCGAGCGCGCCGCTGCCGACGCCCTGGCGCGCGGCGAGGCACCGCCCAAGGCACCCAAGCGCAAGAACCCCACCGACCCGCGCCACTTCAAGGCAGCCACGCCCGGCGCGCTCATCCTGTGTCCCACGCGCGAGCTGGCGCAGCAGGTGGCCAACGACGCCATCGACCTGGTTCGTCACTGCCGCGGCCTGCGCATCGCCAACGTGGTGGGCGGCATGCCTTACCAGCTGCAGATCGCGCGCCTGCAGAACGCTGACCTCGTCGTCGCCACACCGGGCCGCCTGCTCGACCTGCAGCGCTCGCAGCAGCTCAAGCTCGATCAGGTGCAGTTCCTCGTCGTCGACGAGGCCGACCGCATGCTCGACCTCGGCTTCTCCGATGACCTCGCCGAAGTCAACGACCTGACCAGCCAGCGCCGCCAGACCATGATGTTCAGCGCCACCTTCGCGCCGCGCATCCAGCAGCTCGCCATGCGCGTGATGCACGAGAACGGCAAGCATGTGCAGAAGGTGCAGATCGACACGCCGCAGGAGCAGCACGCCAACATCAAGCAGGTGCTGTTCTGGGCCGACAACGCCGACCACAAGCGCAAGCTGCTCGACCACTGGCTGCGCGACACCAGCATCAACCAGGCCGTGGTGTTCTGCAGCACGCAGATCGAGTGCGACGGCCTGGCCAACGACCTGCAGCAGGCCGGCTTTGCCGCCGTGGCGCTGCACGGCGCGCTGAACCAGGGCATGCGCAACCGCCGCCTGATGGCGCTGCGCAACGGCCAGACGCAGTTCCTCGTCGCCACCGACGTGGCCGCGCGTGGCATCGACGTGCCCACCATCACCCACGTTTTCAACTTCGGTCTGCCGATGAAAGCCGAGGACTACACGCACCGCATCGGCCGCACCGGTCGTGCCGGCCGCGATGGCCTGGCCGTGACCTTCGCCGAGTTCCGCGACCGCCGCAAGATCGGTGACATCGAGGCCTACACGCGCCAGCGCATCGGCGTCGAGACCGTGCCCGGCCTCGAGCCGCGCCAGCGCGCACCGCAGCCCGAATTTGGTGGCCGTGGCCGCCCGGGTGGCCGTGGTGGCGACCGTTTTGGCGGTGGCAACGACCGCTACGCCGACCGCAGCGGTTTCAACGACCGCCGTGGCGCGGCACCGCGCGGCCCGCGTTTCGAAGGCCGTGCAGAAGGCCGCCCGAACGACCGCTTCGACGCACCGCGCGCACCGCAAGGCCGCACCGACCAGCGCTTCGATCCGCGCTTCGAAGGCCGTGCCGAACCGCAGCCTCGCCACGACAACCGCTTCGACCACCGCGCCGACCAGGGCGGCTACCGCCAGGACACCCGCCCCGCCAGCCGTGGCTTCGGTGACCGTGGCGCGCCCGCACGCGGCGGCAAGCCCGGCGGCTTCGCCAGCTTCGGTCGCAGTGACAAGAGCTTTGGCGACCGTGGCGGCTTCAGCGACCGTGGCAACGCCGAGCGCGGCGCCATGCGCGGTGACTTCGCACCGCGCCGCAACGAAGGCGGTCCGGCCCGCCCGATGGCCCGCCGCACCCCACGCTGAGCCTCTCGGCCAGACGAAAGAAGCCAGACCCCGGTCTGGCTTTTTTTTGCCTGTGCCTCAGCGCGGTGCGCCGGCCGCCAGCCACGCGCGCCAGCCGCCGAAGCGCGTGATGTCGGTCGCACCCCCGATGCCGATCCCCTCGCAGATGAAGCCCGGCACTTCGCTGCCATCGTCCAGCTTCACCTTGCCAATGCCCAGCGGTGCGGGAATACCCGCCACGAAGCTGCCGAACAAGGGGGCTGGCACTTCCCACACTTCCATCGCGATGGCCGCGCCGCCTTCGGGCACGCGCACCATGCCTGGTCGCTGCACCGGCCCTCCCGCGAGGGCGTAGAAGCGGTACTCGGGCGCGGACGTCGGGCTGCCGACGAGGCGCGCACCGCGCGATGTCAGCTGGTGGTTGAGCGGCAACCCCGTGAGATGTGCGCCGCACACCGCCACGCGCACGGTGCCTGTGCCGCTGGTGCCGATCTCGCCACCCGGCAAACCCGTGCAGGCGGGGGTGGATTCCACATCGACCGTGGTCGCACCGAGCGTGCCGCCCGTGGCGCGGTGGAAGCGGTCGGCCAGCCGAAGCAGGGCGAGGTCTTTGTGCGCAGGGGCGCCCAGTGTCACGCCCCACGGCAGGCCATCGGCGTCGCCGCTGGCGAGCACACCGGCCGGCACGGCCACCGCGCTGTGGTCCAGCAGGTTCACGAAGTTGGTGTAGCGGCCGAGGTGGGAGTTGAGGCGGATCGGGTCGGCCTCCATCTCCTCGATGCGGTAGATGGTGCCGGCGGTGGGCGTGAGCATGCAGTCCACGGCGTCCCACACGCGGTCGCAGACGCGGCGCAGCGCCTTGAGCCGGTATGCGCCCGCGAAGGCATCGGCGGCGCTCTTGCTCCGGCCGCCCTCGATGATGGTGCGCACCGGTGGGAACACGGCTTGCGGGTGCGCGTCGATGAACGCCTGGATGGCCACGTAGCGCTCGGCCACCCAGGGGCCTTCGTACAGCAGCTTCGCGGCTTCCAGGAAGGGCGAGAGGTCGATGGTGACGGCCGTGCCGCCCAGCGATTCCAGCCGCTTCACCGCGTCGGCGAACAGTGCGGCCGCCGCACCGTTGCCGAAGAATTCGAGGTCTTCCTCGCGCGGTACACCGAAGCGGAATGGGCCGTCGGAGAAGTCCACGCCCAGGGGTTGCGCGGGCCTGCTGTAGGCGTCGGCTTCGTCGAACGCGGCGGCCACACCCAGCACGGCCTGTGCATCGGCGGCGGTGAGCGCGAGGATGGAGGGCGTTTCCACCGAGCGGCAGGCCGGCAGCACGCCCGAGGCCGAGAGCAGGCCCAGCGTTGGCTTGAGGCCGACCAGCCCATTGAACGACGCGGGCACGCGGCCCGACCCCGCGGTATCGGTGCCCAGTGCGAAGCTCACATGGCCGAGCGCCACGGCCACGCCCGAGCCCGAGCTGGAGCCGCCCGAGATGAAGTCCGGGTTGATCGCGTTGCGGCACGCGCCAAAGGGCGAGCGCGTGCCGTTGAGGCCGGTGGCGAACTGGTCGAGGTTGGTCTTGCTCACCGGCACCGCGCCGGCCGCGAGCAGCTGGCGCACGACAAAGGCGCTCTCCACAGGGGTGAATGCGAAATCGGGGCAGCCGGCGGTGGTCGGAATGTGGGCGAGGTCGATGTTGTCCTTGATCGCGAACGGCACACCGAACAGCGCCAGGCTCGCCGGGTCCACGCCGTCCAGTCGGGCGACGAAGGGTTCGAGCTCGTCCGTGCTGAGCACACGGATGTGCGCATGGTGCGTGTCGGCCAGGCAGCGGCGCCGCGCCTCGGCAATCACCTCGCGCACAGTGACGCCGTTGCGGTAGGCGGCCTGCAGGCTGGCGATATCGAAAGACAGTTGGCTCAGTGACATGAGAGAAAGCTCCTTGGAATTCGTTTGAAGGTCGATACGCAACGCGTGAAACAACGCCGACCAGAGGCATCAAGGGTCCGGCTCCGCCGGCCCGAGATGCCGTTCCCCCTCCCAGCGCCGAAGGCGCGCCAGAGAGGGGGGAGGCCGCGCAGCGGCGCAGGGGGGTGTTTCAAACCAGCACCAGCACGTTCTGGCCGGCCGCGACAGCGCCGCCCTGGGCGCACATCAGGCTGTGCACGGTGGCATCGGTCGGTGCGAGCAGGTTGAATTCCATCTTCATGGATTCGATCACCAGCAGCACGTCACCGGCGCGCACCTGCTGGCCCACGCTCACCGCCACCTTCCACACGTTGCCCGGCACGCTGGTGGCCAGCGCACGGCCGCCCTCGGGCAGGTCGATCTCCGCCTCCACACCGGCGGCCGACATATCGGCCTCGCTGGCGCAGTCCACCTGGCCGGCGGCGGCCCAGCGTTCGCGCTCGGCTTCGAAGGCGGCCTGCTGCCGCGTCTTGAAGGCGCAAATGGCTTCGTCGTTCTCGGCCAGGAAGCGGCGGTAGTCCTTCAGGCTGAAGCTGCCTTCTTCCGTGCGCAGCGCGTAGCCGCCGTGCGGAAAGCGCGCGCGGATGTCCTTGAGATGCTGCTCGCTCACCGGCTCGAACCGGATCTGGTCGAAAAAGCGCAGCAGCCAGGGCTGTTCGAACGGTGTGCCCGGTACCCCATGCCGCCAGCGGTTCCACATCTGCAGCGTGCGGCCCACGAACTGATAGCCGCCGGGGCCTTCCATGCCATACACGCACAGGTAGGCACCACCGATGCCCACGGCGTTCTCCGGCGTCCAGGTGCGCGCCGGGTTGTACTTGGTGGTCACGAGCCGGTGGCGTGGGTCCAGCGGCGTGGCCACCGGCGCACCCAGGTACACGTCGCCCAGGCCGAGCACGAGGTAGCGCGCGTCGAACACGATGTCGAACACGTCTTCGATCGTGTCGAGCCCGTTGATGCGGCGGATGAACTCGATGTTGCTCGGGCACCAGGGCGCGTCCGGCCGCACCGACTGCATGTATTTCTCGATGGCCAGCTTCGTCTGCGGGTCGTCCCACGACAGCGGCAGCACGACGGTGCGCGAAGGCACCACCATCTCGTCCACCGGCGGCAGCGCGTCGTCCAGCTCGGCGATCGCGCGCAGCAGGGCATCGCGCGGCAGGCGGGTCGGGTCGAAGTGCACCTGCAGCGAGCGGATGCCCGGGGTGAGGTCGATCACGCCCCGCAGGTGCCGCTGCTTCAGTCCCTCCAGCAAGGCCTGCACGCGCATGCGCAGCTCCAGGTCCAGCGTGAGAGGGCCGAATTCGACCAGCACATAACGGTCGCCGGCCTGGCGAATCACGCGGCGCGGGCGTTCGCCTTCGGCGGCCCGGTCGTCGAGGATGGGGCTCTCCCGCGAGCCTGCGCGGCGGTGGAAGCGCACCGTGTCGCCCGGCCGCAGCTGGCCCAGCTTCCACAGTTCGTCGTGCAGCACCACGGCCGGGCAGACGAAGCCGCCCAGGCTCGGGCCGTCGGGGCCGAGGATCACCGGCATGTCGCCGGTGAAGTCGATCGCGCCGATGGCGTAGGCGTTGTCGTGGATGTTCGAGGGGTGCAGGCCCGCCTCGCCACCGTCGGTGCGCGCCCATTGCGGGCGGGGCCCGATCAGGCGCACGCCGGTGCGGCTGCTGTTGTGGTGCACCTTCCAGTCGGTGCCGAAGAACATCGTGATGTCCTCCGGCGTGAAGAAGTCCGGCGCGCCGTGCGGGCCGTAGAGCACGTCGATGTCCCAGTGGTTCGTGTACTCGGGTGCGAACACGTAGTCGCCCATGGTCTGCTCGGCCACCGAGGCGGGCGCGTCGGCCATGTGCAGCACGTCGCCGGTGCGCAGATGGCGCCCCGCGTGCCCGCCGAACTGGCCCAGCGTGAAGGTGCTGCGGCTGCCCAGGTACAGCGGCACGTCCAGCCCGCCGGCCACGGCCAGCGCCAGCCGCACGCCGGTTTCGCAGCGGCCCACGGCCAGCGTGGCCCCGGCGGGCACATGGAGGGGCTGCCACATCGTCACCGGTTGTCCGTTCAACGTGATCGTCGCGGGCGCGCCCGTCACCGCGACCAGGGTGCTGGCGTTGAAGCGCAGCGTGGGCCCGGCCAGCGTGATCTCCAGCGCGGCCGCATCCGCCGCGTTGCCCACCAGCCGGTTGGCCATGCGGTGCGCGTGGCTGTCCATCGGCCCGCTGGGTGGTACGCCCACGTCCCAGTAGCCCTGGCGGCCCGGCCAGTCCTGCACCGAGGTCTGCACGCCGGGCTCCAGCACGTCGATGGTGCGTGGCCGGTGGTCGAAGGTGGAGAGAAAGCGCGTGACCTGCCGCCCTTCGCGGAACACCCGGTCGCGCACCACCTGACGCAGGTAGCCCAGGTTGGTTTCGATGCCGGCCAGGCGTGTGGCGTCCAGCGCGTCTTCGAGTTGCTGCAAAGCCTGCTCGCGCGTGGGCGCGGTCACGATCAGCTTGGCCAGCATCGGGTCGTACCAGGCGGGCACCTCGGTGCCGCGCTCCACCCAGCTGTCCACCCGTGCACTCGCGGGAAACACCACCTCCGTGAGCAGGCCCGCGCTGGGCTGGAAATTCTTCGCGGGGTCTTCCGCGTACAGCCGCACCTGGATGGACGCGCCTTGTGGCGAAGGCTGCAGCGTGTCCAGGGCCGGCAGGTCGCCGGCGGCGAGTCGCAGCATCCAGGCCACCAGATCCACGCCGCACACCTGCTCGGTCACGCCGTGTTCCACCTGCAGGCGCGTGTTCACCTCCAGGAAGTAGAAGGCGCCGGTGCTGGCGTCGTACACGAACTCCACCGTGCCGGCGGAGCGGTAGTTCACCGCCTGCGCCAGCCGCACCGCGCTGGCGTGCAGCTCGCTGCGTTGCGCATCGCTCAGGCCCGGCGCCGGGGTTTCTTCGATCACCTTCTGGTTGCGCCGCTGCACCGAGCAATCGCGCTCGCCCAGCGCGATCACACCGCCTGCGCCATCACCGAACACCTGCACCTCGATGTGCCGCGCCTGCTCCACGTACTTTTCCAGGAACAGGCCTGCGTCCTTGAAGTTGGCCTGCGCGAGTCGGCCGACGGATTCGAATGCGTCGCGCAGCTCGGCGTCGTTCCCCACCAGCCGCATGCCGATGCCACCGCCGCCCGCCGTGCTCTTGAGCATCGCCGGGTAGCCGATGCGTGCGGCTTCCTGCGTGGCCTGTGCCAGGTCCAGCAGCAGGCCCGAGCCTGGCAGCAGCGGCACGCCGCGCGCCTCGGCGAGTTCGCGCGCCGTGTGCTTCAGGCCAAAGGCGCGCATCTGTTCGGCGGTGGGGCCGATGAAGGCGATGCCCGCCGCCTCGCAGGCCTGTGCGAACGAAGGGTTCTCGGACAGGAAACCGTAGCCCGGGTGGATGGCCTGCGCACCGCAGGCCTGTGCAATCTCCAGGATGCGCTCGGCGCGCAGATAACTCTCCGCCGCCGGGGCGGGGCCGAGCAGGTGGGCCTCGTCGGCCTCGCGCACATGGCGGGCCTGCGCGTCGGCCTCGGAATACACCGCCACGCTCTGTACGCCGAGGGCCTTGAGCGTTCGGATGATGCGGCAGGCAATGGCGCCGCGGTTGGCAATGAGGACCTTGCTGAACATTGAGCAGTCTCCGGAGGCAGGCCATCCTGCCGATGCTGGTAAGTCAGTCAGGTCGTCCTGCTGGCAATTGAAAAACGGTGGCGCATCCATGCGCGTCCAGCACACGCCGAGGAACCGGCTTTGCCGGGCCTCAGGCGTGGCCCCTCCTTGGGGGGAAGTCGCGAAGCGGCGCAGGGGGGCTTCATGCCGGGTCCCAGACGAGCAACTGGATCGGTGTCGGGTTGTAGGCGTTGCACGGGTTGTTCAGCTGCGGGCAGTTGCTGATCAGCACCCACACGTCCATCTCGGCGCGCATCTCCACGTACTTGCCCGGGCCCGACACGCCGTCCTCGAAACTCAGCGCGCCCTCGGCCGTCACCGGCACATTCATGAAGAAGTTGATGTTGGGCACCAGGTCGCGCTTGCCCAGGCCCACGTCGGCGTGCTGCAGGGCAATGAGGTAGTTGTCGCGGCAGCTGTGCATGAACTTCTTCTGCAGCGCGTAGCGCACCGTGTTGCTCTCGGCCGCGCAGGCGCCGCCCAGCGTGTCGTGCCGGCCGCAGGTGTCGGCCACGATGGTGAGCATCGGGTTGCCGTCGTTGCTGCGGATGACCGAGCCCGTGGTGAGGTAGATGCCACCCTGGCGCTGCATGGTGTCGGTGGCGCTGTAGTGCTCGGCCGGGTCGTGCCGGTTGTAGAACAGCACGTCGGCGGCCTGGTTGCCTTCGAGGTCGACGATGCGCAGTGTCTGCCCATGCCGCAGCTCGAACAGGATGGGTTCGCCCGCCGGGTGGCGCTGGTTCACCACGGCTTGGGACGGGTTGAGCGCGCTTTCCTGGATGCGGAAGGCGGCGGCTGGTGTGGTGGCGGTGTTCATGGGCATCGGCTCCTCACAGATACAACATGTCGGTGTTGTGCAGCGCGCGTGCGTTCTCGGCGCGGAAGGCGCGGCACACGTCGTCGGCCGGTGCGGCGCCGCAGCGCCAGGCCAGCAGGCCCACCTTCTTGGGGCTGTAGGTGGCGGCTGTGTCCAGCCCGTGCGGCGCGGTGCTGATGGCGGCGATCACGTCCATGTCGAAGCGCAGCTCCACGAAGTCGCCGGCCTTCGCGTGGTTCGGCACGAACGCGAAGCGGCCCTGTGCGTCCACGCCCACCTTGCTGAACAGGTTCACCGGCGCGATCAGGTCGCGCTTGCCCAGGCCGTACTTGCCGATCTCGATCAGCAGGCCGTCCTTGCCCGAGCGGTACATGCCGTTGCGCGCGTCCTCGTAGCGCTTCTCGCCGTACTTCAGGTGCATGGACTCGTTGTCCAGCAGCGCACCCAGCGGGTCGTGCCAGCCCACGCTGTCCGCCGTGAAGCTGGCCATGCTGCGGCCCATGTCGCTCATGAGCACGTGGCCGCGCGTGTAGTGCGCGGTGTGCTGCGCCTTGAGCGAGTCGGGCATGTTGTAGCGCTCCAGCTTCTCGTGCGCGGCGTACAGCACCAGGCTCACGTTCGCGCCGGCCTCCAGTGCCACGAAGCGCACGGCGCTGCCGCGCGGCAGGCGCCAGCTCCAGTGGCTGCCGCCGGGCACGATCTCGCTCCACATGCGGCGTGCGGTGTCCACGCCGTCCAGCGCAGATTCAGGAAAGCGCTGCCAGAGCTCCAGCGCATCCACCGGTGCCTCACGCGGCGGGTTGGGCGGCGCCACGGTCATCGGGTCGTTCGGCATGTCGTTCGGCATGGTGTGTGTCTCCGTGGGGTTCATGCGGTGGCTGCGCCGGTCATGCGCTGCAGCTGTTCCAGGTCGGTCTTCATGCCCGAGGTCTCGCGGATGCGGTCGAGGATGTCGCGCTTCAGGCGCAGGAACTCGGGGGCGTGCTTCAGGTCCTGCGTGCGCTGGTCGCCAAAGGGCACGTCGTACACCGTGTCGATGCGGCCCGGGCGCGGCGCCATCAGCACCACGCGGCCACCGAGGTACAGCGCCTCTTCCACGTCGTGCGTCACGAAGACGATGGTGGCTTTCTCCAGCTTGTGCACGTAGCGGATCAGGTCGTGCATCACCTCGCGCGTCTGTGCGTCCAGCGCGCCGAAGGGCTCGTCCATCAGCACGATGTCGGGCCGGCCCATCAGCGCGCGCGCAATCGCCACGCGCTGCTGCATGCCACCCGAGAGCTGGTTCGGCCAGGCGTGGCCCATGGCCTGCAGGCCCATCAGCCGCAACAGCGCATCGGCACGGCCATCGGCCGCCTCCACGTCGGAAGACGTGCGGTCCTTCGTGTGCGCCGCCAGTTGCCGGCAGAACTTGATGTTCTGGCACACCGTCATCCACGGGTACAGGCTGTAGTGCTGGAACACCATGGCGCGGTCGATGCCCGGGCCTTCCACCAGCTTGCCATCCACCAGCAGTTCGCCACTGGTCTGCACCTCCAGCCCGCCAATGGTGCGCAGCAGGGTGGACTTGCCACAGCCCGAAGCGCCCACGAAGGTGACGAACTCGTTGGCCTGAATGTCCAGGTTGATGTTCTCCAGCGCGTTCGTGGGCGCGCCGTCAAAACGCTTGAACACATCGCGGATCGCGATCTTGGGCAGCGCCAGCGTGGCGGGGGAAACCGGGTTGGTGCTCATCGTTCAGCCCTTCAGGTACAGCCAGGGAAACGCGCGGCGGTGCGCCAGGCGGAACAGCTGGTCCGTCACCAGCCCGATGAGGCCGATGACGATGATCCCCGCGAAGATCGTGTCCGTCTGCAGAAAGCGCTGTGCGCGCAGGATCGCGTAGCCCAGGCCCGAGTTCGCGGCCACCAGCTCGGCCACCACCAGGTACGTCCAGGCCCAGCCCATGGTGATGCGCATCGTGTCCAGCAGCGCCGGCTTCGCACTCGGAAAGATCACCTTCTCGATCAGCTCCGAACGGCTCGCGCCCATGGTCTGCGCCGCCTCCACCTGCGCGGCCGGCACGCGGCGCACGTCCTCGGCCACCATCAGCACCATCTGGAAGAAGGTGCCAATGAAGATGATGGAAATCTTCGACGCCTCGCCAATGCCCACCCACAGCATCACCAGCGGAATGAACGCCACCGCCGGCATGTAGCGGATGAAATCCGTCAACGGCTCCAGCAGCGCTTGCACCGCGCGGTACGAGCCGATGAACAGTCCCAGCGGCAACGCGATCACCGCCGACAGCAGAAAGCCCGTGACCACGCGGTAGATGCTGATGCCCATGTCATCCAGCAAGCCGAGCTCGGTCGCCCACGTCCAGCTCTTGGTGAGCACCTGCAGCGGCGCGGGCAGAAAAACCGGATCCAACCCGCCATAGGCCGAGAGCACGGCCCAGAGCACCAAAGGCGTGAACAGGCCAATGAGGGCAAGCACCCAATAGGTGCGCCGCGCAATCGGCGCACGCACCGTCCAGAGGCTGGAGGTGCGCCGTTGCGGTGCGCGGGTGGCGGTAAGGGGCGGCGACGAAGGCATGCGGGCTCCTGAACGGGGAACAAAAGCGGAGAGGCGTCGTGCAAGCGCTTCACAGCGCAGCAGCGTCTCCCGGGCTTTTGTCCCTCCGTGGAGCCACACGATCGTGGCCGACCGCTCTCGGACCAGACAGCGCCGCGTTGTCTCTCTCAGTCGGTGGTCAACTGAATCGCGGCGCCCGGAACCCTAGCGGTCTTCAAGGCTGGCGTGTGCGGGGCACAGCGCCTCTCTGGGAAGGGGTGTTAGCAACTTCGGTGCCAGTGGGGTTGGTGAGATGGTCGGCGGTGAAGTCGGGCCGGCCGTGAGTGGCCGCTGTTGGCGGCGCTCGATGATGGCTTCAAGCTGAGTGCGGTCAGTTGAGGTGGCGCTTTGAACGTCCGATCTGCGTCACGTCGAGGGCATTCGGGAGCGGGTCTTCGAGGTTGAGCGCCGCAAGCCCACTTTGGCGCTCCGGCATACTCGAGATTCCCGACCTTAAATCCCACAGTACGCAAAGCGTGGCCGCTCCCGGAAAACCCCGACCCAAGGGCGCCCCGAAAAAGGGCGCGGGCGGGGGTGCGACCAAGCAGAGGCAGACGGGCTCCAAGCCCAAGAAAAAGCCCGCTGGCTCCAAGCAGGTCTCGTCGGCGGCCGCTACCGGGAACGCAGGGGGCGCGTTTGAAAGCCGCGTCCAGGCGCACAGGATCCTGTCCATGTGCACCCGCAGCACCACATGTGGTGGGATTCGGGACGGATTCCGTATCGTTGCCATTAAATTTCAGACTCGGGTCTTCGGCAACAACACCGACGATCTCCACTGCGCCATCGAAGACGACTACGGCGCGCAGGGCAGCGTTCGCCTGCAGATGAAGCGCACCCTGCGTGCCTCCGCGAACGACAAGGCGTTCAAGGAAGCGGTTGGCTTGGCGTGGCTTGACTTCAAGGCCCCGAACTTCCGGCCGGGGCAGGACTTCTTCAACGTCATCTACGATGTCGAGAGCACAACCAAGATGGCCGGCGCAATGGAGCTCGCGCGCGAGGCAGTTCGCTCCATCTCGGCCTCGGACTGGTTGCTTAAGGCCACCGCCGCGCAGTTCAGCAATCCCGGGCGACGCTCAGCGCTCAAAGCCATTCGCGCCGTCGTCGATGAGTACAACAAGGCTGTTGTCGCGGACGAAGAGCTCTTTGGGTTCATGCAGCACATGCAGTTCCTACACGAAGACCTCGGCAACGACGAGACGGCCGTTGCGAAGACACTGCAGCAACTGATTGACGTTGCCACGCGCGCGGACGGGCGGCTCCCTCTTCCGCCGTCTGCGGTCTGGGCCAAGCTCATTGCCGCATGCGTGGATCTAAACAGTAATGCGGGACAGGTCGACGCGAGCAACCTGGCTGCCATCATCGGTGCGGACCTGGACTACCGGTTTAAGTCCTTCAGGCTGCGCCTTAGTCTTGCGACGCCGCAAGCGAGCGCACCGTTTGCTTCTGCCTTGCCTTCAATTGCCCCTACCCTGCAGGTAGCAATTTCATCAGCAAGCCCTGCCGGGTCGACGCTGTCCGCCGCGGGGGACCTAGTTCCGGCTGGACGTGACACGTCTGCGGACAAGCTCGTCACCAAGATGTTGGATCACGTGGGCGATCTCATAAAGGCCTGCAGGTTCAGCGACGCCAAGGCCGAGCTTGAGCGAATAAAGAGAGACACCGAAGAGCACACCCTTGACGCGCATCAGCAGGCGCGTTGGTATTCGATGTACGGCACCTGTGTCTGGACAGTTGACGACGACGAGGCAACGGCAGCCGACGCCTTCCTCAAGGCGGCCGACCTTTACGAGGATGACGACAAGCTGGCAGCCGCGCGCATCCGAGGGCTACTGCTCAAAGGCGAGTTCGAGCAGGCACTCGTCGTGGCCGAGAGGACACGTGAGCGCTTTCCCGACTCGCTGGCAGTGTGGGTGGCTTGGTCTAACGCCCGCATCAGTAGCGGCGCTGCAATCGAGCGCGCCGACATTCCGCAAGCGCACTTGGACAAGTCGGTGGCGTACCAGATGCTGGCCTTCAGCTTGGCCAAGCGTGGAGACGTACAGGGCGCCCTCGAAGCGGCACTGGATGGCGTCAAGCAGAGCGACGCTACCTTCTTCAACCGTGAAGCGACCCTGCGGTACGCGCTGGACCTCGCTGCGTCCAGTCCGGTGAACGTCGCCTACCGGGTCGCACCAGCGCCGGCGCTGGCGATGCTCACTCGCGCGACAGAAGAATTCGAGCCTCGCGATGCCAAACTGTGGACGGCGCAAATCCCGGAGGCACTTACCGCAGCGACCAGGCACTTGGCGTATGCGTATCTGCTGCTCGGAAAGCCAGCCACGGCGCTGGCCGTGGTTGACGAGGCCGGCAAATACCCGGTCCAGGCGAGCGCCCTCGTGCGCCCGCGCATCGAGGCCCTGCGCGAACTCAATCGCGCATCTGAGGCGCTTGAGTACGGCGCGCCGCTGCTGCAAACCATGCCGATTGATGCGCTGGTCTCCTATGCGCAGACGGCGGCGGACCAGGAAGACATGGAGCGCCTCAAACTGGTCACAGACGTCGGCCGCAAGCGACTCGCCGAAGACGAGACCGGCAGGCTTGGCGAAACGCTCCAAGTCATG
Organism: Hydrogenophaga laconesensis; assembly: GCF_031457235.1. Classification (NCBI taxonomy): domain Bacteria; kingdom Pseudomonadati; phylum Pseudomonadota; class Betaproteobacteria; order Burkholderiales; family Comamonadaceae; genus Hydrogenophaga; species Hydrogenophaga laconesensis. The sequence goes on from NZ_JAVDWE010000003.1 coordinate 242,154, forward strand.
CAGTGGGAAGTACTCCTAGGCCAAGGCAAGCCAGCCGACATCGTCGCACAACTGACCGATCAAGGGGTCTTGCAAATAGAGAGCGTGCCTCTCCTCGTGGTCGGGGCGAGGGCGCTCTTGCAAACCAAGAATGCCGAGGCCGCGAAGCAGTTTACGGACAAGGCTGTCGCCGTGGCAGACGCGAGCGACGACCCGGCGAACCACTACCTCGTAGCGCAGCTGATGATGCGGTCGAGGCGGTACGCCGAGGCAGCTGCGCGCTACGAACGGTTCCTGCCCGTCGGCGGCTTGAGTGAGCTGCACTCGAATTTGCTCCTGTGCTACCTGCGCACCGGCTTGCGGGCAAAGGCTCGCGACTTGTTGGCGTCTTTCCCGGAGAGCTGGAGGGGAGACCGCATGACTAGGCACTTGGCCATGGAGTTGGGGCAGCAGGCAGGCGACTGGGCTTTACTGCAATCAGTGGTGAGCGCGCAGCTGCAGGACGAAGGCCATCTTGCGAAATCCTGGCTGTTCTCGCTCATGGTGGCAGCTCACCATGAGCAGGACTTGGTAGACCAGCTCGCCTCTGAGATTCCGGAAGTGCTGCAGGGCACGATTGCGGAACTGACACAAGTCGCGTCGGCCGAGCTGCGGCACAAGCAACTTGAACGAGGCTCGAGCCGTCTCTATCGCATGTGGCGCATGAACATGGGAAGCGTCGATGCTTCGGCTGCGCTGCACGCCGCCATCGCGTTCGCCCCTGAACGGATTCAGCGCTTACATGACACACCTGACGTTGTCGCCCCCGGTACTTCGGTGCTCCTAACCGACGCGTCAGGCGCTTCTCGGTGGAAGACCATCGACCCCGTCGACATTCCTGATTTGCCTACGACAGAGGAATTCCTCAGGCCTGAATCCCCCGAAGCCGCAGCGCTTGTTGGCAAGAAGGTCGGCGACGCATTCACCGCAAGCAGCCGGTTCGGGCTGCAGTACGAGTTCACCGTCAAGGCTATCCAGACCTCGTATTGGAGAGTACTTAACTTGGCCAGCGAGGCGCTTCACGCCCCCGTTGCACCCTCGAAGCACTTGGTAAGCATGCCCTTGCCCGAAGACGACAACGGCCAGCCGGACGTGCGCCCCGTACTGCGGCAGCTGGAGCGAAAGGAGGCCGACGCGAACCGCCGCTTCAAGCTCTATCAGGACCAGACCCTGACCCTAGGCATGCTCGCTCGGATGCTGGGGACTGATGTCATCGACATCGTGCGCGGGTGGCCCGAAGACGGCCCACTGCTGCAGGTGGGTGGCGGCGAAATTCAAGAGCGAACCGCTGCAGTCAAAAACCTCGAGAGCGCAAGGCCTCTCCTGGTCGACCTCAGCGCCCTCACCGAACTTGCCTTGGTCGAGCAGCTTGGATTGCTTGCGTTTGCTCCCAATCGGCCCCTTGTCACGTCTGCCACGAGGGACGCCGCGCTCCAGAAGCTCGCCGAGTCGCAAATCCTCAAGCCGGTTGGCGTCGCGTTCTCCCGCGAGGGCAAGCTCGGTTTTACTGAGTACACGCCGGAGGCCAGGCAGCGTGAAGAAGACTTCCTTCGTGCCATCCTCGACGCCATCGAGCGCCATTGCGAGTTGGTGCCGGCTTACGGGCCGCCCTTGCCCCCTGAGCATCTGCTCAAGCTCGCGACAGTGGTCTCCCACGAGGACCACGCGGTGCTGTCGGCCGCGCTGGAACGCGGCGCGATGCTGTTCTCGCTGGACCTGAGGCTGCGCAACCTGGCGAGCGTCTTTGGCTTGGTAACCTGCTGGCCGCAGGTGTTCTTGATGCACAACATCGGCACGCAGTTGTCCTTGCGTGACTACTCCGTGGCGGTGCTGACGATGTTCTTGCGCCGGCGAGACTTCATCTCGCTGAACGTGCATGACCTGCACGTCCTGGCCGACCAGGGTGAGCTCTGGCTGACTGCAGGCGTGAACCGCATGCGTCACCAGCTTGCACTTCCAACATCGGATTTCGGCAAGGCGTGGAAGGTGGTGAAGGAGTTCCTCGCAACTCTGTATGGGCGCGGCCAGTGCGAGTTCGGCGTTGTGCTGGAGCTTTTCAGCTACCTGCTGGAGCCGCTCCTGCACCACCCACGGTGCCCTGAGAACTTCGCGCAGCAAGCGGCAGAGCAGCTTGGAGAAGCAATCGACGTTGAGAACGGGCAGCACGCTCTCCGCCTAATGGCGTTCAGCAACCTGACGAAGGCTCGGCTGAAGAACAAAGGCATGACGGACGTCACCGTGCGAGCCCAGGTCGTCTATTGCAGCGCCCCGCCAGCGCTTCGGCACGGTCTGGGCACCGGCGATAACCCGCTGGCCGATGTGACGCAGCCAAGGGCAGCTACTCCTGCGCCAGACGAGGCTGAGACTTCTCTCACCCGGCCTACAGAGCAAGATTAGCCGAGGTGCGGAGGACCTTCAGATTCCAGTCCGCAGGGCCTGAACTGCGCCTACCGCCATGGCCTCTCATACATATCAGGCCATCCAGCGTTGCTCAGTCACACAGGTTGGAATGCACCGCTAGGTACCTGGGAATCGAGGTCGACTGCGGGCTTGAAATGCCGAACCAAACGGAAATCTAGACCGACCTGATCTTGACCAAAAATCGGACGTCGGCTCGCGCAGTGTAGAACGGCCTTTCCTGCTGCATTGCCGACTGCTGTGCGTTTTTCCAGACGAGGGCGCTCGATGCGCCGCCTACCGATGAAATCCGGAAGAAGCGGTGGGAGAGGGCGACCGGAGTCATCCAAGTACCAAATATGGCCGCGTCGTCTCTCAACCGATGCAGCGCCTGGCATCTTGACTCGCTTCGCCCTCTCACCCGCAAACGCGGCACACATCCGCCGCGCAAAGCCTACGGTTCGCGCGCCTCTTCGGCGGCGCAGGCATACAGCCTCGTCGTGGTTCGAAACAGCGCATCCATCAACCGCCACAACTCGTCGTTGAGCGCGCGCTTGAGCGTGGCGAACCCGGCAAGCCGTGTGAAGAATTCGAGTCGGTCTGCTTCGTCTTCGGGCACGAGGAAGTTGTCCAGGGCCAGGTGCGCATCCAGCGCATTGCACAGTTGGCGAACCTCATCGCTGGCCTGGCAGGCGAGCGTGAGCAGTTGCGGGGAGCGTGAGGGAGCGGCGGCGCCGGTCGGCGCACCGCGAGTTTTCGATTGAGCCAATGTGGCCTCCGGGGTCTCGGTGGGTGTGCAACCACCACCCTCGCTGTCAATCGATGGCGGCGGCTCGAACGGGTTGACAGACCGGGAGACCCCTTGCAGGAACCGGCGGCCCTTGCGGACCCCCATCCGAGCCGCCAAAACGGGTCGGAGCGAAGGGGGTGCAAGAAACGTGCGTGCATACACATGCCTGCGGCCTTCGCTGCAGGGGTCTCTCGGGAGGCTGTCAAACCTCATCACGCTGGTGGGCGCGACGGGCGCAGTATAGCCAGTAGCCAGCGTCGGGACTTCTGGCGCAATCGTTCAAAAAGATGCGCCTCAGGGAATGGCGAGTCCACCTTTGGCGATTCCCTATGGTCACAAAGATGTCTGCTCTGCCTGTAGGAGTTGCCGCTCGCGCGCCTCGGTAGCGAGTTGCTTAGCCTCGGCGTTCCCATAGGTCGCGATGGAAAAGGAGGCAGCGAATCGCCGGCCTTGGATCATCGTGCGAGCAGTCCAAGACTGAGGCTCACCCTTTCTGCTGTACGTGAGGGTAACGCCCGGCGTCTCCGAAAAAACCGTCTTGGGTGTTGATGCCCAGGCCGGCTTCGGTGCCCACCAGGTGGATCTTGCCGGCGTACATGCCGCCGATGGCGGCCACGTCGAGCATAAAGGTGGGGGCCGGGCCGCTGCCCGCGATCTTCGTGGCCTCGGCGGCCTCGCCCGTGGCCAGGGCCTTCACCTCGTTGCTGCCGGTGACCACCGTGAGGGCCTGGGCCCACAGGCTGGCGTTGACCTGCATGGCCCGCGTCAGGATGGTGGTGTGGTCGGCCGTGCTGGTGTCCAGCCCCAGGCCGTCGATGCGCACGGTGCCGCCGCGCACCAGGAACGCGTCGAGGTGGCCGCTGTTCATCACCGGGGTGCCGGTGGTCAGCGTCACACCCGCCGCGTTGATGAACCCGCCGCCATTGACCTGGATGCCCGCCGGGTTGGCGATGACCACTTCGGCCCGGCGGCCGGCCACTTCCACGTAGCCGTTGAGCTGGCTGGGGTTGGACGAGTTGACCTCGTTGAGGATGACGCGCGCTTCACCGGTGGCCAGCCATGGGTTGGCTGCCGTCATTCCGCCGGTCTGGGTCTGCGCGTTGGTGCGGCTGTTGTTGAGAACGGCGCCGCTCGAAGGCACGTCGAACTGGATGTACTTGTTGTGTGAGACACCGGCCGCGCTGGGCGTCTGTATGTTCACCAAGGGCAGGCCATTGCCGGTCTGCAGGATGGTGGGGCGCTGGTTGCCTGGTGCGCTCGGGTCGGCCACGATCTGCGCGTGGGCTGTGCCGAAGGCGAGCGCCAGGGCCAGGGGTGAGAGGCGTGCCGCCCATGTGCTGCCCCATGTGTTGCCGGGTGTGGACGACTCGCCGCTGGCGCTTCCTCCTGCGCTGCTGCTGGCGTTCTCCCCAACGACCATGCGTTGGCCGCGCGCGGTGTTGAAGACCACTCGGTGGCGGTTGCGGTTCATTCTGGGCTCCCTGGTTGCTCCACACTTCCCTCCGAAGGTGGAAGCGGGGGAGTCTAGGAAGCGTGTTCCAGATTGGGCCCTTTGCGAATGAGCCGCATGCCTGAAGGCACGGAGGTGTCGAAACAAGCAATGAGGCGGATGTGCCTGCCGTGTCTCTGCGTAAACTCCCTCACCTCACCATCGCGCCAAACCTCAAGTGACCCACTGGAAAACCCAGCAGATGATCAAAGCCTCCGGCTGGCCACTCGCCCCGGAGCTGCTCACTGCGCCTGACGCCGACTTCAACGCGCGTCTGGAAGGCGGGCTCGTGCCCCTGCATTGGGCGTGCACCGAAGGCAAGGCCGGGTTGGTGGCGTTCATGCTGGAGCGCGGTGCCGATGTGCTGGACGCTGCCGATGGCGCGGTGAGTGTGGCGGGGCGCACGCCGCTGTACATGGCCATTCACTCGGGCAACTTCCAGACGGTGATGCTGGTGATCGACCGGCTGAAGGCGATCGGTGCGCCGCCGGCTGACGAGGCGCTGAAGAAGCGGCTCACGGGCGCTTTTGCCAAGAGCCATGCGGACGCGAAGAACCGCCTCGCGCAGACCTTGAAGGACTGGGACCGCATCGGCCGGAAAGCGCCCACGCCGCCGCACGCAGCCTGATGACTGAGCCGGTGAGCGAGCACGCGCTCATGTCGGGGGATTGACAACGGCGCACCGGGCCGCCGCCAACCCGGTGGCAGAATCGCCCGTCCTCAGCGGTGCCCCGCACCGTCCCGCCTTGTTCTCACCCACTTCCCCATGCAATCCTCGCCGCCCACCGGCATGCTCGGCATCGACTTCGGCACTTCCAACTCCGCCGTCTCCTGGGCCGCGCCCGGTGGCACGGCGCGGCTTTTGCCGCTGGAAGGCGAGGCCACGAACATGCCGACGGCGGTGTTCTTCAACGCTGAAGACCGCCTCACGCACTTCGGCCGCGATGCGGTGGCGCAGTACCTGGCGGGCACCGAGGGGCGTTTGTTGCGTTCGTTGAAGAGCCTGCTGGGCAGTTCGCTGTTGAACGAATCCACGGCGGTGAACCACCAGCAACTGAGCTTCCAACAGATCATCGAAATCTTCCTGCACGAGTTGCGCGAGCGCGCGGCGCGGGTGCTGGGCGCTGCACCCCGGCGCGTGGTGATGGGGCGGCCCGTGCACTTCGTGGACGACGACGCGGCGCGCGATGCGCAGGCGCAGCGGTCGCTGCACGACGCGGCGCTGGCCGTGGGCTTCGACGAAGTCTCGTTCCAGTTCGAGCCGATCGCCGCCGCGCTGGACCACGAGCGGCGGCTCTCGCGCGAAAGCCTGGTGCTGGTGGTGGACCTGGGCGGCGGCACGTCGGACTTCACCGTGGTGCGCCTCGGCCCGCAGCGCATGCAGCAGGTGGACCGCAGTGGCGATGTGCTGGCCACCGCCGGTGTGCACATCGGCGGCACCGATTTCGACCAGCGCCTGAGCCTGGCGCAGGTGATGCCCTTGCTCGGCTACCGGCACCACGGGCCGGACGGGCGCGAGGTGCCCAGCCGCGTGTTCATGGACCTCTCCACCTGGCATCTCATTCAATGGCTGTACCTGCCGCGCGCGCTCAGCCAGGCGCAGGGGCTGCGTGTGAACTACAGCGATGTGGGCCTGCACCAGCGGTTGATGCGCGTGCTGCAGCAGCGCGATGGCCACCGCATCGCGCACGAGGTGGAGCAGGCCAAGATCCGTTGCTCGCAGCAGGACGCGCCGACGACGGTGGACCTCACCGGCATCGAACCGGGGTTGATGGCGGCCCTGACACCCACCGACATGGCAGAGCAGCTCGATACCCTGTTGGCGCGCACCGTACAGTGTGCGCAGGAATGCGTGCAGCGGGCCGGCGCCTCCGCTTCGCTGGACGCGGTCTACCTCACGGGTGGTTCGTCGGCGCTGCGGCCGTTCCAGCGCGCGCTGCAGGCCGCGTTTCCTGGTGTGCCGCTGGTGGAAGGTGATCTGTTTGGTGGTGTGGCTTCGGGGCTCGCGTATTCGCGGGTGTGACGGGCGTGGGCATCGTGCCCACTAGCGCCTTCCCAGCAGCAGCGACTCACCCGGCCTGTTCCGCGGGGCCTTCAGCTTCGGTGGCGTGTCGAGTGCTTCAAAAGCGGCGCCCAGCGGGGCGGGCCCCAAGGCGTATACCCGCTCATCCCGCAAGCCCTGCACCCCTTCCGCCCAGGCCAGCAACATGCGTTGGCCCACATCTGCAAACCCAGGGTGCGTCGCCATCGCCTGCCGCACCTGCGGCGCTACATCGGCCACCGCATCGCTGATGGCTTGCACGATCTGTTGTTGTTCCCTGGGCTGAATGCCGAAGGTGGCGGCGATGAAGCGTTGCAAGGTCTTGCCGGGCGACCAGGTCTTTTTGCCCAGGAAGCCAATGCCTGGTGGGTTGTGCTGAAGACCTGCGTACACGTTGGTGGTGAGCATGTCGTAGGCGGGCGTCAGGTGCACGTCGGCACGCGAGGTGTACCGCAGCGCGATGTTCTTGGCATGGCAATCGCCGTTGCGCAGCGCGTAGGTGAGCAGCAGCACGGTGGTGAGGTGGCGGAAGGTTTCCAGCCTGCGGTCACCCGGCACGTGGTCGCGCACGGCGCGGGCGATGCGCTCCCAGGTGGTGTCGTATTTGGCGGCGGGCCGCAGACCGAGCAGGGCGCAGAAGTCTTCCATGCCCCAGTGCGGCTGTCCGTGTTCGTCGACATCGAAGCGGTGCACCACAAGGGCCTGGCCGTCGTCCGACACTTCTGTTCTTGCGGTCGGCATCACCCTGGCGGCCACCTGCATGCTGAAGTGTTCATTGAGCGCAATGAAAGGAAACTGTGAACTCGAGCCCTTGATGATGTGGCGCCGGGTGATCACGCTGGCTTTTTTTCGTGCTGGCTGTGCGGGCGTGTCACGTTGTGCATCGAGAAACTTGGGCACCACACCCGAGACGCCACTGGTGGCGTGCTGCCGCACGAGTTCGGCAAAAGCCTGCTCGGAGTTGTCACCGCGCAGCAGGGCAGTCACTTCAATGGGTTTTGCGGCGGCAGTCAGCTCGGCACCGGGCGCCGCCACCTGCAGCCGCCCGACCATGTTGCGGCCGATCACCGAGAGCAACGCCATGGGGCTCGCGCCGATGTGCGGGCCGAACTGCTCCTGCAGCACCTGCAGCAGGTAGCCCTCTGGCAGGTTCATCTGCAGAACCGGTGGCAGCTGGTCATCCCACACATAGGACTCGGTGCGCACGGGCATGGTGAGCGACACGAAATCGTCGGGTGCGGTGTGGGCGTGGTAGCTCAGCACGCTCTTGAAGTCGCCCGCCTGCTCGATCAGCGCGACTTCGCGGCCCAACACCGACACGGCGAGCTTCATGAACGTTCACCTCCAACGCCTTGCGCCTGTGCACGCTCGCGCCGCAGTTCGTCGAGGTTGCCGGATTGCCCGGCCTGGATCACGTCGAGTTCGGCGCCCAGCACAGCCAGTACCGCCAGCAGCTTGCGCGAGCCGAATTCAGCCGAACGGCCCCGTTCAAACCGCGAAAGAGATTCGGGTGTGACGCCCGCCCGCTCCGCCACATCGGCCTGTTTCAGCCCGAGGCCGCGGCGGCGGGCAGCAACGGCTTCGCCCAGTTCTTGCAACGTTTGCATTTGATATTTATCTCAATAATTGCCAGGAATGGCGCGATTATTGATGCAAATATCAATAAATTCAAGCTTTCCGAGTGCGGCTGAGTTTCACGTTGCCCTCATCTCGAGGCTCGCTGGAGAAGCCGGCAATGTGTGAATAAGTGCTGCACTGAGCCCCTTTTGTGTAATCAAAGGTTACACAAATCGACGATATTGTTACACTCATCGGTAACTCGGGTTGGAGGTTCCCTTGATCGCATCGAAGACTGTGGGGCACAGATGGGGCGCGACGCTCAATACCACGTCCGCTTTGAAACTCTGGTGGATATGGTTTGTGGCGTTGCTGGGTGTCACCCTCTTCATTGGCGCGGCCTACCTCATCGCCTACAGCGGGGAAATCGTCGGCCTGGCCGCGGACATCTTCAATCTGGGCATGTACGCCATCATCGTGGTGCCGGGTGTGCTGGCGGTGTGGTACAGCTTCCATGAGGCCCGCTTCATCGCCGAACAGACACAGCTGGCCTCTCAGCAGGCAGAGCTGCTGCAACAGCTCAACGACGTGCAAGCCTTTCTCGATCAGGCGCAACCCAGCATCTTTCGCACGCACATTGAGTCGCTGTTCCGGATCTTTCAGGTGTCTTCGGATATTTCCCAGGACAGCTTGATCGAAATCCTCCAGGCCCGTTTGCTGGCCAGGAACAGCCTGATCGAGATATCCGCCAGCGTCCTGGTGACGATCGGTCTGATCGGCACCATCGTGGGGCTGATCGTGATGGCAGACAGCCTGGGCATCATCCTGGGCAACGCGGGCAGCATCCCGCCGACGGAGCTCATGTCCAGGATCGCTGGGCCTGGTGGACCCATGTCGGGTTTGGGCGTGGCCTTTTACACCACCTTGTTTGGCGCGGTGCTCGGTGGCGTTTTCCTCCGGATTTTCACGATCATCGTGGACAGTGCGGTGACGCAGTACACCGCTCATGTGGCCGAGCTCACCGAGATCAACGTGCTGCCCTTCATGCGGCAGCTCGCAAGAACGCTGGAGGCGGGCGGGTACTACGCCTCGAAGCATGCATTTGCAGGAGCCGCGCCGTGAAGCTGGGCAGGTCACCTCGGCACAGCAGCTTCTACGAGTCCTTCAGTGACTTGATGTTCGGCACGATGGCCATCTTCGTGCTCTTGGTGATCATTCTTGCAACCCAGGTGCGACCGGACGGCGTGCCTTCGCAGGTGCATCAGGAGGCACTCGATGAGGTGGCGCGCGCGAGGGCCATCACCGAAGCGCTGCAGAAACAGGTGGCGGAGCTGGAGAAGCAAGGGGAGCCCAAGCCGTTGGAACTGGTCGTCGCAATCGATGGATCTGGCTCGATGGGCGCTGCGCTCAAGACCTTGCAGTTCGCCATCGGCACGATTGGCGAAACGATGCCGATGATCGCATCGAGCGTGCATGTGGGCATCGTCATCTACCGGGATGCAGCATCGACAGCGGTGTTTCCGGTGACGAAGATCGAGCGGGAAGAGGTTGACGGTGGTCGTTCGCTGGCCTTGCTCAACCAGTTCGCGCAGACCATGGTGCCGCAACCTGCGCGTGCGGACCTGGCGCATGCGGTGCGTTCGGCCACGGCGATGTTCGGGCCACCTTCCGGTGGGGAGCCTCGCAAGCGAACGCTGATGGTGGCTGGAGATGTAGGGCCGTACGAGATTGGCGACTTCATGAACGAGGCCGGCGAAAGTGAGATTCACCGGGTGCTGACCGAATGGAAGCGGAACAACTCAGAGGCCAGCGTCATCGCGGTGTACACGGGCTCAGATCAGTCGGATGAGTGGATCGTCGGTCACCGCGAACGCACGCTCAAGCTCTTCCGTGAAATGGCGGTCATTGGTGGCGATGCCAGCAACTTTTCCCCGCACGATCGAAAACTGTTCCCTTTGCTGCTGAAGGGCATCCTTGGCTGACGTGAGAAACCGCATGTCCCAATCCATTTCATTTTCTTGTGCGGCCTGTCAGCAGCCCATTTTGGCTGTGATCGGTGAAGTGGGGCAGACGAAGCCCTGCCCAGTTTGCGGTGCACCGCAGACGGTGCCGTTCCCCCGGCTCAAGGTGGGAGGAGGAACGCAGGAGAACAAGTCCGCTGCTCCATCTCCGGCGGTGCTTCCGCCTGTCCCTGCGCCGACGCCCGCCCCTGCGCCGGAAGTGCCGCAGCAACCGATTTCTGCGACGGCTGCGCCTGTCCCTGTTGCCGCGCATCGCAGTCCGCCTACCGCACGGTTAGCTGCGCGAGCCGGCTATGCGGTGGTGTTCTTTGCCTGCATGGGGCTGGGCTGGTGGGCGGTGTCGGGCGATGGCTTGGGTGACCGCACAACGGGGTTGTTGTCCAGCTTGCAAGCTGGTGGCTCGACGGCCTCGAGTCAGAAGGCTGCGGATCTGTCGCGCCATGTCGACGAGATCGTGATGTCTTACCGCGCGGCGCGCCTGGCCAGGGAATCCATCGAAACCGATCTCAATGTGTCGCTGGCGGAGATGCAGTCGCGTGGCATGCAGACCGAGGCCGATGTCGTTCGCAAGGCCATCGCGAGAAAGACGGAGCAGATCAAAGCTGAGCGGCAACGTGCCTCGACAGCTCTTGAAGGGGTGCTGCGCCTGGCTTCCGGGCAGACCGCAGCGAAGGCTGCGCTGCAGGACACAGAGTCGCGCAACATGTCCACCGGCATGGGGGCGGCTGAGTCTGCGTTGCTGCAGAAGATGGGGGCCGAGATGGCGACGGGTGATGGTGCCGAGGCGGTCCGCAAGGCCATGTCCGTCTGGGACCAGTCGATCTGAATATGTGGTGGTTCTGATATCGCAGGAGAAGTGGCATGGGTGTGAAAGCAGGTGTGGGTGTGATGGTGTCTTCCTTGTTCGCCATGGACATGTCCATCGCGCAGTTCAATCTCGATGGCCTGACAAAAGACCTGGGCAAGGTCACCAAGCAGGTCGAACAGGCGCTGGGTGGGCAGACCCGGCGGCAGGTGCCGCCCAACAACAGCCCGGCGCCGGCGGAAGACAAATGCCGCAGCGGAAACGACTTGCGGGATTCCGCCCTGGTGGGCGTGGGTGTGGGTGGCGTGGCGGGCGGCCTGCTGGGCAAAGATGCGAAAGGCGTTGCCACGGGTGCGGTGGTGGGCGGTCTGGTGGGTGCGGCGGTTGGCCATGCCGCGTCCGAGCAGCGCAAGAAATACTGCTCCGAGTCTGACTTTCTGGACAGCGAGATCGCCGCTACGCAAGTCACGCTGTCCGACCGCGAGAAGAAGCTGCGCGCTTCCGAGCAGCAACTGGTGGCCGCACGTTCAGACATTGCCCGGCTTGAGAAGGAGCGCGCCTGGAATGAGTCGACACGCAAGAAGGCCATGCAACAGGCCGGGACGATCGAGTCTTCGATCAAGGCCAACGATGCCGAGCTGGCGAAGTTCAGGAACGAGATCGAGTACCTGGACAGTGTGATCAGCACGTCCAAGCCGGCGAACCCCCAGAATGCGGCGGAAGTCGCTGCATTGGAGAACAGAAAGAAGGACTTGACGGCGAAGAAGACGGAGCTGTCGAACACGCATGCGCGCCTGCTGAACGTGAACGATGGACTGAACGTTGAGAAGGAGCGCATCCATGCGCTGGTGAAGGCCCGCGAGACGAGGCAGTCCTGATGTCGGCCGTTGCCCACACCCTGTCGATGAAGTTTCTGTTGGCCGTTGGCGTGTGTGCGCTGCTGGCGGTCGATGTCTGCCGGGCGCAGGCGGGCAACCCGCGGACGGCGGGCACGCTGGACATCCTGTTCTCAGGGGACAGCGAAAAGTACCTTGCCGCCAAACGCGCGGAACTGGCGCGTCTGCAGAGCCAGATCTCGCAGCTGGATGACCGGCTGTTGTCTCGACTGGGCGAGCTGCATGCGGAAGAGATGCGGTTGCAGAAAGCTCGCGGCAGCGCCAGCACGGCTGAGAGCCAGCGTCAGGCCGCCGAGCAGGAAGTCCGCGCGCTGAAGCAGCAGGCCGAGCGTGCCCACCAGCAGACGGCGGAACTCAAGAGCCGTGCCGACGGGCTCAAGCTGGCGGCCAAGGCATCGGCGCAAGAGGCCCAGGCCGAAGAGGAGAGGGTTTCAGCCCTCAAGTCCGACGTTCAGCGGCTGGAGGATGAGAACCGGGTGCTGGACCGTGCCATCAACCGGACCTTGAAAAGCAAGGCTGAACAGAACCTGAGGTAGGGGCCTGACATGGTGTGGCGAAATCTGGTGATCCTGGCGGTGCTGGGGGGTCTGGTGGGCGTCGGTGGTGGCTTGCTCTGGAAGAATTCCTTACGCTCGCAGGGCGCTGCCCCAACAGAGCTTGCTGCAGCAGAGTCTGAATCGACACCTGCCTCTCGGGCGGTGGCTCAGTGCGATGCGTTGGGGGGGCACCCCGACGACCCTGAACGCCTCACAGAAGGGGGTGTCGACGACGAGCAACTGGACGGTGAGGCCGTGGTGACCGCGTGCGAAAAGGCGTTGAAGGTGGAGCCCGACTCCGGCCGCCTCCATTTCCAGCTGGCCCGTGGCTTGCTCATGCAAGGTGATGCCGATGCGGCCATTGAACATTTGACTATTGCGGCCGAGGCTGAGCACGGTGGAGCCTTGGCCGCATTGGGCGGCATCCTGCTCGGTGGTCTGGAAGACCTCGAGGCGGATCCGGACAAGGGCATGCAACTGCTGGAGCTGGCCATCGCGGCGGGCTTCGAACCCGCCGAAGCCATGCTGGCCGAGGCGCAGAAGGCGGCGGAGGCTGTCGTGCAGCAGGCACAGGTGGCGCCACCATCGGCACCCGCAGCGTCGGCACCGGCAGCCTCGGGCAAGCCTGTCAATTTCGCGGCTTACGAGCTGCCCCGTTTCATGGAAGCGATCTATCAAGGCCGGTATGGAGACACGGGGCTGAACGAAATCGGCAATGGTGGGTATGCAATCAACATGGCCACCGCTTTCCGGCAGACCTGTCGCGGCCCGTTCACCACGGCGGAAATCGAAGGTTGGAAGAGCCGGTTCATTGGCAATGCCATGCGGCCTGAAGTGGCTGGCCAGGCTCTGGCGAATGGCCTGGGGATGATGATCGAGTTGATGCAGAACCCGCAGGCTGCCGCACAGAAGTATGCGGGTGCCGTCTCTACCGACCAGATTCCCATGATGGCCCAACAGGATGCGATGAGCTTCATCTCCGAGCACGGTTGCGATGGGCCGGTGTTTGAGCGCTTCACGACCAATCTGCGGCAGTCCGTGCGCTGAAGGAGGGCACAGCCCATGGCGTATGTTCGTACATTGACGCTGGTTTTTGCGTGCACAGGGCCCTGGGTCTTGCAACCAGCCCTCGGCCAGAACAATGCCTATCAGCAGCAGATGCAGCGCCAGATGGAATGGCAGCGGCAGCAAGACCAGATGCGCCAGCAGGAGCAGATGCGCCGGCAACAGGAGCAGATGAGGCAGCAGCAACAGGAGATGATGAGGCGCCAGCAGGAGCAGATGCAGCGTCAGCAAGAGGAAATGCGGCGACGGCAGCAGGAAACCATGGCGCGCCAGCAGGATGAGGTGAGGCGACGCCAGCAGGAACAGACTGTGCGGCAGCAGCGGGCTCAACAGCAGACACAGCAGGCCCAGCAGGAGGCCGTACGGCGCAACCAGGCGACGGTCCGTCAACAGCAAGCCCGCATTCCCACTGGCAACGCCAATGCCCAGGCGGTGGCCAATGGACGTCCTGTGAAGCTGGCGCGGCCTCTGACACCCGGGGAGATTCGCAAGGGCTTCACAGGGCGAACCACAGGAGATGGCAAGGCCATCATCCGCTACGGTGGTGGGGTGGTGCTGGTGCCCGCGTCACGCGTGGCGGGGCTGGCGACCAAACCTGCGAACCAGCCGGGTGGCACACGGGCCGCGGCGCAGTCGCAAAACCGGCAACAGGCCATGAACCAGGCTTTGGTGCGCATCGCACAGGCACGTGCAGCCAGTGCTGGTGGCGGAGGGCGGCTGCCGCCTGGGACGGGAGGGCGCAAGCCCGCGAACGACAACCTTCCACCGCGCGCCGCCTTCGGCAGTTTTTTCAAAGGGTCAGGCATTCCTTACGACCGGATTTTCCAGCACCGGTCGGGTGTCGACTTCTCAAAGCCAACGCGCGTCACCACGCTCAAGGCTGGCACCGTGGTGTGTCAGCACAAGGTGCCGGGAAACGCCACAGGCAGCTACTTCGCGCCGTGCGGTCAGTCTCCCAGCTCGCTGGGCATATCCCCGCGGGGGACCTCGCAGGGGTCTGACAAGGTGGTCGCCAAAAAGGAGCACAGGTTTCTTCTGAAGTCAGACATCCAGGTGTTCGAGTCCACTGCAAAAGGTGTGGAAGACACTTGGTCGGTCAAGGGCCAGGCGTACAAGACGGACGGGGGCGGGCGCCAGTACTTCTCCAACAAGAAGGACTTGGGAAAATTCCTGCAACCCGCAAACAGCTGATTCATCATGGCCACTCGCGTCGATCGCCTGTTCACCAGCCCGCCGTTTTTCGCGAGGTGGAGTCCAATCCTGCTGGTGGTGCTCGTCGCGGGCTGCCAGATGCCATCCCCTCCACAGCGGTCGAACCGGCAGCCCCTGGCGGCTCAGCTGTCACCCGTGCCGCAGGTGCCTGTGACTGCGGCGGTGCTTCCAGGCGACAAGGATCAGACCTTCATGCTGGATTCCAGGGGGCAGGAGATCCAGTACCGCAGCCGTGTTCGGGACCAGCGTGAACATGAGCCCGCCATGGCGCGCCTGGGCGAAACCTTTCTTTCGCGTGGCTTCAAGTGTTTGTGGGGTCAGCAGACGCAGCTCATCGTGGACCCGGGCAAGTGGATGACGCTGGAATTCGAGGACGCCGGCGGCAACGCGTTGTACGTCGTCGCCTGCCGTGGTGACTGCGACAAGCTCAAGTACCGGGTTCGAAACCTGAAGAACCAGTTCAATCAGGGCACTCTGCGAACGATCTATACCTACCCTGTCGTGCTTGTCCCCAACGCCTCTGCGTTCAAGGGCAGAGTCGCCTTCGATTTCACCGAGTCACCGGGCAAGCGAGAAGGCGCCAACCCGGAGCTCCTCGTGACGCAATGGAATGCCACCCTGGGCCACTATGGCCCTGGTTGCCGGCCCAGTTGGCGATGATTCCGGACGCCACTCACGCCGTGGCGGCCGAGCGCCCTTCGGCGTAGCGCTGCAGAAACTGCTGGCCACGCTCGGTGCTGGGCGCCGAGAAGAACTCAGCGGGTGTGCCGGTTTCCACCACCACGCCGCGGTCCA
The DNA here is from genome assembly GCF_031457235.1 of Hydrogenophaga laconesensis. Classification (NCBI taxonomy): domain Bacteria; kingdom Pseudomonadati; phylum Pseudomonadota; class Betaproteobacteria; order Burkholderiales; family Comamonadaceae; genus Hydrogenophaga; species Hydrogenophaga laconesensis. The sequence goes on from NZ_JAVDWE010000003.1 coordinate 257,776, forward strand.
TGAAGACCACCTGGTTGGCCACGTCGCGGGCGAAGGCCATTTCGTGCGTCACCACCACCATGGTCATGCCTTCGCGGGCCAGGTCGCGCATGGCGGCGAGCACCTCGCCCACGAGTTCGGGGTCGAGCGCGCTGGTGGGTTCGTCGAACAGCATCAGCGCGGGTTTCATGGCCAGCGCGCGGGCGATGCCCACGCGCTGTTTCTGCCCACCCGAGAGGCGGGCGGGAAACACGTCGCGCTTGTCGAACAGGCCCACGCGGCGCAGCAGTGCCTCGGCTTCTTCCCGCACCTCGGCCCTGGGCCGGCGCTGCACGTGCAGGGGCGCTTCCATCACGTTCTGCAACACGGTGAGGTGCGGCCACAGCGCGAACTGCTGGAACACCATGCCGATGCGCGTGCGCACCTGGGCGAGCTGCCGGTCGCTCATCACGACACCGCCGGAGGTGACGCCGATGGGCTGGCTGTCGAGCAGCACGCGACCGCTGTCGGGTCGCTCAAGCCAGTTGATGCAACGCAGCAGCGTGGACTTGCCCGAGCCCGACGGCCCGAGCAGGCACACGGTTTCACCGCGCTGCACGCTGAAGGAAATGTCTTCCAGCACGCGCAGGCTGCCGAAGCTCTTGCTGAGCGACACGACGCTGAGGAGGGGCAGAAGCTTGGGCATGGTGGTGGGGGCGGGTGGGTCGTTCAGCGGCGCGCCTCGGCCATGCGGCCGACGGCGGACACGCCGGCCTCCACCACCAGGCACAGCGCCCAGTACAGCAGCACAGCGGTGACGAAGGCGGCGAAGGGAATGAAGTGGCGCGACTGGATGGAGTTCACCGCGTTGGTGAGTTCCGGCAGCGTGATGATGGTGAGGAAGGCGCTGTCCTTGATGATCTGGATCACCTGGTTGCCCAGCACCGGCGCCGACGACAGCGCGAGCGATGGCAGCACGATGCGGCGGAACAGGCCGAAGCCGTGGTAGCCGAAGGCGATGCCGGCTTCCACCGGCGCGCGTGGCAGTGCGGACCAGGCGGCGCGCAGGATCTCCGCCATGTAGGCCGAGTGGTAGATGGTGAGCGCCACCAGGCCGGCGCTCCAGGCGTCGAATTGCAGGCCCAGCGAGGGCAGGCCGTAGTAGACGATGTAGGCGAACAGCAGGAAGGGCGTGCAGCGCGCCGCGTCCACGAACACCTTGGCGGGCGCTGACAACACGCGGCGCGGGCTCATCAGCAGCATGGACAGCAGGGCACCCAGTGCCAGCCCGGCCAGCGCCGAGAGCAGGGTGAGCATCACGGTGTTGCCCAGGCCGGAGAACAGCAGCGCGCGCTCCGACCACACGGTGGCGAAGTCCTGCATCATGCGGCGGCCTCGCGCCGCGCCATCCGGCGCTCCACCCAGCGCTGCACGCTCACCAGCGTGAAGACGATGGGCATGTAGATCGCCAGCGCCACCAGAAACGGCGGCAGCGGCTCATAGGTCTGCGCGCCGATGCGCACGGCGGCGCGCGTGATGTCCACCACACCCACCACGGCCAGCACCGGCGTGAGCTTGATCAGCAGCGACATCTCGTTGATGAGGCCGGGCAGGGCGGTGCGCGCGATCTGCGGCAGCACGATGCGGCGCAGGCGCAGCACACGCCCCATGCCCACCGATTGCGCCGCTTCGATCTGGTCTTTCGGCAAGTCCAGCAGCGCAGCGCGCCACACCTCGCAGTTGAAGGCCGAGGTGTTGAGCGTGAGCGCCAGCAGGCCGGCGGTGACGGGGCCAAGGGAAATGCCCGCGCTGGGCAACGCGAAGAACAGCAGCAGCACCAGCGTGACCAGCGGCGTGGCGCGCAGCAGGCTCACGTACACCGCCACCAGGGGGTTGAGCAGCGGCACCCGGGCCCAGCGGATGAGCGCCAGACCCAGGCCCAGTGGCAGGCCCAGCGCGATGCCCGCGAGCGAGAGCAGCAGCGTGGTCCACGCGCCGCTGAAGATCGTCAGCACATCGGCCGTGCTCATCGGCTTCGGAGGTTCAGTGCACCGGCGTGTAGCTCACCGGCAGGTTGAAGGCTTCGCCGAACCATTTCTTCTGCAGCGCGGGCATCACGCCATTGGCCTTCTGCGCGGCGATGAATTCGTTCATGAACTTCTGCAGCTCGGTGTTGCCCTTCTTCATGGCCCAGGCCGGGTAAGACGCGCCCGACACCGCCTGGCCCAGCTCGAACACGCCGGGCTTCTCGGCCACCAGTGCCTTCAGGTTGATGACGGTGTTGATGACGTAGTCGGTGCGCTTGAGCGCCAGGTCCTGGTAGGCCTCGGGGTAGGACGCGTACTCCACGACCTTGCCGATCTTGCCGCCGTCCTTGGCGAGCATGGCCTGCAGCTCGGGCAACCGGCTCAGGAAGGCGCTGCCGGTCTGCACGCCCACGGTCTTGCCGTTCAGGTCCTTGATGGACTTGATGCTGCCGTCGTCCTTGCGCTTGACGTAGTAGTGCGTGGCGTCGGCGATGGGGCTGGTGAAGTCCAGCGACTGCGTGCGCTCCTTCGTCATGAGGATGGCGCTGATGGCGATGTCGTACTTGCCGGTGGCCACGCCCGCGAGGATGCCGGGCCAGGGCAGGATTTCCTGGCGGATCTCGAACGGCGCGTACTTGCGCAGCGCGTCGACCATCTCGTGGTTGAAGCCGGTGGGCTTGCCGTCCTTGATGAATTCGAAGGGCTTGAAGTCGTCTTCGGTGACGACGACGAGGTAGCCGCGCTTCTTGATCTCGGCGAGATCGGCGGCCTGTGCGGTGCCGGCCCACAGCGCGAGCGGCAGCAACAGGGCGGCAAGCAGGCCGCGGCGGTGGAACGAAGGGGTGGATGGCATGGTGAGCTCCTGTTGAACGGGGTGGGTCGTGGCACCCTCAGCGCAAGTTGCATGCCCATGGAACCATCCGGAAAACCGCCTTCCCCGGGGCGAACCCACCCCAGCCGCCGATGGGGCGGTGCATGCGCGCGCGGGCGCACGGAGGCGGTGCGGCGCGCTGCCTCAGCCGGGTGCGTGCCACTCCAGCACGCGCCAGTTCGACGGCGAACCGCCGAGCACCACGCGCGCCTCGGCTCCGCTCAGGCGGTCGATCACGCAGGGCAGGGTGGCGCCTTCCAGCGCGGGCATCGACGCGCGCTCCACCGTCCACAGGCCTTCGCTCCAGCGGCCGAAGGCGATCTCGAAATCGAGCAGGGCACCGGTGGCGTCGGCGTGGCGCAGCACCAGGGTGCCCAGGGTCTCGTCGGGCGCGGTGTCTGCCGGCCAGGCCAGCTTGCGGGGGCGCAGGCGCATCAGGTAGTCGCCACTCACCAGCAGGCGTTCCGACGTGGGCTGGCCATCGGCGCCGAGCCGGGCGAGTGCGATGCGCCGGCCCACGGAACCGGGCAGGCGTTCCCACACCTCGAGGTAGGTGCCGTGAATGCCGGTCTCGATCACGCGCTCGGACGTCTCGAACACCATGTGCCCGGCATCGGGTGTGCTGCGTGGGGGCTGGAAATCGATGGTGCGCTGCCAGGTGCAGACCTCGGGCTGGTGCGGTGCCGGTCGTGTGATGGCGGTGGTGCCACCAAAGCCCTGCTGCTGCGCGCGGCCTTGCGGCGTGGTGCGGTCGGCATCGGCGGGCACACGCAGGTCGCCATGCCACAGCCCGGTCTGCAGCCAGCGCACCCAGGTGGTGGTGTCCCGTTCCTCGGGTGTTTCCAGCAGCGTGCGTTGCCACACGCCGTGGTAGCGGCCGGGGATGGTGTCGCTCATGGGGCGGTGGTCATGGGCGTGCCGAGCGCGGCGAGTTCGGCCACCACCTCGGCGGTGCTGCGCACGCGGCCGAAGATGCCGCCTTCCACGCCGATCATGGCCAGCGCCGGGGCCTGCAGGTCCGGGTGGCTGGCGGCGGTGGCGTCGCCCACGGTGGTGCAGGCGTAGCCCCGGTCCACCGCTTCGCGCAGGGTGGAGTGCACGCATACCTCGGTGGTCACGCCGCAGAGGACGAGGTTTTCGACGCCGTGCGCGGCCAGCACCTGCCCGAGCCGCGTGGCGTGAAACGCACCGTAGCCGGGCTTGTCGATCACCACCTCGTCGCTCGCGGGGCGCAGGGCGTCCACGAAGTCGTGGCCCTGTTCGCCCCGCACCAGCAGGCGGCCCAGCGGCCCCTGGCTGCCGATGGGCGCACCGGCCGCCACGCTGCGTGCCATCTTGGTGGGCGGGCAGTCGGAGAGGTCGGGCAGGTGGCCTTCGCGCGTGTGCACCACGAGCAGGCCGGCGGCGCGCGCGGCCTTGAGCAGTTGCTGGATGTGGGCGATCGGTTCGCGCAGGCGTTGCACGTCCATGCCGGCGGTGTGCGCGTAGCCCCCGGGGCTGCAGAAATCGCGCTGCATGTCGATGACGACGAGCGCCGTGGTCGTCGCGCTCATACGGCGGGCCTTTCGAAACCGCTGGCAATGGCCTCGGCCATGCGGCGCGCCACTTCATCGGCGAGCAGCCTGCCCTTGGTGGCGTCCGAACCTCTGGCCGACGAGAGCACGCCGGAAGCGGGCACCCAGTCGGTGCGCGGTGGGTACATGTCGTAGGGCGGGAAATCGGCCGGGCCGTCGTCGGGCAGCAGGTCCATGCGCACCAGGCTGGGGTGGTAGTGCAACATCATGGACGTCTCCAGCACGGCAGCGTGCTCCAGCGCGAAGCCGGGAAAGCCGTCGGGGAACACGTCGCCCAGCGTGTCGGGCGTCATGAAGTCCCAGTACTCCAGGCGCATCACCTGCAGCTTCGCACCCGGTCCCAGGTCGCGCAGCCCGAGGTCGATGCCTTCGATCAGGAACCACTGGTTCTCGTAGTGGCCGTTGACGATGACCAGCTTCGTGAGGCCGTGCCGCGCGAACTCACGCACCGCGTCGCGCACCTGGCCGATGAGGGTGGCGGCGTCCACGCTGGTGGTGCCGCAGAAATGCTGGCCGCCGCCGCACTTGGGCTGCGACTTGTAGCCGTAGCTCAGCGTGGGGGCGACCAGACCGCCCACGCGCGCGGCGGTGTCGGCCGCCACGGCGCTGGAGAGCAGGCCGTCGGTGCCCAAGGGCAGGTGCGGGCCGTGCTGCTCGAGGGCGCCCACGGGCAGCAGCACGGGTGGCTGGTCGCGCTGCACACGGGCCTGGTAGTCCACCCAGGAAAGCTGGTTCATCCACACGGTGTCGGTCATCGGGTCATCCTCCTGTTGTTGCGGGTCGTGGTTCGGGTGGGGGTGCGCGGCCGCTGTCGAGCGCCTCCACCAGGGCAGCCACAGCAATGAGCGTGCCGCCGGCCCAGCCCATGGGTGTGAGCGATTCACCACCGAACCAGAGCGCGGTGAGCACGGCCACCACCAGTTCGGCCAGCAGGATCACGCCGGCCCGGCTGCTTTCCAGGTGCGTCACGCCGAACTGCCAGGTGGCGGTGGCCAGCAGCAGCCAGATGAAGCCGTACGCCAGCACCGCGAGCCAGGTGCTGGTGGACAAGGCGGGCGCCCGCTGGCCGGATGCGAGGGCGATCAGCAGCGAGATCACGCCGCAGCCGATGAAGATGGCAATGGTCTTGCTGCGCAGTGGCACGGCCTGCGCCGCGCGGGCGATCAGGTTGTTGCCCGCATAGGCGAGCCCTGCGAACAGCGCGAGGCCGTCCGACAGAGAGAGCGAGAGGTCCAGCCCACCCGGGCCGCCCAGCACCAGCCAGAGCCCGACGATGGCCGCCACGACAGCGGCCCAGCGCGTGGGGGGGATACGCTCCTTCAGGAACAGCCAGCCGCCCAGCACCGACCACACCGGCGAGAGGTAGAACAGGAACATCACCCGCACCACGTCGCCCACCATCAGCGCGTTGACGAACGAGGTGTTCGCCCAGCCACCCACCAGCGCAATGGCCAGCAGCGCCACCCACTGTGCCCGCCATGCGGCGCGATCGCGCCAGACGAGCCACAGCGTGCACAAGGCCACCGCACCATAGGAGACCAGCGACACCATCGGCCCGCTCAGGCCCTGCGCGGAGAACCACTTGAGCGGCATCCACGACAGGCCCCAGAGCGAGGCAGAGAACAGCAGCACGCCTGCTGCGAGGCGGTCAGAAGGCCGGTTCAGGTTCACGGCATCACCGATCCGCCGTTGGGTCCCAGCACCTGGCCACAGTAGAAGCGCGAGAGGTCGGACGCAAGGAACAGCGCCGTGGCGGCGATCTCCTCGGGCTCGGCCACACGGTGCTGCGGGATGGCCAGCTCCTTCTCCATCCATTCGGGGCTCATGTTCTCCAGCGAGACCATGGCGGTGTTCACCGGGCCCGGGGCGATGGCGTTGACGCGGATGCCATGCGGTGCGAACTCGCGCGCGAGCGAACGCGTGAGGCCGATCACGCCGGCCTTGGCGGCACAGTAGGGCGCGTACATCTCGCGGCCGAGGATGCCGAGGTCCGACGCGAGGTTGACGATGACGCCGCTTCCGCGCGCCACCATGCCGGGCAGCGCCGCGCGCGAGGTGAGGAACACCGCCTTCAGGTCGACGTCGAGCACGCGGTCCCAGTCTTCTTCCGTGGTGTCCAGGAAGGCGCGCTCCTGGATGATGCCGGCGTTGTTGACGAGGATGTGCACCTCGCCCGCCTCGTCCATGAGGCGCCGCACCTCGGCTGCCCGGGCCACGTCGGCGTCGATGGCGAAGGCATCGCCACCCGCATCCGCGATGGCGCGCACCACGGCACGCGACGCCTCGGGCTGGTGCAGGTGGTTCACCACCACACGCGCACCGGCTTGCGCGAACATCTGCGCGATGGCCCGGCCGATGCCGGTGGCCGCGCCAGTGACGAGTGCGGTTTTCCCCGCGAGAGAAAGACTTGTGGTGGGTGACATGTCAGGCGCCTGAAGCGGATGGGTTCTCCCTCAAGGTCACACCGCGGAACCGGCTTTGCCGGGCCGCAGGTGGGGCCCCCTTGAGGGGGTGGCGGGCGGAGCCGGGAGCGGGGTGGGGCGGCCCTTCATGCCATCACCTCGCCGTGGCTGGCCACCAGGCACTGCCCGGTGAGTGGTGTGGCGCCGCTGCTGGCCAGAAAAAGAAACACCCCCGCGAGGTCTTCGGGTGTGAGCATCACCGGCACCGCCTGTTTCGACAGAATTTCGTGTTCCACCTCGGCCTCGCTGCGGCCCTGTTCCTGCGCCATGGCCGTGAGCGAACGCAGCGCGGCGGCGGTGCGCACCCAGCCGGGGCAGACGGCGTTGACGCGGATGCCACGCGGGCCCAGCTCCAGTGCGAGCGAGCGCGTCAGGCCCACCACCGCGTGCTTGCTCGCGGCATAGGCCGAGAAGCCGGCCACGCCGATGCGGCCCCAGATGGAACTCTGGTTGATCACGCTGGCGCCGCGCGGCAACAGGGGCAGCAGGGCCTGCGTGAGGCGCACCATCGAGCTCACGTTGTTGTCCAGCAGGCCGGCCCAGCGCGCCATCGCGTCGGGCGCGTCGTCGGCCAGCGGTGTGGGGTATTCGGTGCCCGCGTTGTTCACCAGCACGTCGAGCATGCCCCAGCGTTCGCGCACCAGCGCCGCCACGCCGGCCACCTGCGCCGTGTCGCCCAGGTCGCACTCGGCCTCAATGGCGCCGAGTTCGGCGCAGAGGCCGTGCAAGCCGGTGCCCGCGCGGTCCAGCAGCATCAGCCGTGCACCCTGCGCCGCGAACGCGCGCGCCAGGGCGTTGCCGATGCCACCGGCCGCGCCGGTGATCAGCACGGTCTTGCCCTGCAGCCCGTAGTCGGGAGAGCGCATGTCAGACGGCTGTGAGAAACGAAACACCGACCGCGCCGAGGAATCCGTCCGCGCGGCCCGGTGTGCCGGCCGGCTGCACCACGCCGTAGTTGGCGGCCAGCACGCGCTTGACGCGGTTGATGTGGAAGCTGCGCAGCAGTTCGCGCACCGTGATCACCTGGGCGTAGTCGTCGGGGTACAGCTCGCGGTGGAATGCGGGCAGGCGGTACCAGGGTGCGGTGGGGCGTTCGTGGTGGGCGTTGTGAAAGCCGAAGTTCAGCCACACCAGGTTGAACCACTTCGCGTCCAGACTCACCACGTCGCTGAAGGTGTTGGCCTGTTCGTAGACGCGGTCGCGCACCTTGTCCTTCGGGATCGGGGTGTCGTCCAGGATCGGGTAGGCGTCGTAGGTGTGCTGGAAGCAATCTGCAAAGCGCAGCACGGTGACAAAGATCAGGTAGGCCAGCGCATACAGGAACAGGGCCTTGAGCGACCACCAGCCCAGCAGCGCGAAGGCGGCGATGCGAACGATCGCGATGGCCACCACACGGCCGCGCGCGGCGCGCTTTTTCTCGCTGATGAAAGGCAGGGCGATCACATAGCCGCGCATGACGAATTCCACCGCCGGGATGTAAGCCCATTCCAGCGCCAGCACGGTGCGGCGGATGAGGGGGTGCGCGCGCAGGAAGGCCTGCGCGTCGAAGGTGATCACGTCGGCGCGTTCGACGTGGTGCCGCATGTGCTTGCGGCGCAGGTCGGTGAAGCTGGCGAAGCAGCTGCCATTGATCCAGCTCATCAGCGCACCCCAGCGTTCGTTGGCCGGGCCGGTGCGGAAGATGGCGTGGTGTGCGAACTCGTGGATGAAGTAGGCAGACCACACCAGCGTCTGCGCCACCAGCAGCACGCCCAGTGCATTGAGCCAGCCGCTGGCCTGCCCCAGCAAGGCGATGCCGACAGGCCAGCCGATCACCGTGAAAGCGATGGCCGCGACGTTGGGCCACACGCCGTCTTCATAGCGGAATACGGGTTTCATGGAAGTGCTCTTGGAAACGTGGGGGCGTGTCGGGCCAGCGCCCACCGGGCGCCGGCACGGTCTTCACGCCGGTCGGCTTACTTGGCGAGTGCCTTGACGAGGCTGGCGTCGAACGTGGCTTCGGTGGCCGGGATCGTGGTGATCTGGCCCTTGGCCTTGAGCAGCTGCGCGATGATGTCGCCGCTGGCGTAGTACGAGGTGGTTTCCTTCGCCGGCAGGAAGGCCTTGGGCATCTCGGCCAGCGGGATGTTGTAGACGCCGGTGAGCTGCTCCTTCACCTCGGCGGCGGACACGCCCATGAACTTGCCGATGATCTTGTGCGCCTCGGCGGGCTTGGACTTCATGTAGGCCATGCCGTCGAGGTAGGCCTTCATGATGCCGGTGATCTCGGCCGGCTTGGCCTTGATGACCTTGTCGTCGAACACCAGCACGTCGGCGATCAGGCCCGGTGCGTTCTTCGAGGAGAACACCACCTTGAACTTCTTGCCACCGCCCTGGCCGAGGATCTGCGACAGGCTGGGCTCGTAGGTCACGCCAATAGGCAACTGGCCCGAGGCCATGGCCGCCGGCACCGATTCGGGCGTCATGCTCACGGGGGTGATGTCCTTCTCGGTCAGGTTCACCGTCTTGAGCGCATACGAGAGCAGGAAGTCGCTCGGTGAGAGCGGGTTGTAGCCGATCTTCTTGCCCTTGAAGTCTGCCACCTTGGCGATGGTGCTGTCGGCCACGATGGCGTCGCCGCCGTTGGAGTAGTCGATGGGCATCACCACCTTCATGTTGCGACCCGCGGCCACCTGGCCCACCACCTGGTCATAGGTGAGCATGCCGCCGTCCACCGCGCCCGAGGCGATCGCGGCAGGAATCAGCGCCGGGTCGTTGAACACCTGCAGCGACACCTTGAGGTTGTATTTCTTGTAGAGGTCCAGCGCTTCGGCCACGTAGAACGGGCCGTAGCCGATCCACACCACGGTGGCGATCTTCATGGGGGCAGGTGCCTGGGCGAACGCGCCCGCCATGGCCAGCGAGAGGGCCAGGCCGAGAACCGGCTTGAGGAAATGGTGGCGCCGCGACGTGGAGCGCAGGCTGGTGGATGCGGGGGTAGCGGTGCTTTTCATCAGAGGACTCCTGGTTGGTGGGACGCGCAGGAAGAACCGATCTGTGATCGTTCTCCCGGGCTTTTATCCCTCCGTGGAGCCTGCGATGAGGCCGGCACACTCTCGGACCAGACACCGCAAACCTTGCGGTCGGAACCCTAGTGCACCTGAGTGTCGAGCTGCCTCGGGATGACCCCGGATCGCTCTTCTTGCTGGTCTGACAAGAGCAGAAAGCGTGCCAGCGATTTGACCGGCCCGTGGCGCGCTCCGTGCACCAAAACAAGGGTGGGCGCCGGTCGAGCGACGCGTCCGGTGCAGGACATTGCCCCGCCTTGGTGCGGACCTCCGTGTGGCGGGTTCTCCCGCCGCTGGCCCGGTGCACGCCCACACGCGATCGCGGCGTTGTCCGACAGAGCCGGGCACGGGGCGGTGCCTAGCATGGGGTGCATGCAGGTACTGACCGTGAACATCCACAAAGGCTATGACGTTTTCAACACCCGATCCGTGCTGCACGGCCTGCGCGAGGCTGTGCGCGCCATGGGCAGCGACGTGGTGTTCCTGCAGGAAGTCAAAGGCGGTAATGGCGTGAGCGATGCGCAGTACGAATTCCTGGCCGACGAGATCTGGCCCCAGCATGCCTATGGCCGCAACGCGGTGGCCGAGGGGCACGACCATGGCAACGCCATCATGTCGCGCTACCCGGTGCTGCACAACGAGAACCACGACCTGTCTCTTCCCGGCTGCGAGCCGCGCGGCGTGCTGCATTGCGTGCTCGACGTGCCCGATGGCGCGCGCGATCTGCATGTGATGTGCGCCCACCTCGGCCTGCGCGAATCGCACCGGCGCCACCAGCTGGGCCTGATCCGCGACATCGTGAGCCGGCACGTGCCCGCCGACGCACCGCTGGTGCTGGCCGGCGATTTCAACGACTGGCGGCTGAACGCCGACGAGCTGCTGGCGCCCAGCGGCCTGCGCGAGGTGTTCCGTGAAGCCCACGGGCAGCACGCGCGCAGTTTCCCTTCCGGTTTTCCGCTGTTGCGGCTGGACCGCATCTATGTGCGTGGCGTGGCGCGCGCCTTGCCGGTGCCCATGCCGCGCCGGCCCTGGGCACGGCTGTCCGACCACGCCCCGCTGGCCGCCGATATCCAACTGGAGCACGCAGCATGAATTCCCATTGGGTGCCTGGCAACAAGCTGACCTTGCTGGAAAACGGCGAGGGCTACTACCCGCGCGTCTTCGAAGCCATTGCCTCCGCTGAAAAGGAGGTGCTGCTGGAGACCTTCATCCTGTTCGACGACAAGGTGGGCCGACAGTTGCACGAGGCCTTGCTCAAGGCCGCGCATCGCGGCGCGAAGGTGCATGTGCTCATGGATGGCTGGGGATCGCCCGACCTGCCGGCATCGTTCACCAAGCCGCTGCTCGACGCCGGTGTGCAGCTGCGGGCCTTCGAGCCGGTGCAGCGCGTGCTCGGGGCGCGCGTGAACCTGCTGCGCCGCATGCACAACAAGATCGTGGTGGTGGACGGCAAGGTCGCTTTCGTCGGCGGCATCAATTACTCGATCGACCACCTGATGGAATACGGCGAGCTGTCCAAACAGGACTACGCGGTCGAGGTCGAAGGCCCGCTGGTGGGGCAGATCCAGGCGTTCTGCCGTGCCAATATCGAGTCGCCCCAGCCGGCGCGCGGCCAGTGGCTCAGGCGCTGGCGCGCGGCGTTGCGCCGCCAGGGCGTGGAAGAGCTGACGGGCGATGGGGCGCTGGCCGCCTTCGTCACGCGCGACAACAACGCCCACCGCACCGACATCGAACGCCACTACCGGGCCGCGATCCGCAGCGCGCGCAAGCGCATCCTGATCGCCAACGCGTATTTCTTCCCCGGCTACCGCTTCCTGCGCGATCTGCGCCGCGCCGCACGTCGCGGCGTGCAGGTGGACCTGTTCCTGCAGGGTCGGCCCGACATGCTGTGGGTCAAGCGCGCGAGTGAACTGCTCTACCGCCATCTGATCCGTGCCGGTGTGCGCATCTATGAATACAACGAGCGCCCACTGCATGGCAAGGTGGCCGTGATCGATGACCAGTGGGCCACCGTCGGATCGAGCAATCTCGACCCGACCAGCCTGAGCCTGAACCTGGAGGCCAACGTGGTCGTGCGCGACGAGGCCTTCGCGCGCCACCTGCGCGAGCGCATCGACGACCTGCTGGAGACATGCTGCCAGCGAGTGGAGCTGCCTGTGCCGGGGCGGTTGCGCTCGGCCTGGATCGTGGTGCGCAGCATGGTGGTGTTCCACGCCTTGCGCCGTTTCCCGGACTGGATGCGGCAGTCCTCGTCGGTGCGCACACCCCGGGTGGTGCCGATCAGCGCGGAGCCGTCGGCATGAGCGCGGCATCCAGCCGTTCCCGCGCGGCCGCTCGTGGTACCCAGGGGGCCGGCAACACCCTGGGCCCGCTGGCGCGCAACGCGTGGACGTGGACCAGACGCATCGCCCCCTGGGCGCTGGCCGCGCTGGTGCTCGCCCTGGTGGCGCAGCAGGCGCGTTCGGTGGACTGGCCGCAGGTGTGGACCTCGCTGCAGAAGATGTCGCCCGAAAGGCTGGCGCTGGCCGCCGGCATTGCGGCGGTGAGCTATGTGGTGTACGCCGGCTTCGATCTCGTGGGCCGACACCTCACGCGCCATGGCCTGTCGGTGCAACTCACCCTGGTCACGGCGGCCATCAGCTACGCGTTCAACCTGAACTTCGGGGCGCTGGTGGGCGGTTTTGCCATGCGCCTGCGCCTGTACACGCGCTGGGGCGTGAGCGGTGCCACCGTGGCCAAGGTGATCGCCATGAGCATGACCACCAACTGGCTGGGCTATTTCTGGGTGTCCGGTGTGGTGCTGATGGGGGCGCCCCCGAAGCTGCCGGGCGAATGGGCGATGAGCGACGTGCTGCTGCGCATGATTGGCGCGGCCATGTTCGCGCTCGCGGCGCTGTACCTGGTGCTGTGCACGTGGTCGCGGCGGCGCACGCTGGCGTGGCGCGGGCACGAACTCGAACTGCCCGACGGCCGGCTGGCCGTGGTGCAGGCCATGGCCGGTGGCGCGAGCTGGATGCTGATGGGCGCCATCGTGTGGGTGCTGTTTGCCGGGCGCGTGGACTACCCGGTGGTGCTGGGCGCCTTGCTGATGGCCGCGGTGGCCGGGGTGATCACCCACGTGCCCGCCGGCCTGGGTGTGCTGGAAGCGGTGTTCGTGGCCGTGCTCGCCGGCACGCTGCCCACCTCCGAGGTGCTGGCGGTCGTGCTCGCCTACCGCGCGGCCTATTACCTGCTGCCTCTGGTGCTGGCGTTGCCGGCCTATGGCTGGAGCGAGGCCGTGGCCCGGCGCGCGCCCGCCGGCACGCGGTCGGCCCGATGACCCTTCCCTTTCCTGAAAGGACGCTCATGAGCCCATACGACGAACCTGGTCACCGTATGCCCGATGAGGTGTCGCACGCCGCGCGCATCCATGTGCTGGAAGGGCTTCGGTCCGATATCCGGCGTGTCTGGCAGGCCCGCCACCAGTTCGAGCAGCTCGATCCGGTCATGGAAGCCGACGCCCGCGAAGCCGTGGTGGCGCATGTGCTCGACGAACTCACGGTGCACGCCGCCCTGGAGCAGGAACTGCTGTACCCGGCACTGCGCGACGCGATGGATGGTGTGGGCCGGCGCACGGTCGACGTCGCCGAGGTGGGGCTGGCCGGCCTGCATGCCTTGCTCAACCCTTTGCGCACGCTCCGGCCCGATGACGATCGCCACGCCGTGCGATTCCTGGCGCTGTGCCAGCACGCCATGCGGCACATGGCCTGGGAGGACACCCACCTGTTCCAGAAGCTGGACGGGCTGGCGCTGGACTGGGTCCGGCTGGAAGGCGAGATCGACCAGCGCCGCGAGGAGCTGGTGGTCTCGGAATCCCCCGTGGCACCGGCCTGAGACCGGCGTCCCTCAGATCGCGTCCACGCTGCCGGTGACGGGCAGCACCACACCGGTGATGTAGCCCGCACAGCTCGGCGATGCCAGGAAGACATAGGCTGGCGAGAGCTCCTCGGGTTGGGCGGCGCGCCTGAAATCGGTCTTCTCCCCGAACTGCGCCACCTTCTCGGCAGGCAGATCGGTCGGGTTGAGCGGCGTCCACACCGGGCCGGGAGCGACTGCGTTGACGCGGATGCCGCGCGGCAGCAGGTTGCTCGCCAGCGATTTGGTGAAGGCGTGGATGGCGCCCTTGGTGGCCGAATAGTCCAGCAGGTGGGCACTGCCGCGCAGGCCCGTCACCGACCCGGTGTTGATGATGCAGGCGCCTTCCCGCAGGTGGGGCAGGGCGGCGCGCGTCATGCGGAAATAGCCACCCAGGTTGGTGTCCCAGGTCTCGCGCAGCCGGTCCTCATCGATGTCCTCGATCGAGTCGGCATGTTTCTGGAACGCGGCGTTGTTGACCAGCACGTTCAGCTTGCCAAAAGTGTTCACGGTGTCGTTCACCGCCTGTTCGCACGAGGCGGGGTCTTTCACGTCCCCCTGGAGCAGCAGGCACTGGCGTCCCTCGGCCTCCACGCAGCGCCGCGTTTCCTCGGCGTCCTCGGTGTTGGTGAGGTAGGTGACGGCCACGTCGGCCCCCTCGCGCGCAAACAGCACCGCCACCGCGCGGCCGATGCCGGAATCGCCGCCGGTGATCAGCGCCACCTGACCCTGCAGCTTCTGGCTGCCCAGGTAGTCTGGCGCGAGGAAGCGGGGTTCGAGTTCGAGATCCGACTCGGTGTCGTCCGCCTGGATGTGTTGCGTCGGCATCTGGGTCGGCTGGGCGCGCGCACCGGTCTGGGGTGGGCGCTTCGTTGTGGCCGGTTCCCGCTTTTTCCGCTGGTCGAGCCGATCCTGGGTCTCGTGGATGGACTTCTGTTTCTCGAGCGTGGTCCTGGGCATGGCGTTCTCCTGTGTGGTGACGAGGTGAACGGCCTCAGCGGCATGGGGCGTGCCGGGCCCTGCGCCGGGGGATGGCGACCGGCGCGTAAAAACTGCCGCAAACGGGACATGAAATCGGTCGGACCCGGTCAGGAATGCAGTTTTTCTCGGATTGTGGATTTTTCATGGTGCTTCGGGGACGTTTACATTCCAGACACGTTCGCGTGCGCAAAATGCCGGGTCGCGGGTCATTCCGCTCACGGAACCTCGGCGCGCTTGCGCGCTCTCACCCCACGCCCGCTCTGCTTTGCCTGGATTCCCATGCCATTGACGACTCCTGTTACGTCCCGCCTGCCGCGCCTCCTGGCGGGCGGGCTTCTGGTTGCCGCTGTCCTGGCGCTGGTCGCCTGTGGTGACAAAAAGACCCCTGCGGCCGCCCCGGCGGCCCCCCCGGTGGGTTACCTCGCGGTGGTGCTGCAGACCCAGGGCCTGCACACCGAGCTGGCGGGCCGCACGCGGGCCTCGCAGAGCGCGGAAGTGAGGCCCCAGGTGTCGGGCATCCTGCAAAAGCGCCTGTTCACCGAGGGCGCGATGGTCAAGGCAGGGCAGCCGCTGTACCAGATCGACTCGCGCACCCTGGAGGCCTCCGTCAAGAGCGCGGAGGCGGCCCTGGCCAGGGCGCGTGCCACCGCGCAGACCGCCCGCACCAATGCCGAGCGCAACGCCGAGCTCGTGAAGATCGACGCCATCAGCCGCCAGGTCTTCGACGAAAGCCAGGCCCAGGTGGCCCAGTCGGCCGCCGATGTGGCGGTGGCACAGGCGGCGCTGGAAAATGCCCGCATCAACCTTCAGTACAGCCGCATCACCGCGCCCATCAGCGGGCAGACCGAACTCTCCGTGGTGCTGCCAGGTGCGCTGGTCACCGCGAACCAGGCCCAGGCGCTGACCACCATCAGCCAGCTCGATCCCATCCACGTGGACATCACCCAGTCCAGCTCGGAACTGCTGGAGCTGCGCCGTCAGTGGCAGGCCGGCGTGTTCGGCAAGGTCGAAAGCAGCGGCGCGCCGGTGCGCCTGGCGCTGGAGGATGGCAGCCAGTACCCGCATGCGGGCAAGCTGCAGTTCACTGGCGCCACCGTGAGCCAGACCACCGGGGCGATCACGCTGCGCGCGGTGTTTCCCAACCCCGACCGGTTGCTGATGCCCGGCATGTATGTGCGTGCCCAGCTGGCCACCGGTGAATCCAGCGAGGCCATCGTGCTGCCCCAGCAGGCGGTGCAGCGCGACCCGGCGGGCAAGCCCAGCGTGCAGATCATCAATGCCGAGAACAAGATCGAGAAGCGCCCGATCCGGCTCGGCCAGGCGCTGGGCTCCCAGTGGCTGGTGCTCGAAGGCCTGAAGGCCGGTGACCGCGTGATGGTCGACGGTTTCCAGAAGGCCCGTGTCGGTCAGGCCGTGACGCCAGTGGCCATGCGCATGAACGGCAACCGGGTGGTCGAAGACAAGCCCGCCACACCGGCCGGTCAGGCGCCGGCGGCTTCCGCTGCGCCCAAGCCCTGATCGCGCACCATGGCCCATTTCTTCATCCACCGCCCCGTCTTCGCATGGGTGCTGTCCATCGTGGTCATGCTCGCCGGAGCGATGTCCATCTTCACCCTGCCGCTGGAGCAGTACCCCGACATCGCGCCACCGCGTGTGTCGATCAACACCACCTACACCGGCGCCTCGGCCGAAACCGTGGCCGACTCGGTGACGCAGGTGATCGAACAGCAGCTCAAGGGCATCGACAACGTGCTCTACATGAGCTCGACCAGCGACTCCGCCGGCCGCTCGCGCACGCAGCTCACCTTCGCCCCGGGCACGGACATCGACGTGGCACAGGTGCAGGTGCAGAACCGGCTGCAGACCGCCATGAACCGCCTGCCCGAGGCGGTAAAGAGCCGGGGTGTGTTCGTGAACAAGGGCGGTCAGGACAACCTGATGACCTATGTGTTCACCTCACCCGATCCGTCGGTGACGCAGGTGGCGATCGGTGACTACATCACCAGCAATGTGGTCGATGTGATCTCGCGCATCGATGGCGTGGGCGACGTGAGCGTGTTCGGCACCAGCTATGCCATGCGCATCTGGATGGATCCTGGCAAGCTGGAGCAGTTCGCGCTGATGCCTTCGGACATCATCTCCGCGCTGAACTCGCAGAACGCCCAGGTCTCGGCCGGCCAGCTGGGCGCGCTGCCCGCGGTCAAGGACCAGATGCTGAACGCGACGATCACCGCGCGCACCAAGCTCAAGACGGTCGAGGAGTTCCAGGGCATCGTGCTCAAGGCGGCCGCCGATGGATCGGTGGTCACCGTGGGCGATGTGGCCCGCGTGGAACTGGATGCCGACAACCTCACGGTGAAGTCGCGCCTGAACAACCAGCCGGGCGCCGGCATTGGTGTGGTGCTGGCCGATGGCGCCAATGCCATGGCGGTGGCCAACGCCGTCAACGCCAAGATGGCCGAACTTGCGCCGTTTTTCCCCGACGGTATCACCGGCGTGATCAGCTCCGATTCCACGCCCTACGTCCGCGCGTCGATCAAGGAGGTCGCCATCACGCTGGCCGAGGCCATGCTGCTGGTGGTGATCGTGATGTACGTGTTCCTGCAGAACCTGCGCGCCACGCTGATCCCCGCCATCGCCGTGCCGGTGGTGCTGCTCGGTACATTCGGCGTGCTTTCGGTGCTGGGCTATTCCATCAACATGCTGACCATGTTCGCCATGGTGCTGGCCATCGGCCTGCTGGTGGACGACGCCATCGTGGTGGTGGAGAACGTGGAACGCGTGATGCACCAGGAAGGCCTGCCCGCGAAGGAGGCGACCATCAAGTCCATGGCCGAGATCACACCCGCGCTGGTGGGCATTGGCCTGACGCTGTCGGCGGTGTTCATTCCCATGGCGTTCTTCTCCGGCTCGGTGGGTGTGATCTACCGGCAGTTTTCCGTCGCCATCGTCTCGGCCATGGCGTTCTCGGTGCTGGTGGCGCTCACGCTCACACCGGCGCTGTGCGCCACCATTCTCAAGCCCACCGAACACCTGCACGAAGGAGCACCGCCGCGCAAGGGCCTGCTGGGCTGGGTCGACCGCTTCTTCCGTGGCTTCAACGCCGGCTTCGACCGCAACGCCACGCGCTACCAGGGTGTTGTGGGCAAGCTGCTGGTGCGCAGCAAGCGCGTGATGCTGGTGTTTGCACTGCTCATTGGCGGCGTGGTGCTGCTGTTCCAGAAGCTGCCGACCTCGTTCCTGCCGATCGAAGACCAGGGCTTCATCACCGCCAGTGTGACCATGCCCGCCGGCTCCTCCGACGCGCAGCTCGAAGTGGTGCTGCAGGACATCACGCGCTACTTCATCGCCCAGCCCGACGTGCTGCGCGTGAACTCGCTGGCAGGCAACAGCGGCAACCAGAGTTCGGGCACGATCTTCGTGCGCCTCAAGCCCTGGGACGACCGCCCGAACCAGGAACAGAGCGCTGAAGCCATCGCGCGCAAGGCCACGCGCGATCTCTCTCGCATCCGCTCGGCGCGCATCTTCGTTTCGCAACCACCGGCCGTGCGCGGCCTCGGCTCGGACGCTGGCGTGAACTTCATGCTCAAGGACATCAACGGTCTGGGCAACGACGCGCTGCGCGCCGCGAAGGACCGCGTGATCGAGCTGGCCCGCGAGCACCCGGAACTCACCAACATGCGCACGACGGACTTCGACGTCACCTCGGAGCTCAAGGTGCTGGTCGACGACCGCAAGGCGGCGGCGCTGGGCCTGGCCACGAGCGACATCAACGCGGTGCTCTCCAGTGCCATCGGGGGCTCGTACGTGAACGACTTCGTGCACAACGGCCGCGTCAAGCGCGTCTATGTGCAGGGCGATGCGCCGTACCGCATGCTGCCGCAGGACATCGGCCAGTGGACGGTGCGCAACCGCAGCGGCGAGATGGTGCCCATGTCGGCCTTCACCTCCACCGCCTGGACCAGCAGCGCACCGCAACTGCTGCGCTACAACGGTTCACCGGCCATGGAGATGATCGCCAACACCGCACCCGGCGTGAGCTCGGGCGCAGCGATGCGCGCGGTCGAGGCCATCATGGCCGAGATGCCGGCGGGCATCGGTTATGAGTGGACGGGCGCGTCGCTGCAGGAACGCCAGTCGGGCGCGCAGGCGCCGCTGCTCTACGCCATCTCCATCCTGTTCGTGTTCCTCTGCCTGGCGGCACTGTACGAGAGCTGGAGCGTGCCGTTCTCGGTGATCCTGGCCGTGCCGCTCGGTGTGGTGGGGGCGCTGCTGGCCACTTACTTCCGGGGCATGTCGAACGACGTGTACTTCCAGGTGGGCCTGCTCACCACGGTGGGCCTGGCGTCCAAGAACGCCATCCTGATCGTTGAGTTCGCCGTGCAGTTGCAGGAGCAGGGGAGAAGCGTGTTCGACGCCACCCTGGAAGCCGTCCGCCGGCGCCTGCGCCCCATTCTCATGACCTCGCTGGCCTTTGGTTTCGGCGTGCTGCCGCTGGCTCTTGGCACCGGCCCGGGCGCAGCGAGCCGCCAGGCCATCGGCACCGCGGTGCTGGGTGGCACGGTGCTGTCCACCGCGCTGGGGCTGTTCTTCGTGCCGGTGTTTTTCCTGCTGGTGCGCAACTGGGTCAACCGGCGCCGTTCGAAAGCGGCGGAGCCTGCACCCATGGCGGCGCCGTCGCTCTCGCATCAGGGAGAAGCATGATGCGTGCAACCAGAAGCATGGGACTTCCTTTGTCTGCGCTGGTCACGGCGTTGCTGCTGGCCGGCTGCGCCGTGCAGCCGCCCGCGAAGCCCGACGTGCAGGGCGTGGTTGCGCCCACGCTGGGCCAACCGCTGGCCGCGGGCGAGACCGGTGCAGAGTCGTTGCAGATCGCGCAGCGCCTGGCCTGGGTGCAGCACCCGGGCCTGCGCCAGACGATCGCACAGGCCCTCACCCACAACCGCGACCTGCGCGTGGCCCTGTCCAGTATCGAGCGTGCGCGTGCGCAGTACGGCATCACCAGTGCGGCGCAACTGCCCACCGTGGCCGCCACCGCGCAGGGCAGCCGCAGCCGCACGTCGGCCGATCTGTCGAGCACCGGCGTGTCGACCACGTCCACGCAGTACACCGCGCAGCTCGCCATCACCAGCTTCGAGCTCGACTTCTGGGGGCGTGTGCGCAACCTCAACGACGCGGCGCTGCAGCAGTTCCTGCAATCGCAGGAGAACCAGCTCAATGTGCGCATCACGCTGGTGGCCGATGTCACCAACGCCTGGCTCAATCTGGCCGCCAACGAAGCGCGCCTGGCACTGGCGCGCGACACGCTGGCCAGCCGCGAGAAGGCCTACCAGCTCACCGAGCGCATGCACCAGCTGGGCAGCACGTCAGGCCTGGTGCTGGCGCAGAACCGCATCACCGTGGAAACCGCGCGTGGCGATGTGGCGGCCTTCACCACCCAGGTGGCGAAAGACCGCAACGCACTCGACGCCCTGGTGGGCAGCGGCCTGCGCCCTGAGTGGCTGCCGAACGCCGACACGCTGCGCGCCGAGGCGGCCGCCGCGCCGGCCCGCCTGATGGCGTTGCCGGCCGAGCTGCCTTCCAGCCTGCTGCTGGCGCGTCCCGATGTGCGGGCTTCCGAATTCAACCTGCAGGCGCTCTCGGCCAACGTGGCGGCGGCGCGCGCGGCGCTGTTCCCCACCATCACCCTGAGCACCAGCATCGGCACCGGCAGCCGTGAGCTGGACAACCTGTTCGGCAGCGGCAACAACACCTGGAGCTTCGTGCCGCAGATCCGCTGGCCCATCTTCGATGGCGGCAGCGCGCGGGCCTCCGTCGATGTGGCGCAGGCCAACCGCGACATTGCCGTGGCGCAGTACGAGAAGGCCATCCAGACGGCGTTCCGGGAAGCGTCCGACGCGCTGGCCGAGCGCGCGCAATGGCAGCAGCGGCTGGACGCACAGCTGGCCGTGGTGGATGCGAACGCGCGCGCCTTCCAGCTGTCCGAGGCGCGCTTCACCTCGGGCGTGGACAACTACCTGACGGTGCTCGACGCGCAGCGCAGCCTGTACGCCGCGCAGCAGGCGCTTATCGCGCTGAGGCAGTCCGAGCAGGCGAACCGTGTGGCGTTGTGGAAGGTGCTGGGCGGCAATCTCGCACCGGTGTCCTGAGGGCTCACGCGGCTGCCTTTCGGCGCCGCGAGAGCAGGCGCAGCAACTCGCTCTCGGTGCTGCTGCTGCTTTCCTTGTTCGCCGGACCGTCCAGGATCGACTCCAGCACGGCGGGGTGGATGTAGAAGCGCCGGCACACAGTCTGCGTGTTGCCGATCTGGCGGGCCACCTGGCGCACGATCTCGACCACGGCAGCATTCGTCGGCTTCGCGCCGGGCGTTGTCGAGAGGGCCAGACCAGCGGTGAGTTCCAGTGCCATCACGCTCGCGTGCCAGGTGCGGAAGTCCTTGGCGGTGAAATCGTGGCCACTGACCCGGCGCAGGTAGTCGTTGACGTGGTTCGAGCGAACCTGCCGCCGTTGCCCCTCGTCGTTGATGTACTGGAAAAGCTGCTGCCCGGGGAGGTCCTGGCAGCGTTTCACGATGCGTGCGGTGGCCTTGTCGGTGACGCGGGCCTTCTGCTCTACGCCGCTCTTGCCCCGGAACTGGATCACCAGTTCGTCGGCACGCGTGCGGACGTGCCGGTCGCGCAGCGTGGTCAGACCGAAGGAGCCGTTCTCGGCCGCGTATTCGGCGTTGCCCACGCGCAGCGCGGTGCGGTCCAGCAACCGCACGATGGCCGCCACCACCGTGTCCTGCGTCAGGGTGCGGCTTTTCAGATCGCGCGTGACGGCGCGGCGGATGCGCGGCAGGCTGCGGCCGAACTCGCGCATGCGGTCGAACTTCTCCTGCTCCTGCTGGGCCTGCCAGTCGGCGTGGTACCGGTACTGCTTGCGACCCCGAGCATCGCGACCGGTGGCCTGGATGTGGCCGCGCTCGCTCGGGCAGATCCACACCTCGGTGTAGGCGGGTGGAATGGCCAGGCGCCGGATGCGGTCGATCTGGCGTGCGTCGCGGATGGCGCGACCCGCGGCATTCACATACGCGAAGCCCCCACCCCGCCTGATGCGGCGCCAGCCGGGGGTGTCGTCATGGGCGTACGTGAGTTTCGCGGGCATGGCGCCAGTGTCCATGGCGCGCACGCGGGGTGTGTCAGCGGGCTCCGGTCCCGCTGTAGGAAGGGGCCGTCAACCCCGGCCCACGAAGGGCATGCTGGTGGCCATCACCGTCATGTTCAGCACGTTGGTCGACAGCGGCAGGCCGGCCATGTAGCGCACGGCCTCGGCAACGTGCTGCACGTCCATCATCGGTTCGGTCGCCATGCTGCCGTTGGCCTGGCGCACACCCTGGGTCATGCGCGATGAGAGGTCGGTGAGCGCGTTGCCGATGTCGATCTGCCCGCAGGCGATGTTGTGCTCGCGGCCATCCAGCGCGATGGTCTTGGTCAGGCCCAGCACCGCGTGCTTGCTGGCGGTGTAGGGGCAACTGAACGGACGTGGCGCGTGCGCCGAGATGGACCCGTTGTTGATGATGCGGCCGCCTTGCGGCTGCTGGCGGCGCATCAGGGCGAAGGCGGCGCGCGCGCAGAGGTAGACGCCGGTCACGTTGGTATCGATCACATCCTTCCACCGGTCCACGGGCAGTTCGTCCATCGGCACGGCGGGGGCATTCACGCCGGCGTTGTTGAACAGCACGTCCAGCCGGCCATGGCGCTTCTCGATCTCGTCGAACAGGGCCTGCACGCTGTGCTCGTCGCGCACGTCGGCGGTGATCGCGCTGGCGTGTTGCCCTGCGGCCCTGGCGATCTCGGCCACGTCGTTCAAGGGTTCGATGCGTCGGCCGGTGAGCACCACGTGGTACCCGTCTTTCAGGAGGCCCAGCGCCACGGCGCGGCCGATGCCGCTGCCCGCGCCCGTGACCAGCGCGACCCTGGAAGTTGTCTCGGAAGCCATGCGAATCCTTTGCGTGATGAGGGTGGATGAAGCGAGGGCCATGGTAATCGGCGGTCTGCCAGACGCCTCCGGGAAAACCCCGGTGCTCATCTCCGCCACCACAGATATAACAACAATGTTGGTATATCTCGAAATCGGGTGTATCGACATGCGCTCGACCGCAACGGCATCACAAACAGGAGACAAGTCATGAAACGAACACTCGCATCGCGTTTGCGCCTGGCCACACTGGCGGCGGGCTGCATGCGGGGCGGCGCTTCGGCGCTGGCGCAGGACGCCTTCCGCATCGCCGGCATCGTGCCGCTGAGCGGCGCTTTCGGCATCATTGGCGAGAACATGCGCCGCGGCGCCACCATCGCCTTTGAGGAACGCAACAACCGCGTGCTCGGCAAGCCGATCGAGGTGGTGTGGGAAGACACCGAAACCTCCACCCAGGTGGCGGTGCAGAAGACCACCCGCGCACTGGCGCGGGACACGCACACCCTGTTCGGCGAGGTGAGCTCGGGTTCGACGCTGGCCATCATGAAGCTGACCGAGCAGCGCAAGGTGCCGCACATCATCACGCTGTCGGCCGACGACCGCATCACTGGCGCCGACAAGACGCGCTACGCCTTCCGCACCTCCAACACCGTGGCGATGGAGAACCGCATGATCGGCGAGTTCGCCAGGCGCCAGGCCGTGAAGAAGGTGTACGGCATCGTCTCCGACTACCAGGTGGGCCGCGACATGTGGGCTGCGCTCAAGGCCGACCTGGAAAGCAAGGGCATCACCGTTGCAGGCATCGACTTCACGCCCATCGGCACCAAGGACTACGCGATCCTGCTCGACAAGGCCATGAAGTCGGGCGCCGACGGCCTGGCGCTCATCGTGGTGGGCGGCGACGTGACGACCTCGCTCAAACAGGGCGGCGAGGTGGGGCTGCCGACCAAGATGAAGGTGATGGGCACCATGCTGATGGACGAGACGCAGGGCCAGGCCGTGGGTGGAACGGGCGCGCTCGGCGTGCACTCGACCCTGCGCTACCACTTCACGCAGGACACGCCGCGCAACAAGCGCTTCGTGGCCGCCTACCGCGCCAGGTACGGCGAGCTGCCCAGCCAGTACGCGGGCGAGGCCTACGACGGCATGAGCTGGTGGCTCGATGTGGTGGAGAGCACCGGTGTGTGGGACAAGGAGAAATGGGTCGATGCCTTCCGCACCAGCGTGCGCAACGATTCGGTGGAAGGTGTCAAGCGCATGCGCGCCTGCGACAACCAGGCCGATCAGATGGGCTTGTTCGGCACCGCGGTGGCCGGTGGCGCCGGCATGCCGGCGGTGACGATGAAGGTCACCGAGACCTTCACCTCGCAGGACCTCTTCAAGGCCTGCAACTGAGCGACGCATCGGGCCGCCCATGTCCACCTTCGTCATCGGTCTGAGCATCGGCATGCTGCTGTTCCTGCTGGCCGCAGGGCTGACGCTGATCTTCGGCATGCTGCGCATCATCAACTTCGCCCATGGCGCGCTCTACATGCTGGGCGCCTACCTGGCGTTCCAGATCGCGCTGTGGCTGGGGTTCTGGTGGGCGCTGGCGCTGGTGCCGGTGCTGCTGGCGCTGGTGGGCGTGCTGATCGAACGGCTCACGCTGCGCCCCATCTACAAGGCGCCGCACGAGTTCCAGCTGCTCATCACCTTCGGCCTGATACTGGTGCTGGAAGAGGTGGTGCGCGCCACCTGGGGCCTGAGCGGCAAGAGCATCGCGGTGCCAGGCTGGCTTTCGGGCAGCGTGTCGCTGTTCGACACCGACGTCTCGCGCTACCGGCTGTTCGTGATCTTCGTCGGCCTGCTCACCATGGCGGTGCTGCTGCTGGGCATCGAGCGCTCGCGCATCGGCCTGGTGATCCGCTCCTGCAGCACGCACCCGTTGATGGCGGCCACGCTCGGTGTGCGCGTGGACCACGTTCGCACGGCGGTGTTCGCGGTGGGTGCCGCGCTGGCAGGCCTGGGCGGTGCCATGGCTGGGCCCATGCTGCCCATTCAGCTGCAGATGGGCGGCACCATCATCCTGGACTGCTTCATCGTGGTGATCATCGGCGGTCTGGGCAACATCCGCGGCGCGGTGGTGGGTGCCTTGCTCATCGGCATGACACGCGCCTTCGGCCAGCAATACCTGCCCGACTGGATCGATACCCTGACCTATGCCGTGCTGATCGCCACGCTGCTGCTGCGTCCACAGGGCCTGTTCAGCAAGAAGGAGCGACTGGCATGAGCACCGCAGTGCAAAGCACGGAGGTATTCCTGTGAACCGTCTGGAACGACTGGACATCCGCCTGTGCCTGCTGGCCATGGCCATCCTCGTGGCGTTGCGCATCGGCACGCGCGACGAAGGCATCCTCTTGGTCGCCTGCCTGATCATGGTGTGGTCCATCTTCGCGCTGGGCTATGACCTGGTGTTCGGCACCACCGGCATCCTGTCTTTCGGACACGCGGCCTTCTTCGGCATGGGCTCCTTCGGCATGGCCTGGGCGCAGATGCACGGTGGCCTGCCGTTCAGTGCGGGCCTGGTGGCTGCCGGTCTGCTCGGTGCGCTGTGCGCTTGGGTGGTGAGCCTGATCGGCAGCCGCATCACCGGTCTGTTCTTCTCGCTGCTCACGCTCATGCTGGCCGAGCTGATGTCCATCCTCATGCTCACGCGCCTGCGTGGCCTGTCGGGTGGGGTGGACGGCCTGCCCGGTGTCGCACGGCCGGTGTGGGGCGAGGTCGATTTCTTCAACAACGCCAACTTCTTCTGGGTGGTGTTCGCGGTGTTCGTGGTGGTGGTGCTGGCCTGCTGGGTGTTGCGCCGTTCACCGCTGGGCCAGGCCTTCCAGGCGGTGCGGCAGAACCCGGTGCGCGCCGAGCAACTGGGCTTTGGCGTGCGGCCGCTGCGCCAGACGGCCATGGCCTTGTCGGGCGGGCTCTCCGGTGTGGCGGGTGGCCTGCTGGCCTCGCTGATGATGTACACCGGCCCGCAGATGCTGAACTGGAAGACCTCGGGCGATGTGCTCATCATGACCCTGCTCGGCGGCAGCGGCACCTTGCTCGGGCCCATTGTCGGTGTCGCGTTCTTCGAGGTGCTGCGCGAGGTATTGGCCGCGTACTCGGACTATTGGTACGGCCTGGTGGGCCTGGTGTTCATCCTGTGCACGCTGTTCCTGCCCCAGGGGCTGGCCGGCACCGCGCTGCACTGGTGGAGCAAGCGATGAGCGCGGCCTCCCACACCAACGCGATCGCCTGCTCGGGTGTCACGGTCGAGTTCGATGGCTTCGTGGCGCTCAATGACGTGGCGCTGGACGTGCCTGCGGGCAAGACGGTGGCGCTGATCGGCCCCAATGGCGCAGGCAAGACCACGCTGCTCAACGCGATCAGTGGTCGCGTGCCGATGAAGTCGGGCCGTGTCGAACTCTGGGGTGACGACATCACGCGCCTGCCAGTGGCGGGTCGCACGCGGCGCGGCCTGGGGCGCAGCTTCCAGATCATCAACCTCTTCCAGGAGAT
The DNA here is from genome assembly GCF_031457235.1 of Hydrogenophaga laconesensis. NCBI lineage: Bacteria > Pseudomonadati > Pseudomonadota > Betaproteobacteria > Burkholderiales > Comamonadaceae > Hydrogenophaga > Hydrogenophaga laconesensis. The sequence continues at coordinate 284,086 of NZ_JAVDWE010000003.1, forward strand.
GACCACGTTCGAGAACCTGCGCGTGGCCGCGCAGCCGCCGCGCTTCAACCTGCAGCCGTTCTGGCGACCCGTGAACCGCTGGAGCGAGCTGGGTGACCGTGCGCGCGAAGTGGCTGCCGTCGTGGGCCTGTCCGACGTGCTCGACATGCCGGTGGCCACGCTCAGCCATGGTCGCCAGCGTGCGGTCGAGCTCGGGCTCGCGCTCATGGCCGATCCGCGCGTTCTGCTGCTCGACGAACCACTGGCCGGTGTGGGTCACAACGAGATCGCTTCCACCATGGAACTCATCGAACGCGTGCGCGAGAACCGCACCGTGCTGCTGGTGGAGCACAACATGGAAGTGGTGATGAAACTGTCGGACGAAATCGTCGTGATGATGGGGGGTGAGGTGTTGATGCGTGGCACGCCCGCCGAGGTTCGCAACGACGAACGCGTGAAGCGCGCCTACCTCGGCGATGAGGAAGGCACGGAGGCGACCCATGCTTGAACTCGCGGACGCCGACGTGTTCTACGGCAAGGCGCAGGCCCTGCATGGCATCTCCATTGCCTGCGCGCCCAACGAGGTGCTGGCGCTGGTGGGCCGCAACGGCGCAGGCAAGTCCACCACCTTGCGCGCAATGATGGGCCAGATCCCCCTGCGCCAGGGCCAGCGCACGCTGGATGGCGCGGACATCACCGGCCTTTCGCTGCCCGATTCGAGCCGGCGCAGCATCGCGCTGGTGCCCGACAGCCGCGACATCATCGGCGGCCTGAGCGCCGAGGAAAACCTGTTGCTCGCCACGCTCAGCCACCCGCCGGGCCACTGGACCATCGAGCGCGTGTACAGCCTCTTTCCGCGACTGCGCGAGCGCCGTCGCGCGCAGGGCACTTCGCTTTCGGGCGGGGAACAGCAGATGCTCGCCATTGGCCGCGCGCTGCTCACCAACCCGCGCTACCTGCTGCTGGACGAGCCCACCGAAGGTCTCGCGCCGGTCATCATCGAACAGATCGTTGCCGCCATCGAGTTCGTGAGCCGCTCCGGCGTGGCCGTGCTGCTGGTGGAGCAGAACTTCCGCGTGCCCAGGCGGGTGGCGAAGCGCTTCTGCCTGCTCGACAGCGGCCGTGTGGTGTGGAGCGGTGGCCGCGACCAGATCGACGACCGGCTGGAGGCGATGCTCTCCGGTCTGCACGAAGGAACACACGCATGAACCTGTCCGACACCGCGCGCATGGCGCCCCTGGCGGCCGACGATCCTCGCTCGCAAAACCCGCAACTCGAGGATCTGGTGAATTTTGTCGGGTACCGGCCCAACGCCTTGCTGACCATGGCGCGCAAGCCCGGCGTGCTGCCGGCGGTGCTGGGTCTGGTGCAAACCACCTTGCGCGGCGACGGGTTGATCGAACCCGGCCTGCGTTTCCTGCTGGCGGCGGAGGCGTGCCGGGGTGCACGTTGTACGTACAGCGCGGTGCATGTGGTTCACGCGGCGCAGCATGCGGGTGTGGGCTGGGTGCAGCTGGATGCGTTGCCCGATCACCGTCGCAGCGGGCACTTCAATGCGCGCGAACGCGCCGCGCTCGGCATCGCCAGCGCGGGCGCCACGCTGCCGGTGGCTGACGCGGGGCCGGCGTTCGAGGCGGCGCGACCGCATTTCTCGGACGACGAGCTGATCGAGATCGTGTCCATCGTGGCGCTGTTCGGCTGGTTCAACCGCTGGAACAGCCTGATGCGATCGACCCTGGAACCCGTGCCCGCCGAGGCGTTGCATCATGTCGGCTGGTTGAGCCGAATGATGGAAGAGACACGCCCATGAGCACCACACCCAGCGCCTCGCGCAAGAAGACCTTGCCGACACCTGCCGCCGCCCCGCGCACCCGCAAACCCCGCAGCGGCAAGTCCGCGCCCGACCTTGATGCCGAGCGCTCCGCCATGCGCACGCTGGAACTCGTGTTTTTCGTGCACCTGCAGATGGCGGACATTGCCGATCAGGTGCTGGTGGGCCACGGCCTGGGCCGGCCCCACCACCGCGTGCTGCACTTCGCCGGGCGCGTGCCTGGCATCACCGTGGGCTCGCTGATGTCGCTGCTGCGCATCAGCAACCAGGCGCTCTCGCGCACCACCAACCAGCTCACCAGCATGGGCCTGCTCGAACAGCGCTACAGCGTCGAAGACCGGCGCGTGCGGCAGAACCACCTGACCGCCGCCGGCCAGGCGCTGCTGGACTCGCTCACCCTGCGCCAGATCGAACTGATCGGTGCCGCCCAGGCCCGGCTCAACCAGGCCGAGCTGGAGGCCATGTGGAACGGCCTCTCGGTCATGGTCCGTCCCGAGGACATGGCCTGGGTCACCACGCACCCGATCGACACCACCATTCCCTGAACGATTTCCTTACACCGCACCACCATGTACAGCGAGATTCACAACCCCCGCCGCTGGCTGCTGACCGCCGCGCTCCAGGAACTGGCCACCCGCTCACCCGATGCGCCCTGGCTTACCGACAGCGAAGGCGGTTCACTCAGCTTCGGCCAGGCGCACACGAACAGCCTGCGCGCGGCCGGGTTTTTCGAGCGGCTCGGTGTGCGGCGTGGCGGCCGCGTCGGCGTGTTCATGTTCAACGGCTGCGAGTTCGCCACCGCCTGGCTCGGTCTGGGCCGGCTCGGCGCGACCACGGTGTTCCTCAACACCGAGCTGCGCGCCAGTTTCCTGCGCCACCAGCTGGTCGATTCCGCGCTGAACTGCGTCGTGGTCGATGCGGAACTGCTGGAGGCATTGACCGCCATCGCCGATGAGGTACCGGACCTGCGCACCGTGATCGTGATCGGTGCAACCCATCATCAGAAGCTGCCCGCGCGCTGGGAGGTCGTGGCCTGGCCGGATTGGACACAGCAGCCCGACTGGAGCGGCCCCGGCCCCGCGCCCGAGGACATTGCCTGCATCATGTACACCTCTGGTACCAGTGGGCCGAGCAAGGGTGTGCTCATGCCGCATGCACATTGCGCTCTGTACGGCATCGGTGCCATCAAGTGTGTGGAGTTGACCGCACGGGACCGCTACTACGTCTGCCTGCCGCTGTTCCACGCCAATGGTCTCTTCATGCAGCTGGGCGCCACGCTGCTCGCCGGCATACCCGCTTTCGTGCGCCGACGTTTCAGTGCCAGCAGCTGGCTCTCGGACATCCGCGAGCACCGCGTCACCGTGACCAATCTGCTGGGCGCCACCGCCGGTTTCATCCTGCACCAGCCACCCGGGCCACAGGACCGCGATCATTGCCTGCGTGCCGTGCTCACCGCACCCAATCTCGCGCAGCACGAAGCGCAGTTCCACGAGCGCTTCGGGGTGAAGGACATCGTCTCCGGCTTCGGCATGACCGAAGTCAACATCCCGATCTGGGGACGCATCGGGCGTTCGGTGCCGGGCGCGGCCGGCTGGACGCACGAGGAGCACTTCGAGGTGCGCATCGCCGACCCGGAAACCGACGAGACACTGCCCGCCGGGCAGATGGGCGAGATCCTCGTGCGGCCCAGGGTGCCGTTCGGCTTCATGGCGGGCTATTTCAATGCGCCCGCCAAGACCGTGGAGGCCTGGCGCAACCTCTGGTTCCACACTGGCGATGCCGGCACCATGCAGGAAGACGGCCTCGTTACCTTCGTGGACCGCATCAAGGATTGCATTCGCCGGCGCGGCGAGAACATCTCGGCCACCGAGGTGGAAGAGGTGGTGGCCGCACTCCCGGGCATCGAGGAGGTGGCCGCCTATGCCGTGCCTTCGGACGTGCCGGGCGGTGAGGACGAGGTGATGCTTGCGCTCGTGCCCAAGACAGGCGCGCAGCTGGATGGTGCGGACATCCTGCGCACCGCGAGCGCCCACTTGCCCCGATTTGCCAAGCCGCGCTTCGTGAAGTTTGTGGACGCCCTGCCCAAGACCGCCACGGGCAAGGTGCAACGCGCGGTGCTGCGAAAACAGGGCATCGAAGGCGCGCTGGACGTGCAGTCGAAGGCGGGGTGAGCCCTGCAGGGGCTTCTCCCCAGCAACTGTGCCCAAGCTTGTGGATAACGACTGGGACAAGTGCCGGGGCCTGCGCCCCGCCTGGCTTTCCACGCGTTGCTGAAAAATCAGGCAGGGGCCCTGGGAAGGTGGAAGAGGGGTGGTGGAGACGAGGAGGATCGAACTCCCGACCTTCGCATTGCGAACGCGACGCTCTCCCAGCTGAGCTACGTCCCCACGAGCGGGAAATGGTAGCAAAAGTACTCAATGCATGCCATTGCGGCGCGCAAGTTCGACGAACAGCGCGGCGTGGTCCATGTCGGCCAGGCCGTGGTCCACGCCGCTTGAGAAGAGTCGCTCGAACAGGCTGGTGATCGGCGCCTCGAAACCGATCTCGCCAGCGGTGGCCAGCGCGTTGCGCATGTCCTTGAGCTGCACGGTCATCGCGGCGCGCTTGGCGAAATCGCGTTCGACCATGCGCTGGCCATGCACCTGCAGGATGCGGCTGTCCGCGAAGCCACCGCTGATGGCCTGCCTGACCCTCGCCATGTCCGCGCCGCCTTTCTCGCACAGCAGCAGGGCTTCGGCGACCGCACCGATGGTGATGCCCACGATCATCTGGTTCGCCAGTTTGGCGAGCTGCCCCGCGCCGTGTGGGCCCACGTGCACGGCCTTGCCGAGCAGCTCGAACACGGGCAGCACGCGCTCGAAGTCGGCCGCGTCGCCGCCAGCCATGATGGCCAGCGTGCCGTTCTCGGCGCCCACGGTGCCACCCGAGACAGGGGCGTCCAGATGCCGTACGCCCTGGCGGGCCAGCCGTGTCGCGTGGTCGCGTGCCTGGCGCGGCTGGATGGAGGACATGTCCACCACCAGCGCACCAGGCTGCAGGCCGTCGATGGCGCCTTGCTGAAACAGCACGTCTTCCACCGCGCCACCGTGTTCCAGCAGGGTGATGACCACGTCCACGTTGGCGACCGCCTCGGCCGGCGTGTCGGCCACGGTGGCGCCGAAGGGCTGCAGCCTGTCGGCCTTTGCGCGCGAACGGTTCCATGCGCTGACGGTGCAACCTGCCTCGCACAGGCGCCGGGCCATGGGAAAGCCCATCATGCCGATGCCGAGCACGGCGATGCGGGTGGGCAGTGACGGGGTGGAGGCGGTGTTCACGTCGTGTGCAGGTGAGGAGAGTGAAGGAGGGCGGCATCGTGGCAATGGCGCACATCGCCGTGGCGGTACCCCATGACACAATGCGCGCGATGAAGACCCCAGCCCTGTACGACGCCGAATGGCTTGAGCGCGAGCATAACAACCGGGCGCGCGTGCCCGAGCATCCGCAACATTTCGAGCGCTGGGCACGCGATTCCGAAAAGGCGCGTGCGGGTGGACGTGCTCTGATCGATGTGCGCTACGGCCACGGTGCGGGCGAGACGCTGGACATCTTCCCCGCGCCGCGTCAGCCGGGCACGCCGCCGGCGCCGGTGCTGGTGTTCATCCACGGAGGCTGGTGGCGCAGCCTGGACAAGTCGGACCACTCGTTCATCGCACCGCCGTTCGTGCAGCGTGGCGCTTGTGTGGTGGTGCCGAACTACGCGCTGTGCCCGGCGGTGACCGTGCCCGACATCACCCTGCAGATGGTGCAGACACTGGCGTGGGTGTACCGCCACATCGGCGCACACGGTGGCGACCCGCACCGCATCACGGTGGTGGGGCATTCGGCCGGGGGCCATCTCGCGGCCATGATGCTGGCGTGCGACTGGACGCGGGTGGGCGATGACCTGCCGGTGTCTCTGGTGAAGAACGCGATGGCGATGTCGGGTCTGTTCGACCTGGAGCCGGTGATGCACACGCCGTCGGTGCAAGCGTCGCTGCACCTCACGCCGGAGCAGGTGGCGAAGGCGAGTCCCGCCCGTTTGCCCGCTCCCGCGCTGCGCGAGGGGCGGGGCGGGTTGATGGCGGTGGTGGGCGCTGAGGAGAGCAGCGAGTTCCTGCGCCAGAACCGGTTGATCCAGCAGGCGTGGGGTGAACAGGTGGTGCCGGTGTGCGAGTCCCTGAAGGGCATCAACCATTTCAGCATCGTCGATGCGTTGGCCGATCCTCGGTCGCGGTTGCACCGGTTGGTGCGGTCGTTGCTCGGCTTGTAGGGTCGTTTCCGGCGAGGACGGTCGTCGGCGACAGGGGTGGCCGGTTCCGCGGCTGTCCCCCGAACCGGCTGCGCCGGTTCTCCTCCTTTTATGCCGCTGCGCCGGCCACCCCGATCACCGACGACCTTGCTGGCGCTTGGTCTGTTGGCACGCCAATGCCGTTGTTGTTCAGGAGTGCCTGGGGCTCTGCGCAGCGAAATAAAGGAGGAGGCGGCCTCCCGCCGCCGGGGGACATTCGCGGAGCAGAGCCCCAGGTGCTCCTGAACCGCGAGGTAGTCAAACGAAATGCCTCGTTAGAGGCAATCTCACATCAAGAGATGTTCACCCGCGTTGTCCCCACCCAGGATCACGTAGTTCACCTTGCGGATGTCCATCAGCTTCGTGCCACCCGCATAGCTGATCGAGCTCTGCACGTCCTGCTCCATCTCCACCAGCGTGTTCGCCAGCGGACCCTTCACCGGTTCCAGAATGCGCTTGCCCTCGACGTGCTTGTACTCGCCCTTGTTGAAGTCGCTGGCTGAGCCGTAGTACTCCTTGAAACGCTCGCCATCCACCTCCACGGTCTTGCCTGGCGACTCCTCGTGCCCCGCGAACAGCGAGCCGATCATCACCATCGTCGCGCCGAAACGGATGCTCTTGGCAATGTCGCCGTGGCTGCGGATGCCACCATCGGCAATGATGGGCTTGGTCGCCACGCGGGCGCACCACTTGAGCGCCGACAACTGCCAGCCGCCCGTGCCGAAACCCGTCTTCAGCTTGGTGATGCACACCTTGCCCGGCCCCACGCCGACCTTCGTCGCGTCCGCACCCCAGTTTTCCAGATCAATCACCGCTTCCGGCGTGGCCACGTTGCCCGCGATCACGAACGACGCTGGCAGCTTCTCCTTCAGGTAGCGGATCATGTTCTTCACGCTGTCGGCGTGGCCGTGCGCGATGTCGATGGTGATGTACTCTGGCACCAGGCCTTCGGCCACCAGCGTGTCCACCGTGGCGTAGTCGGGCGCCTTCACGCCCAGCGAGATCGAGGCAAACACGCCGGCACCCTGCATGTCGCGCACGAACTGCACGTTGTCCAGGTCGAAACGGTGCATCACGTAGAAGTAACCGTTCTTCGCCAGCCAGGTGCAGATCTTTTCGTCCACCACCGTCTTCATGTTGGCGGGCACCACCGGCAGGCGGAACTTGCGGCCACCGAGTTCCACACCGGCGTCGCACTCGGAGCGGCTTTCCACGCGGCACTTGCGTGGCAGCAGCAGGATGTTGTCGTAGTCGAAGATTTCCATTTGAGAACCAGGCTTCAGAAAGCTGTTGTTGAACAGATGAGCGCTTGGTCTGGCCGGTTCTCCGGGCGCGAAAGCCCAAAAAGAAACCGGGCGCAAGAATCTTGGGCCCGGTGACTGATTGTAGCGACCTCAAGGAGCCCGCGTGGGGCTGCCCGTCAATCCCTTTTGTTATGAGGTGTATACGGGTCACCGTATGAGGCGCCGAGGGCAGGTCGGCTTCCTACAATCGGTGGATGCTGTTTGAAGACCCCATCGTTCCGTCCTCCTCGCCCCTCATCGCGGGCCTCAACGCCGAGCAGGCCTCTGCCGTGCTGCTGCCGGCGGAGCACGCGCTCATCCTGGCGGGCGCGGGTTCGGGCAAGACGCGGGTGCTCACCACGCGCATTGCCTGGCTGTTGCAGAGCGGTCAGGTCTCGCCCGGCGGCATTCTGGCGGTGACCTTCACCAACAAGGCTGCCAGGGAAATGATGACGCGGCTCTCGGCCATGCTGCCGATCAACGTGCGCGGCATGTGGATCGGCACCTTCCACGGGCTGTGCAACCGCTTCCTGCGCGCCCACCACAAGCTGGCCAGCCTGCCGGCCACCTTCCAGATCCTGGACACGCAGGACCAGCTATCGGCCATCAAGCGGCTGTGCAAGCAGTTCAACGTCGACGACGAGCGCTATCCGCCGAAGCAGCTCCAGTACTTCATCAGTGGCTGCAAGGAGGACGGCCAGCGTCCGCAGGACGTGGTGGCGCGCGACGAAGAGACGCGCAAGAAGATCGAGCTGTACGCGCTCTACGAGGAGCAGTGCCAGCGCGAGGGCGTGGTCGACTTCGGTGAGCTCATGTTGCGCAGCTATGAAGTGCTGCGCGACAACGACCCGGTTCGCGAGCACTACCAGCGGCGCTTCCGGCACATCCTCATCGACGAATTCCAGGACACGAACCGCCTGCAGTACGCCTGGATCAAGATGTTCAGCGCACCGCCGCTCGAAGGCTTGTCGTCCTCGGGCAACGCGGTGTTCGCAGTGGGTGACGACGACCAGAGCATTTACGCCTTCCGTGGTGCTCGCGTGGGCAACATGGCCGACTTCGTGCGCGAGTTCCAGGTGCGCCACCAGATCAAGCTGGAGCAGAACTACCGCAGCGTGAGCAACATCCTCGACTCGGCCAACCAGCTGATCAGCCACAACACGCACCGCCTCGGCAAGAACCTGCGGACCGACGCGGGTGCAGGCGAGCCGGTTCGCGTCTACGAAGCGGTGAGCGACTTCGCCGAAGCGCAGTGGATGGTGGACGAGATGAAGCAGCTCGCGCGCGAAGACGTGCCGCGCAGCGAGATGGCGGTGCTCTACCGCAGCAACGCGCAGAGCCGCGTGGTGGAGACGGCGCTGTTCAATGCCGGCATGCCCTACCGCGTGTATGGCGGCCTGCGCTTTTTCGAGCGCGCCGAGATCAAGCATGCCTTGGCCTATCTGCGCCTGCTGGAGAACCCGCACGACGACACGAGCTTTCTGCGCGTCGTCAACTTCCCGCCGCGCGGCATCGGTGCGCGCAGCATCGAACAGCTGCAGGACGTGGCGCGCGCATCGGGCTGTTCGCTTCACGATGCGGTGAGTGCCGTCACCGGCCGGGCGGGCGTGGCCATCGGTGCATTCGTCGCGAAGCTCGATGTGGTGCGCGAACAGACCGAAGGCAGCACCCTGCGCGAGATCATCGAGCTCGTGCTCGAGCACAGCGGGCTCATCGAGCACTACCGCGCCGAGCGCGAAGGGCAGGACCGGGTGGAGAACCTGGAGGAACTGGTGAACGCGGCGGAAAGCTTCGTGAGCGTGGAGGGCTTCGGCCGCGATGCAGTGGCATTGCCGGTGGACGAACTGGGCAAACCACTCACGCAAAGCCCGGCGAGCCAGGGCCTGGACCCGAACCTGCCGGTGCTGGACGAACCCCTTGCGCCCGATGCCGAGACGGGTGAAACGCTCAGCCCCCTCGCGGCCTTCCTGACACATGCCGCGCTGGAGTCGGGTGACAACCAGGCGCAGGCAGGTCAGGATGCCGTGCAACTGATGACGGTGCATGCGGCCAAGGGTCTGGAGTTCGACTGCGTGTTCATCACCGGCATGGAAGAGGGGCTCTTCCCGCACGAGAACTCCATGAGCGACCGGGAAGGCCTGGAGGAAGAGCGGCGCCTGATGTACGTGGCGATCACGCGTGCGCGCAAGCGCCTGTACCTCAGCCACTCGCAGACCCGCATGCTGCATGGCCAGACGCGCTACAACCTCAAGAGCCGCTTCTTCGACGAACTGCCCGAGGCCTGCCTGAAATGGCTCACGCCACCCCAGCCCGCCTGGGCTGCGCCCGGTGGCATGGGCGGTGGTGGCCAGTGGCAGAACGGCCGACGCGGCGGCTTTGGCGCACCGGCCGCGCTGCAGCCCGCGTGGTCGCCCGGCTTCAAGGAGCGTGGCGACCCGAAGGGGCTGGGCCAGGCCGAGCCCGAGCCTGATCGGGGCACCGAGATCCGCGCTGGCCTGACCGTGTTCCACAATAAGTTCGGGGAGGGCAAGGTACTGGCGGTGGAGGGGGCGGGTGCCGACGCGCGCGCCCAGGTCAACTTCACGCGCCACGGCACCAAATGGCTGGCCCTCAGCGTGGCCAAACTCACCCCGATCACCTGAACCCGGAATCCCATGAGCAACATCACGATCTACCACAACCCCGCCTGCGGCACCTCGCGCAACGTGCTGGCCCTGTTGCGCGAACGCGGCCTGGAGCCCGAGGTCATCGAATACCTCAAGACGCCGCCGGGCCGCGAGAAGCTCGTCCAATTGGTGGCGGCCACTGGCGGCTCTGTGCGCGACATCCTGCGCGGCAAGGCCCCGCCCTACGAGGAGCTGCGCCTGGCCGACCCGAAGTGGAGCGACGACCAGCTGCTCGACTTCATGGTCGAACACCCCATCCTCATGAACCGGCCCATCGTGGTCACGCCGCTGGGCACGCGGCTGTGCCGTCCGGTCGAGAAGGTGCTCGACATCCTGCCGGCGGTCTGAGCGGCGGGCCGCACCAGGGTGTGCGCCCGATGTGATGGTTTGATGACAACGCGCATGCCGAAGCGCGTTGCTCGGCCATTGCGACAGTCACGGGACGGTCATGTTTGAAACAGACACTGCGGGGGCTTTTTCATGCAACCCCCGGAGCCCCCATGTCGCACCACGATCCCGAAGAAAACTTCAACGAGTCCCCCAACGAGCACATCCAGCAGGTGATCGAGCGTGCCTCGATGTCCCGCCGCAACCTGATCCGCGGTGGCGTGGGTCTGGCCGCTTTGTCGAGCATTCCTTTCATGGCCGCCTGCGGTGGTGGCAGCGATGCACCGGCACCCGCGCCCGCGCCCGCTCCCGCACCACCCGCCGGCCCGTCGCTCGGCTTCACCGCCATCGACAAGAGCCTGCTTGACGACGTGGTTCTGCCCGCCGGTTACACCTACAGCGTGGTGCACGCCACCGGCGACCGGCTGGTGTCCAGCATCCCCGCCTACAGCAACACCGGTGCGGAGACCGACGAATGGACCATGCGCGTGGGCGATCACCACGACGGCATGGACCTGTACTACATCAACGCCAGCGGCCGTTACTCGGCCACCGAGACCAACCGCGCCGTGCTGGTGATGAACCACGAGAGTTCGGCCGATGCGCATTTCTTCCATCCCAATGGCCAGACTTCCGGTGGCGTGGCAGGCAAGAAGTTCAGCCAGTTCGACAGCTGGGACCTGGGCGTGCGCCCCGAGCTCGAAGTGCTCAAGGAAATCAATCACCACGGTGTTTCCGTGGCCGAGGTGGGCAAGAACAGCAGCGGTCGTTGGGAATACAAGCTGGATTCGCTCTACAACCGCCGGGTCACCGGCCAGTCGCCGATGCGCATCGCCGGCCCGGCCGCGCACCTCGCCGACATCCGCAGTTTCATGGTGACGGCGTACGACACCTCCGGCGCCACCTCGCGCGGTACGCTGAACAACTGCGGCCATGGCAAAACGCCCTGGGGCACGTACCTGGCTTGTGAAGAGAACTGGGCGGCCTACTTCTTCATGCCCACCGGTTCGACGGCCGTCGACACCAAGACCCAGACCTCGCGCCAGCGCTATGGCGTGGCGCGCGTCCCGCTCAGCGGTACCGCCACCAGCGCGGGTTCGCAGGGCTGGTCGGCCACCGCCAGTGCCGCCACCGACAACCGCTTCGGCCGCTGGAACGTGTCGGCGCCGGGCGCCACCGCCGCGCAGGACTTCCGCAATGAGCCGAACACCTTCGGCTATATCGTGGAGATCGACCCGCTGACGAACGGAACACCGGCCAAGCGTGTGGCCATGGGCCGGTTCGCCCATGAAGCTGCGGTGTGTGGTCTTCCCGTGGTGGGCCAGCCGCTGGCCTTCTACATGGGCTGCGACTCGCGCAACGAGTACATCTACAAGTTCGTCTCCACCGCGGTGTGGAGCGAGGCCGACATCGGTGGTGGATCGGCCGCGGGCGACAAGTACCTCAACGAAGGTCGTCTCTACGTTGCACGGTTCAACGACACCGGCAGCGGCGAGTGGATCGAGCTCAACATTGCCAACCCGCTGATCAGCGGCTACGCCACCTACGTGTTCGCGAACCAGGCCGATGTGCTGATCAACGCGCGCCACGCCGCCGATGCGGTGGGCGCCACCAAGATGGACCGCCCGGAGTGGGGTGCCGTGAACCCGGCCAACGGTGAGATCTACTTCACCATGACCAACAGCAACAACGCCAGCCGCCCGGTGACCGGCACCAATGCGGCCAACCCGCGTTCGTACACGGACAACGATGGCCGTGGTCAGGTCGGTGGCAACCCGAACGGTCACATCATCCGCTTCCGCGAAACCGCCGGCGCCTCCACCGCCACCACCTTCGCCTGGGACATCTTCCTGTTCGGTGCGGAAGAAGACGCGGGCGCCAGCATCAACCTCTCCGGTCTGAATGCGAAGAACGACTTCTCCTCGCCCGACGGCCTGTGGTTCAGCAAGGTCACCGGCATCTGCTGGATCCAGACCGACGACGGCGCCTACACCGACCAGAGCAACTGCATGCTGCTGGCGGCGATCCCCGGTTCCGTGGGTGACGGTGGCGCGATCACGGTGAACAACACCGTCGCCGGTGTCAGCGGCACGCAGAACACCTTCATCGGTGCCGCGTTGGGCGAAGCCCGTCTGCGCCGCTTCCTGGTGTCGCCGCGCGGCGCGGAAGTCACGGGCATCACCGAGTCGGCCGACGGCCGTGCGATCTTCGTGAACATCCAGCACCCGGGCGAGAACACGCCGGCCATCGGAACCAACCCGTCGTTCACGTTCCAGAGCCAGTGGCCTGGCAACGTGGGTTACGGCCCGGCAGGCCGTCCGCGCTCGGCCACGATCGTGATCACCCGCACTGACGGTGGCGTGATCGGCGTCTGAGGCGTCTCGCCTCGAAGAAAGAAGCCCGGCCTGGCCGGGCTTCTTTCTTGTGGACGGGCGAATCGCTCAGGACTCGGCCACGGGCACCTGCATGCCGGTCTTGAGGCGCCCCATGGTTACCAGTGTCTTGAACCGCTTCACGTTGTGGCTGTCATAGAACAGTTCGCGCGTGAGCGCGGTGTAGTGGTCCATGTCACGCACCGCGAAGATCAGCACAAAGTCGCATTCGCCCGCCACGTAGTAGCACTGCTGAACGAACGGGCAGCGCAGGAAGGACTGCGTGACCGCGTCCAGCAGATCGATGCGCTCGTTTTCAACTTGCACCTCGACCACGATGGTGAGCGGGTAGCCCAGCGCATCGGGGCGCACCTGGGCGGAAAAGCGCTCGATCACGCCGTCGTCGCTCAGGCGCTTGAGGCGGCGATTGACCGCCGCAGCGGAGAGGTGCACGCGAGCGCCCAGCTCCGCCTGGGACAGGCGGCAGTCGTCCTGCACCAGCGCCAGCAACTGGCGGTCGTAGCTGTCCAGGGGTGGGGTGGTTGCCATGATGCAAAGATGTTGCGCGGGAAGGCCTGATTATCGAATGTCAGTTCGGATGTCGTGAATAACATTCCACGCACATCCTTCCGAATGCCCATGACCGCCTCTTCCCCCACTGCCACGCGCTTCGGCGTTGCCTGCTCCGTCATCGCTTCGGCGCTGTTCGCACTCATGTACTACCAGGCCGCGCTGCTGGCGCCGCTGGGCAGCGCCGCCATCTACGGCTGGCGCATTCTCCTCACAACGCCATTCCTGGGCGCGTTTCTGCTGCTGTCGCGCCGCTGGGACGAAGTGGCCACCATCGGGCGGCGGTTGCGGGCTCGGCCGTCCCTGGGGCTGGTGTTGCTGCTGTCGTCGGCCCTGCTCGGTGTGCAGCTCTGGCTGTTCATGTGGGCACCCATCCACGGCCATGGGCTGGACGTCTCGCTGGGCTACTTCCTGCTGCCGCTCACGTTGGTGCTTACCGGGCGGCTGTGCTTTGGTGAACGGATTTCTCGCCTGCAGCTGGTGGCCTGCGCGCTGGCCGCGGTGGGCGTGGTCAACGAACTGCTGTTCGCACCCCGGGTGTCGTGGCCCGCTTTCGTGGTGGCGTTCGGCTATCCCTGCTACTTCGCGCTGCGGCGTGTGCTGCGCACCAACCACCTGGGCGGCATGTGGTTCGACATGGCGTTCAGCCTGCCGGTGGGCCTCTGGTTCATTGCCGCGCCGCTGCCGGAGGGGGTGCATGCGATGCGGCATCCCGTGCTGGGCATCCTTGTGCTGGGCATGCTCAGCGCGGTGGCGCTGGCCTTCATGATCGCGGCCAGCCAGCGCCTGACGCTGGGCCTGTTCGGGCTGCTGAGTTATGTGGAACCAGCGTTGCTGGTGGCGGTGTCGCTGCTGCTGGGCGAGCGAATTTCGCAGAGCCAGTGGCTCACCTACGGCAGCATCTGGGCCGCGATCCTGCTGCTGGTGTTCGAGGGTGCGGTGGCGATGCGGGCCGTCAGGCCGCGCGATCTTCCTGCGTGACGAAGCTGTCGCGCACCGTGAACCAGATCGAGGTGTGGAACATGGCGGCGAGCAGGAGCACCATGGGATACAGCACGATGTTGAGCAGGGCAGCGCCGCCAAGCAGCACCGCCAGCAGGTTCATCACCACGCCCGCCATCATGATCACGGCCATCCAGCCCAGGCTGTAGAGCAGCATCGCGCCCTTGTTGGCCCAGCAGGCCATCAGGCTGAAGAAAAGGCTCTTGAACGGCGAGACACCGTACCAGTGCACCAGCGCGGGCGCGTGCCAGAACGCCATGAGCACGGGCACGTACAGCACCAGCGCGACCCACAGCCCCGGGTTGTTGAACATGGCCCGCACCCGCTCGGGGGACACCTCACCTTCGGGCATCTCGATGGCGGGCACATCGGGCGCGAGCAGCGCACCGACGCCGAACACCAGCATCAGGGCCGCCGCGTACATCGCACCGAGGACGAGGATCGAACGCGTGTTTGCCGGTCCGGAACGGAAGGCGGTGACGAGCAGCGTGGGCATGGGAAAGCGGCCCTGTTCGGCCTCGCGGCTTGCGGCCATGAGGCCGAGCGTGGCCGCCGGCACAAGCGCGAGCGAAATCAGGGTGCCCAACAGCGGAATCAGCGACAGCACCGACACCGCGGCCATGAACATGAAGAACAGGCCGCCCATGGCCAGGGGCTGGCGGAAGAAGGTTTTCGCGCCGAGCTTGACCCACTGGAAACCGGTGCGGGCGGGAACGATGTGGAGTTTCATGTTGGCAGGAGAACTCAGGCGGACTGCAGTGCGTCGTCGCGCAGCAGGGCGGCCAGGGCGTGGGTGTCGCGCACGCGCGCGCGCAGCACACGCTCGAAATGGCTGGGGTCGTGCGGTTGCAGCAGAGCCGCTTCGCGCGGCAGGTGCAGGTCCCAGAGGCGGGAAATCCAGAACCGCAGGGCACCGGCACGCAGCAGGGCAGGGAGCAGGCTGCGTTCGGCGGCGGTGAGCGGGCGCACCGCCTGGTAGGCCGTGAGCAGGGCGAGCGAGCGTGGGGTGTCGAGCGAGCCGTCGTGGTCCTGGTCGTGCAGCACGCACCAGTCGTTGAGGCAGACGGCAATGTCGAAGAGGAAGGTGTCGCAGCCGGCGAAGTAGAAGTCGAAGAAGCCGGTGAGTTCGCCGTTCTCGAACATGGCGTTGTCGCGGAACAGGTCGGCGTGAACCGGACCGCGCGGCAGTGCCGCATAGGCCGGGCTTTGCGCCACATGGTTCTGGTAGGCCAGTTCCGCGCGGATCAGGTCGGCTTGCGCTGGTGTGAGAAAGGGGAGCACCACCGGCACCGTCTCGTTCCACCACGGCAGGCCGCGCAGATTGGGCTGGCTCATGGGGAAGTCGAGCCCCGCCAGGTGCATGCGCGCCAGTGTGGCGCCGACCGCCTCGCATTGCGCCACGCCGGGGGCCAGGTCGCTCTTGCCGCGCAGCCTGTCCACCACGGCGGCGGGCTTGCCCTGCACGCTCAGCAGGATTTCGCCTTTGGCATTCGCCGCGGGTGCCGGCACAGGGATGCCGCGCCCCGCCAGGAACTTCATGAGATGCAGGTAGAACGGCAACTGCTCAAAGCTCAGGCGCTCGAAAACGGTGAGCACATGCTCCAGCGTCGCGCCCTCGCGTTCGCTGGTCACGAAATAGTTGGTGTTTTCAATACCGCCCTGGATGCCCCTGAGCTCGGTGAGGTCGCCCAGGTTGAGGTCGTGGAGGAGGGCAGCGGCTTCGGCGAACGCGACTTCGGTGTATACGGCCATGTGGCGGGCGATCAGAAGTTCAGGATGCGCCAGCTGCTGCGCCCGGCGTTGCCGGTGCGCCTGCCACCCGTCTCGCCCGCGCCCGTGTTGCCGTTGTCGGGCTGGATCTGGTAGGCCGGTGCGCCGTTCTTGGGCTGCACCTCGATGCTCTGCGTCTGGCCGCCCACGCGCAGTTCGTCGATGCGGGTGAGCTTGTCCTCGTGCGTGATGCGCTCGATGTTGTCTCGTGGAGAGACCGCGTCGCGCGGCGTTTCCGCCGGGGCCACCTGGGCCAGGGCAGGCAGGGCAAGGCACAGGCCCAGGGCGAGTGCGGCGGCGGGAAGGCGGCAGATCGGGTTCATGCGGCATTGTAGGCAAGGCCGGCCACCTGCGCCGCCGGAAGGGCGAAGACGGTTACCACCGGATACGGAGCGCGGACCTGCGGCGACAGGGTGCGATCTCCGCCACAATCGCCCCATGCCAGACGCCCAAAATCCAGACACTCCCGCCCGCACCCTGCTGCTGGTCGACGGTTCCAGCTACCTGTACCGTGCCTTCTTTGCCGGCGGCGAAGCAATGAGCACCACCTTGCCCGATGGCACGGTCCTGAAAACCGGTGCCATCCGCATCATGATCAACATGATGCAGAAGCTGCGCAAGGATGTGCGCGCAGACTACGCCGCCTGCGTCTTCGACGCCAAGGGCCCCACCTTCCGGGACGCGCTCTACCCCGAGTACAAGGCCAACCGCTCGCCCATGCCCGACGACCTGCGCGCCCAGATCGCGCCGATCCACGAGGTGGTGAAGCTGTTGGGCTGGAAGGTGCTGGACGTGCCCGGTGTGGAGGCCGACGATGTGATCGGCACCCTGGCCCATGTGGCGGCACAGCAAGGGATCGAGTGCATCATCTCCAGCGGCGACAAGGACCTGAGCCAGCTGGTCAATGAGCACATCACCGTGATCGACACCATGAACGACCGCCGCCGCGACATCGCGGGCGTGACGGCGGAGTTCGGCGTGCCGCCCAGCCTGATGCTGGACTACCAGACGCTGGTGGGCGATCAGGTGGACAACGTGCCGGGCGTGCCCAAGGTCGGGCCGAAGACGGCGGTGAAATGGCTGACGGAATACGGTTCGCTGGAGGCGCTGGTCGCGCGCGCGGGTGAGATCAAGGGCGCGGCCGGAGAAAATCTGCGCAACGCGCTCGACTGGCTGCCCAGGGGGCGCGAGCTCCTGACGATCAAGACCGATTGCGATCTGAAGGACCACATCGACGGCCTGCCCTCCCTGGAAGCCATTGCCATCCTGGGGCAGGACACCGAAGCGCTCAAGGTGTTTGGAGAGACCTACGGCTTCAAGGGGTTGGTGAAGTCCCTGTCGCAGCAGGACGTGCCGCCGGAGCTGATCAAGGAGCACCAGGGCAAGGCCGGCGGCAAACCCGCGGACGGCGCCCCCGGCCTGTTCGACGAACCAGACCTCAGCGGCAGTGCGCAGCGCACGACCAACCTGAAGTACGACACGATCCTGACCTGGGCAATGTTCGACGACTGGCTGGCGCGTCTACAGACGGCCGGACTGGTGGCACTGGACACGGAAACCACTTCGCTCGACGAGATGCGCGCCGAGATCGTGGGCATCAGTTTCAGCGTGATGCCTGGCGAGGCGGCCTACATCCCGCTGCGCCACACAGGGCCCGACGCGCCCGAGCAGCTGCCGCTCGACGACGTGCTGGCCAAGCTCAAACCCTGGCTGGAAGACCCGGAGAAGCTCAAACTCGGCCAGCACATCAAGTACGACCGCCACGTGTTCGCCAACCACGGTATCGAGGTGAAGGGCTATGCGCACGACACGATGCTGCAGAGCTATGTGCTGGAAGTGCACAAGCCCCACGGCCTGGCCAGCCTGGCCGAGCGCCACCTGGGCCGCCAGGGCATCAATTACGAGGACCTGTGCGGCAAGGGCGCGCACCAGATTCCCTTCGCGCAGGTCGACGTGGCGAAGGCCGCCGAGTACTCCTGCGAGGACAGCGACCAGACGCTGGATGTGCATCTGGCCCTGTGGCCCCAGCTGGAAGCCGATGAGAAGCTGCGCTTCATCTACGAACTGGAGATCGCCAGCAGCGAGGCGCTCTACCGCATCGAGCGCAACGGCGTGCTGATCGACGCACCCACGCTCAGCCGGCAGAGCAACGAACTCGGCCAGCGCATCGTGGCGCTCGAGCAGGAGGCCTACGAGATCGCCGGCCAGCCCTTCAATCTCGGCAGCCCCAAGCAGCTCGGCGAGATCTTCTTCGACAAGCTGGGCCTGCCCGTCATCAAGAAGACCGCCACGGGCGCGCGCAGCACCGACGAGGAGGTGCTGGAGAAGCTCGCGGAGGACTACCCGCTGCCGGCCAAGATCCTGGAGCACCGCAGCCTCTCCAAGCTCAAGGGCACCTACACGGACAAGCTGGCGCAGATGGCGCTGCCGCGCACGGGCCGCGTGCACACGCACTACGCGCAGGCCGTGGCCGTGACAGGACGGCTTTCCAGCAACGACCCCAATCTGCAGAACATCCCGATCCGCACACCGGAAGGACGGCGCGTGCGCGAGGCCTTCGTGGCCGCGCCGGGGAATGTGATCGCCAGTGCCGACTATTCGCAGATCGAGCTGCGCATCATGGCCCACATCAGCGAGGACGCGGCGCTGCTGCGCGCCTTCCACGATGGCCTGGACGTGCACCGCGCGACCGCTGCCGAGGTGTTCGGCCTGGAGCCCGCACAGGTCAGCAGCGAGCAACGGCGCTACGCCAAGGTGATCAACTTCGGCCTGATCTACGGCATGGGCACGTTTGGCCTGGCCAAGGCGCTGGGCATCGACAACACCGCCGCCAAGAACTACATCGCGCGCTATTTCGAGCGCTTCGAGGGCGTGAAACGCTACATGGACGAGACGCGCCAGCGGGCCAAGGAGGTGGGTTACATCGAAACGGTGTTCGGCCGCCGCCTGGTGCTGCCTGACATCAAGAACGCCAAGGGCGCGAAGCTGGCGGCGCTGGAGCGGCAGGCCATCAACGCCCCCATGCAGGGCACGGCCGCCGACCTGATCAAGCTCAGCATGGTGGCCGTGCAGACCGCGCTCGACGAGCAGCGGCGCAGCACGAAGATGATCATGCAGGTGCACGACGAACTGGTGTTCGAGGTGCCCGAGGATGAGGTGGACTGGCTGAAGTCCGAGATTCCCCACCTCATGGCCGGTGTCGCGGCACTCCGGGTTCCGCTGCTCGCCGAAGTCGGCGTCGGTCCGAACTGGGATCAGGCACATTAGGCGCCCCCGCCTTGGTGGGGCGATGTCAGCGGCCCTGCAAAGCCGGCTCCACGGCGTCTCCGAGCGTTCGCCTAGGGCCGAGAAGGTTTGAACTTCGGTCCGTTCACGAAGTCAGGTAGTTTTTCCACCCACCACAAAGGAGATGCGACGATGCTCGAAGAAAAGTACGTGCGGGATCTGGAGGCCCTGGTCCCCGGCCAGTCCACCACCGAAGGCGCCACGCGCCGCACCGCCCTCAAGGCTGCGCTGGGCGTGGGATATGCGGCCTCCGCGCTGCCCCTGATGGCGCAGACGGCCATCAAGACGCCGTCGGACGGGCTCACGGTGGGTGAGGTCATGATCGACGTCAACGGCTTCAAGATGCCGGCCTACCGCGCTGCACCGGCTGGCAAGACCGGCTTGCCGGTGGTGCTGGTGCTCTCCGAGATCTTTGGCGTTCACGAGTACATCGCCGACACGGCCCGCCGCTTCGCCAAGGCCGGTTACCTGGCGATCGCCCCGGAACTGTTCGTGCGCCAGGGCGATGCCCAGAGCTATGGCGAGATGGCCAAACTGATCTCGGAAGTCATCTCCAAGGTGCCGGACGAGCAGGTGCTGCGCGACCTGGATGCCACGGTGAAGTGGGCGGCCGCCAACGGCGGCGACGCCAGCAAGCTGGGCATCACGGGTTTTTGCTGGGGTGGTCGCCAGGTCTGGCTGTACACCGCCCACAACCCGGCGGTGAAGGCCGGCGTGGCCTGGTACGGCCGCCTGGTGGGCGATACCAGCCCGCTCAACCCCGTCCAGCCGGTGGATGTGGCCGGCAAGCTCCATGGCCCGGTGCTGGGCCTGTACGGAGCGGCCGACACCGGCATCCCTCTTGACACGGTTGATAAGATGAAAACCGCACTGGCCGCGGGCAACGCTGCGGCCAAGGCATCGACCTTCGTGGTGTACCCGGACGCGCCGCACGCCTTCCACGCCGACTACCGGCCGAGCTTCCGCAAGGAGCCCGCCGAGGATGGATGGAAGCGGGCGCTGGCCTGGTTCAAACAGCACGGTGTGGCCTGATCGGGCCACCTCCCGTTCAACGAAGGCCGCCTCCGGGCGGCCTTTTTTCGTGGCTCAAAGCAAATGACCCTGTTGGCAATCCTTCTTGGCACCATCGCGGCCGGCGTGGGCAGCGTCTGGCTCGCGGCTCTGCTGGGCATGGCGATGCTGGCGCGATACACCCAGCACATGCTCAGTCTGGCGGCCGGCGCGCTCATGGCCACGGCCTTCATGCACCTGCTGCCCGAAGCCTTCGAGAGCGCCGCCGGGGCGCATGAGCTGTTCGCCCTGCTGCTGGGTGGGCTGGTGTTCTTTTTTCTGCTGGACAAGGCGGAACTCTGGCACCACGGCCACGAACACAGTCTGGAAGAGGAAGCGCTGCTCGACCACGAGCCGCAGGACCACCATGCCCACCACAAGCACCACGGTCACGCCCATCACCACCATGGTCATGCGCACGGCCACGGGCCGCGGTCGGGTGGCTGGACCGTGTTGGCTGGTGACAGCGTGCATGCCTTCGGCGACGGCATCCTGATCGCCTCGGCCTTCATGGCCGACATGCAACTGGGCATCGTCGCTTCGCTGGCTGTGCTGGCACACGAAGTGCCGCACCACATGGGCGATCTGGTGGTGTTGCGCCACACCTCGCGCAACTCGCGCGCGGCCCTGATCAAGGTGTCGCTCGCCGGCACCGTCACGGCGCTGGGCGGTCTGGTGGGTTACTTCCTGCTGACGCAACTGCAGGACTATCTGCCGTATTTCCTCGTGGCCGCCTCCAGCAGCTTCGTCTATGTGGCGCTGGCGGACCTGATTCCGCAGCTGCAGAAACGCCTGAGCCTCTCCGCGACAGCGGCCCAGGTGGCATGGCTTCTGGTGGGTATTGCGCTCGTGACCGTGGTGAGCGGCCTGGCGCATTAGATCGAAACACCCCCCCTGCGCCGCTTTGCGGCTTCCCCCCCTCTGTGGCGCGCCTTCGGCGCTTTGAGGGGGAACGGCATCTTGGGCCGGCGGAGCCGGACCCTCGATTCCCCTGGATGAAGGCAACTCGCGGCGAGCGGGGGCAGTGCCTCAGACTGCGGGAGGTTCTCCGAACGAGAAGCAGAAGCGGGCGCCTGAGCCGGGTCGCCCTTCGCCTGTGATCTGGCCGCCGTGGCGCTCGATGATGCGCCGCACCGTGGCCAGGCCGATACCGGTGCCCTCGAATTCGCTGGGCATGTGCAGGCGCTGAAACGGCTTGAAGAGCTTGTCGGCGTAGGCCATGTCGAAGCCCACGCCGTTGTCCTTCACGAAGAACATCGTGGGTTCGCTGCCCACGGGCGGCAGGTGACCCCACTCGATCACCGACCGCTCTTTCGTGCGGCTGTACTTCAGCGCATTGGCCAGCAGGTTTTCCAGCACGATGCGCGCCAGACGCGGGTCGCAGTGCGCCGTCAGCCCGGGTGTCACGCGGATGTCGATCGATCGGCCCGGCTGCCTGATCTGCTCTTGCGCCAGGATGCCCTGCACCACGGCGCTGAGGTCGACCGACTGGCGTTCCAGCACTCCCTGGCTCACGCGGGCCAGCGCCAGCAGGTCGTCGATCAGCGAGCCCATGCGCTGGGTGGAAACCAGCACGCGGTCGAGCAACTGGCGTTCGTCGCTGCTCAGGCGTGAACCCACTTCCTCTTCCAGCAGTCGGGTGAAGCCGTCGATGGCGCGCAGCGGCGACTTGAGGTCGTGCGACACCGAGTAGGCGAACGAGTCCAGCTCGGCATTGAGCAACTGCAGGTCGGCCGTGCGTTCGCGCACGCGCTGTTCCAGCGTTTCGTTCAGGCGCTGGATTTCGCGGTCGCGGCGCAGGCGCACCAGCTCCGAGTTCGCGCGGCCGGCAAAGATGGCGATCAGGGCTTGAGTGTCTGGCCGCAGCTCCACCGGCTTGCGCCAGAGCGCGAATAGCACGCCGATGGGGGTGCCGTCGGCGTCTCGCAGTGCCTTGCCCAGGTAGGCCTGACAGCCCGATTCGATGAGGCTGGTGGCTTGCGGAAACTGCTCGGCCAGCCCGCTGGTGCAGATGAGCATGTCCTGCTGCTGGAGCGAGCGGGCACAGGGCGTGCCCTCGATGGCGAAGGTGAAGTTGGGCCGCGCCTGCCCGTTCTGCCGGATGGCCAGGCTGCGCACACGGCCGTCGTCGCGGCACTCCCCCACCACCACCATGTCCGATCCGATGGCCTCGCAAAGGTGGCGCGTGAGCGCGCTGAAGAAGGCCTCGCCGGTCTCGGCGGCCACGCCACGCGCCACGTTGAGAAGCAGCGCCTCGCGCTGCTTCTCTTCGGTGATGTTGACCGTGCAGGCCAGGATGCAGGGCTCGCCGTCAAGGTCCAGCAGTTCTGCCCAGACCCGGGCATCGACCAGGGAGCCGTCCTTGTGTCGCATGCGCGTTTCGTAGCCGTCGACATGCCCATCGCGCAGCAGCTGGGCCACGAAGGCTTCCCGGTCCTGCGGGGTCAGCCAGGCGCCGATCTGCACCGAGGTCTTGCCCTTGACTTCTTCCGGTCGCAGGCCTTGTGCGCGGTCTTCTGCGCGGTTCACTTCGATGAACTCACCATCCGACAGACGCGAGATCGTCATGTTCAGCGGGCTGAAATGGAACGCCTTGGCGAAACGCTCTTCCGACCGGCGCAGCCGCTCCATGACTTCGTTCTGGGCACTCACGTCGCTGATGCTGGTGATGATCAGCTTGTCCTCGCGGTCGTTGCCCATCTCGCTGGAGACCAGTCCGTCAAAGGTGGTGCCGTCCGCGCGCAGACCGCGGGCGGGGTATTGCTCGGCGCGCCGGTTGGCCAGAAGAGCGCTGAGGTACTCCTCACGCTTGCGGGCATCCGCCCACAGGAACGTGTCCTGCCGGCCGAGCACCTGCGACCGGGTGTAGCCGTAGCAGCGTTCGAAAGCGGGGTTGACGTCCAGGACCATTCCCGAGCGGGCCGACTGCGCGATCATCGGGCTGGGGCTGGTGTGGAAGATGCGCGCAAAGCGGTCCAGGCTGCGGTCCCGCTCCTGCTCGGTCTTCTTGCGCAGTTCGAGCTCTTCTCGCTGGCGTTCGAACGCCTCCCTGAGCTGGCGCCCACTGTGGTACACCATCACGCCCACCACGATCACGGTGGCCGAATGGGTGATCCAGACGCGCAGGCCGACCTCGAAATACGGGGTTGCGCTGAGCCAGCCATTCACTTCGGCGAACGTCAACACGCCCAGGGCGGTCACGCTGGCCACGACGGTGGAGATGAGCGCGGTGCGCCCCAGGAAGGTACCCGCACCCGCGACGGCGGCGACGAACAGGAAGCCGACCGCCGTGCGAACCGAACCGTAGGTGATGACCGACATCACCGCCGTGGACAGTGTGCCCAGCACAACGAGATGCGCCACGTACTCCACGCGGTTCCACCGCACCATGCCGTAGGCCACCACCGATACCATGACCAGGCAGGCTGCGATCCAGGCCTCGCGCTGCCCCGGGTCGGCGAAGATCATGTCGATGACCAGCACCACGAGCGCGGCCACCCCGGTCAGCAGCGCCAGCAGTTCCAGCACCCGCTTGCGCCGATCTGTCGACGCGGGTGCCAGGGGATGGGATTCGAAGGGACGGTCGGAGGGGGAGGGCATCGGCCGGGTCGCTCGTGCTGTGCGTCAGCCTTGTGCCATGGGCATGCCCGGCGTGTTGCACCACTCGCTCCAGCTGCCCGGGTAGAGCTTCGCGCGGCCCAGGCCGGCGATTTCCATGGCGATCAGGTTCGGCACGGCGCTCACGCCACTGCCGCAGTGGTGCACCACGGTGGAGGGATCTCGTCCGGCCAGCAGGCGTTCGAACTCGGCGCGCAACTCGGCCGCCGGCTTGAAGCGGCCGTCGGGCGCGGCGTTGTCGCTGAAGGGGCGGTTGAGTGCGCCAGGGATGTGTCCCGCCACCGGGTCGAGGGGTTCGGTCTCTCCCCGGAAACGTGCGCCTGCACGGGCGTCGACGAGGGTCATGGCGGGCCGCCCGATCGCAGCCGCAATCTCGGCGGTGGACACCGTGTGTACCAGCGGTTCGCGCAGCTCGAAGGCGGCTGGCGTGGGCGTGGCGCCGGGCCCGCTCTCCACGGCGCCGCCGGCGGCCTTCCAGGCGGCCAGGCCACCGTCGAGCACGGCCACAGCGTCGTGGCCGCACCACTTGAGCATCCACCACAGGCGGCCACTGGTGGCGATGGCCTGGCGGTCGAGCACGACGGCCTGCATGTGGCTGCCCAGGCCGAGCGCGCCCATTCGGGCGGCGAAGGTGGCACGTGAGGGCAGGGGATGGCGGCTGCCGCTGGCGCGGTCGGTACCCACCTTGTCGCTCAGATGGTGCTCCAGGTGCACGTGGATGGAGCCGGGGATGTGCTCGGTCTCGAACTGCACCAGGCCGGCCCCGGGGTTCATCAGTTCGTGGGTGCAGTCGAGGATGCGCAGGGGCTGGCCCCCGGCGATGAGCTGCTGCAGTTCGTGGGCGGAGATCAGGGTCGTGTGCATGCGTCCATTGTGGGGCAGTTGCTTGTCAATGCTCTTCGGCGGGCGCATTCGGCACCGTGCGCGTGCGCAGCACCGTGGCGGTAATGCCGCTGGCGATGATCAGTGCCATGCCCAGCCAGCCGACCAGGGGCAACTGGTCACCGAAGAAGACGATGCCGTAGACACCGGCGATCACGATGCCGAAGTACTGCAGGTTGGCCACCACCATGGTCGCGCCGCGTGAGTAGGCGCGCGTCATGCAGAGCTGGCCGAAGAGCGCCAGCAGGCCGATGGGCAGCAGCCACAGCGCGCTGGGCCAATGCCACGGGCTTGCCCCGGTGAACAGCATGCCCAGTCCACCCGCCAGCACCGCGCCCACGCAGAAATAGAACACCGTGCGGCTCTCCGGTTCGCCGGCCTTGGAGAGTGCGGCCACCTGGAGGTAGGCGAACGCCGCGAAGATGCCCGAGAGCAGGCCCACCAGCGCACCGACGACCTGGTCGTCGGCGAGCGTGGGGCGCAGCATCATCGCCACGCCCGCGAAACCCGCCAGGACGGTGAGGAACAGCGGGCCTTGCTGCCGGATCGGCGCATTGCGGCCCTGCATCAACACCGACCCGCCCAGCAGGAAAGCGGCGATCCACACGCTGCTCATGTAGTTGAGCGTCATGGCCGTGGCCAGGGGCAGCGCGGCGATGGCGAAAAACCAGGCGGTCAGTGAGATCGTGCCGACGATGCTGCGCCAGACATGCATCATGGGCACGCTGGTTCGCATGGACACCCCTTGCACCCTGGCGATGCCGAGCAGGAACACCATGCCCACCAGGCCGCGGTAGAAAACGATCTCGAAGCTGTTGAAGTGGCTGGACGCGAACTTGATGCACACGCCCATGGACGCGAAGAAGAACGAGGCGAGCAGCATCCACAGGGCCTGCATGGTTCAGGCTCCTGTGGTGAAAGAGTGGTGCACAGGCCGGCGGATGGCGTCAACCCTGGACGGCGTCCGCCATCTGGCGGCGGTACCACTCGTGGAAGTGCTGCATGCCGTCCTCCATCGGGCTCTGGTAGGGGCCGACTTCGTTGTCGCCACGCGCGAGCAGCGCCTTGCGGCCAGCGTCCATGCGCTCGGCGATCTCGTCGTCCTCGACGCAAGTCTCCATGTACGCTGCGCGCTGGGCCTCGACGAATTCGCGCTCGAAGGCCGCGATTTCCTCGGGGTAGTAGAACTCGACCATGTTGAGGGTCTTGTCCACGCTGACGGGGTACAGCGTCGAGACCGTGAGCACATGCGGATACCACTCCACCATGATGTGGGGGTAGTAGGTGAGCCAGATGGCACCGTGCTCGGGCATCCTGCCCTGGCGGTAGTTCATCAGTTGCTCGTGCCAGCGTTGATACACCGGGCTGCCCGCATTGCCCATGAGGTTGGCGGGGCCGACGGTCTGCACCGAGTACTCGCGCTTGAATTCCCAGCGCAGGTCTTCACACGTGACGAATCCACCCAGACCAGGATGGAACGGGGCGACGTGGTAGTCCTCCAGGTAGACCTCGATGAAAGTCTTCCAGTTGTAGTTGCACTCGTGCAACTCCACGTGGTCGAGCACCATGCCCTCGAAGTCGAGCGCCGCACGCGGTCCCATGTTCGAGAGGTCTGCCTGCACGTCGCGACCGTTGTCCTCGAAGAGGAGCCCGTTCCACTCGCGCAGCGCGTAGTTGTTGAGGTTGAGGCAGGGGTCCTGCTCGAAGTGCGGCGCCCCGAGCAGGCGTCCCGCCTGCTCGCCGTGCGTGCCACTGTAGGTCCAGCGGTGCAGGGGGCATACGATGTTGCCGCCGGCGTGCCCGGTGCGGGTCTCGCCCAGGTTGCCACGGCCCTTGAGCATCACCGCCTGGCGGTGGCGGCACACGTTGGACACGAGTTCCACGCCCTTGTCCGTGCGCACGAGCGCGCGGCCCCCGGCTTCCTGCGGCAAGGCGTGGTAGTCCCCGACATTGGGAACCGAAAGTTGGTGCCCCACATACCGGGGCCCGCGCTGGAAGAGTGTTTCCTTTTCGCGCTGGAACAGCGCCTCGCTGAAGTAGCTGGAAACCGGAAGTTGGCTTGCGGCCTGCTGCAGTTGAAGACTTAAATCAGACATGGTGGTCCTGACCTAGAGACTCCCCCTATGAAGGGGCAGGGTAAGCGCTGTGCTCGTCAGACGAATTCGCGCGGGATGGGTGGGTGGTGCGTCCCTCCGGACAGGAGCTGTCCGTAGTGAAGAAGAGTGGGAGAAAAAAAGAACGCGAATTGTACCCCGGGGGGCAATACCCCTGCCGGGCATAAAATGCCGGTTTCAAAAGGCCTTTTTCAGCACCTCTCCGGGCAGGCCGATGCCGCCCGCTCACCCGCGGCGAAGCCAGTCCGCGGTATGCAAAAAGGCCTCATACACTGAACCATGCCCACACCTCCCTCTCCCCGTGCATCCCGCGCGGCCCCACCCTCTCCTCCGCCAGCCAGCTACGAGGCGGCGCTGGAAGAACTGGAGCAACTGGTGGCTCAGCTCGATGCCGGGCAACTGCCGCTGGACCAGTTGCTCGCGCACTACCAACGGGGTGCTGAGCTGCTCGCGTTCTGCCGTTCGCGGCTGGAAGACGTGGAAAACCAGATCAAGGTGCTCGAAGGCGGCGCGCTCAAACCCTGGGACTCTGCTTGAACGCCGTGCTTTCGCTTTCCGATACCAACGATTTCGTGGCCTGGCGCCAGGCGCGGCAAGACGCCGTGGAGCGCGCGCTGGAACGCTGGGTGCCTGCCAATGCCCCTGCGGGCCTGGGCGATGCCATGCAGTATGCCGTGCTGGACGGTGGAAAACGCCTGCGCCCACTGCTGGTGCTGGCCACCAGCGAAGCCGTCGGCGGCCATGCTGCCGCGGCCATGCGGGCGGCCTGTGCGGTCGAACTGATCCACGCCTATTCGCTGGTGCACGATGACATGCCCTGCATGGACAACGACGTGCTGCGCCGGGGCAAGCCCACGGTGCACGTGCGTTTTGGACAGGCGCAGGCCCTGCTGGCGGGCGATGCACTGCAGGCCCTGGCCTTCGAGCTGCTGGTGCCTGGCGATGGCAGCATGAGCGATGCCATGAGCGCGCGCCTGTGCCGCCTGCTGGCCCTGGCGGCTGGGGCCGATGGCATGGCCGGCGGGCAGGCTGTCGACCTGGCCAGCGTGGGAGTCGCGCTCGACCAGCCCTCGCTGGAAGCCATGCACCGCCGCAAGACCGGCGCCCTGCTGCAGGCCAGCGTGACGATGGGCGCGGCCACTGGCTCGGCATCGCCGCAGACACTGGCCTTGCTCGCCGAGTACGGCGCGTGCGTGGGCCTGGCCTTCCAGGTGGTGGACGACATCCTCGATGTGACGGCCGACTCTGCCACCCTGGGCAAGACCGCCGGCAAGGACGCGGCGGCCGACAAGCCCACTTTCGTTTCCCTGATGGGTCTGGCCCAGGCGCAGGCCTATGCCGATCGCGTGCTGGCCCAGGCCCACGACACCCTTCGCCGCTCCGGCCTCGACCATGCTGACACCCTGCACGCCCTGGCCGACTGGGTGGGACGGCGTGCGTCCTGACGCCTTGAAGAGAAGTCGATTTCCATGACACAAGCGCCAACGCCCATGAGTTCCCTGCTGTCGACCATCGATTCTCCGGCCGACCTGCGGCGCCTCTCGCGCTCGCAGCTACCGCAACTGGCCGATGAACTGCGGGCCTTCCTCCTGGCCAGCGTGGCCCGCACGGGCGGCCACCTCAGCTCCAACCTCGGCACCGTGGAGCTCACGGTGGCGCTGCACCATGTCTTCAACACACCTGAAGACCGCCTGGTCTGGGACGTGGGCCACCAGACCTACCCGCACAAGATCCTCACCGGCCGGCGAGACCAGATGGGCACGTTGCGGCAGTTCGGCGGCATCAGTGGCTTCCCGCGTCGCAGCGAGAGCGAGTACGACACCTTCGGCACGGCGCACTCGTCCACCAGCATCTCGGCCGCGCTCGGCATGGCACTCGCGTCCAAGCTCAAGGGGGAAGAGCGCAAATCCATCGCCATCATCGGTGACGGTGCGATGACGGCGGGCATGGCCTTCGAGGCGCTGAACAACGCCGGGGTGGCCGATGGCCGCCTGCTGGTAGTGCTCAATGACAACGACATGTCGATCTCACCGCCCGTGGGTGCGCTCAACCGCTACCTCGCCCAGCTCATGAGCGGGCAGTTCTATGCCGCTGCCAAGAACGTGGGCAAGCAGGTGCTCAAAGGTGCCCCGCCGCTGTTCGAGCTGGCCAAGCGTTTCGAGGAACACGCCAAGGGCATGGTCGTGCCGGCGACGCTGTTCGAGAAATTCGGCTTCAACTACATCGGCCCGATCGACGGGCACGATCTGGAGTCGCTCATCCCGACGCTGGAGAACATCCGCCACCTGCTCGACACCGACAGCGGTCCGCAGTTCCTGCATGTGGTCACCAGGAAGGGCCAGGGCTACAAGCTCGCCGAGGCAGACCCCGTGGCCTACCACGGCCCGGGCACCTTCGACCCCGCGGTGGGCCTCACCAAGCCGACCACACCGCCCAGGACCACCTTCACCCAGGTGTTCGGCAAATGGCTGTGCGACATGGCCGAGGCCGATGCCCGACTGGTCGGCATCACGCCCGCGATGCGAGAGGGCTCGGGCATGGTCGAGTTCGAACGCCGGTTCCCCGATCGCTATTTCGACGTGGGCATCGCCGAGCAGCACGCCGTGACCTTCGCGGCCGGCCTGGCCTGTGAAGGGCTCAAGCCGGTGGTGGCGATCTATTCCACTTTCCTGCAGCGCGCGTACGACCAGCTCATCCACGATGTGGCGCTGCAGAACCTGCCAGTGGTGTTCGCGCTCGACCGTGCCGGGCTCGTCGGCGCCGACGGGGCCACGCATGCCGGTGCCTACGACATCGCCTACCTGCGCTGCATTCCCAACATGGCAGTGGCATGCCCGGCCGATGAAGCCGAGTGCCGGCAACTGCTCAGCACCGCCTTCGCGCAGAACCAGCCGGTGGCGGTCCGCTATCCGCGCGGTGCAGGTGCGGGTGTGGAACAGCCTGCGGGGCTCGAAGGCCTGCCTTTCGGCCGGGGCGAGCTGCGCCGCAAGGGCCGCGGTGTCGCCATCCTGGCTTTCGGCACCTTGCTCCAGCCCTCGCTGGTGGCCGGCGAGAAGCTGGGGGCCAGCGTGGCCAACATGCGCTGGGTCAAGCCGCTCGACGCCGAGCTGCTGTTCGAGATGGCGCGCACGCACGACGCGCTCGTGACGGTCGAGGAGGGTTGTATCCAGGGGGGCGCGGGCGCGGCCGTGCTTGAGGCCCTGCAGGCCGAGGGCCTGACCCTGCCGGTGCTGCAGCTCGGCCTGCGGGATGAGTTCATCGAACATGGCGATCCGGCGCGGCTGCTGGCCATGGAAGGCCTGGATGCCGAGGGCATTACGCGTTCGATCCAGCAACGTTTCGGCGATCTGCTCGAGGGCGGAGCGGCAGGCCTCAAGGTCGTTGCCTGAGCGCCAGCGCCAGGCAGTGATGCACAGCTTGCGCGCGGCTGCGCAATTTGCCGCGTTGCCGGTGTGAAAGCGCCCGCTTCGAGGGAAAACCCGCAAGGAGACAGGGGGGGCGGTCTTCCTACAATCCATGTCATCCATCCCGTCGAGGCTGTGCCGTACAGCCTCCGGGGTGGCTCAAACTTTCAACGTGGAGTCAATCAAGATGGATCGTCGTTCTCTCATCAAGCACGCGGGTATCGCTGGGGTGCTTGCCGCAGGCGCAGCGCCTGCCGTTCACGCGCAGGCCGCCATCCGCTGGCGCCTGGCTTCCAGCTTCCCCAAGTCGCTGGACACCATCTTTGGTACCGCCGAGGTGTTTGCCAAGAAGGTCAGCGAAATGACCAGCGGCAAGTTCCAGATTTCCGTGCACGCAGGTGGTGAGCTGATGCCCGCCTTCGGCGTGGTCGACGGTGTGCAGACCGAAGCCGTGGAAATGGCCCACACCGCGCCTTACTACTTCTACGGCAAGGATCCGACGTTCTGCCTGGGTTGCGCCGTGCCCTTTGGCATGAACGCCCGCCAGATGACCGCCTGGATGTACCAGGGCAACGGCCTCAAGCTGATGCGCGATTTCTACGCCAAGTACAACATCATCAACCTGCCCGGCGGCAACACCGGTGCCCAGATGGGTGGCTGGTTCCGCAAGGAAATCAAGTCGGTGGCCGATCTCAAGGGCCTGAAATTCCGCACCAACCCCTTCGCGGGCAAGGTGCTGGAACCCTTTGGTGTGGTGCCGCAGTCCATTCCGGGTGCGGACCTGTATCCCGCGCTGGAAAAGGGCACGATCGATGCGCTCGAGTGGGTCGGCCCGTACGACGACCAGAAACTGGGCTTCAACAAGATTGCGCCGTTCTATTACTACCCTGGCTGGTGGGAAGGTGGCCCGCAGCTGGACTTCTACATCAACAGCAAGGCCTGGGGTGCGTTGCCTGCGGAGTACAAGGCCGTGGTGGAGGCGGCCGCTTCGCACGCCCACGTGTCCATGCTGGCCAAGTA
Organism: Hydrogenophaga laconesensis; assembly: GCF_031457235.1. NCBI lineage: Bacteria > Pseudomonadati > Pseudomonadota > Betaproteobacteria > Burkholderiales > Comamonadaceae > Hydrogenophaga > Hydrogenophaga laconesensis. Next base: position 315,625 of record NZ_JAVDWE010000003.1, read on the forward strand.
CGACGGACTCAATCCCACGGCTCTCAAGCAGATGGTGGGTTCGGGCACCAAGCTGCGACCGTTCACGCAGGACGTGATGAACGCCGCCTTCAAGTCGGCACGCCAGATCTATTCCGATCTGAGCAAGAGCAACCCCGAGTGGAAGAAAGTCTACGAAGACTACGCCAAGTTCCTGGCCGACCAGAACGCCTGGTTCCGCTTCACGGAAGGCACCTTCGACCGTTTCATGCAGCAACAGAAACTGTAAGCGTCTCCTCGGACGTTTCTGCCCCAACAAAAAGCCCGTCGGTATCGGCGGGCTTTTTTTTCTGGGGGTTTTCTTCGTATCACGCAGCGGACGCGGAGGCTGGCGAACGGGCCAGATTGCCCTGATGGTCCACCACCTGAGCGGCAAACGCCATCAGGAGTTCGGCGTCAGCCGCATGAAACCAGGTGATGCCTCCCAAGCGCCGCCGCACCAGCAGGCGGGGCGAGACGACGGCCTGCAGGGAGCGCAGGTAGACCAGCTTGAACGAAGCGACGTCTTGCGCTTTCACGCGCTTGTCCCACAGCCAGGTCTGGACTATCTCATCGCCTTCCAGGCGGGTGCGGCTGAAGACGATCCACCACGCCACCCAGGCGATGAGCACGGCGGCCAGCACCAATGTGGCCCCGCCAGCGAAAGACCACTGCGCCGTGCGGAGCTCGGGCAGCGCGCGCCATGCGTAAAAGGCCAGCGCGGCCACGAGCGCCACCGCGATCACCCGCAGGGAAAACGGGTAGGCGGGGCACTCGCGGGTGGCGGGCTCCGTCATTGTGCCGGGCGCTCGGCACCTTCGGCAGGCGCTGCGGGCGCTTCAGGCTGGTTGCCGAAGGGGTTCTCCATATTGATGTCGCTGCTGCTTTCTTCATCGGCTGGCATCTCCAGCTGCACCTTGTCGAGGTCGACTTCGACTTCCTTGTCGAGGAACACGGTCACCGTCTGAGGGAAGAAGATGACGATGGCCACGAGCAGGAGCTGCATCACCACCCAGGGAATGGCGCCCATGTAGATGTCGGCCGACTTGACCGGCTTGGTGATGCGCTTCTCCTTGAACAGGGTGTCCGCGATGCCGCGCAGGTAGAACAGCGCGAAGCCGAAGGGCGGGTGCATGAAGCTGGTCTGCATGTTCACGCACAGCAGCACGCCGAACCACACCAGGTCGATGCCCAGCTTGTGCGCCACCGGGCCGAGCAGCGGCAAGATGATGAACGCGATCTCGAAGAAGTCGAGGAAGAACGCCAGGAAGAAGATGAAGATGTTCACCACGATCAGGAAACCGACTTGGCCACCTGGCAGGTCGCTGAGCAGGTGCTCGATCCAGATCGCCCCATCGACCCCCTGGAAGACCAGCGAGAACACGCGCGAGCCGATCAGGATGAAGACCACCATGGCGGTCAGCCGCATCGTGCCGTGCATGGCGTTCCAGAGCAGCGTCCAGTTCAGGCGCTTGTGCAGGGCGGCCAGCACCAGCGAGCCCACCGCCCCCATGGCACCGGCTTCGGTCGGCGTTGCGATGGCGTGGTCCATGAAAGGCAGACCGCCCATGGAGCCGAGCACCGCGAAGATCAGGATGGCCGAGGGGATGATGCCGCGCAGGCACTTGCGCCAGAGCGCCCAGCCGTGCAGGGTGCGCGCCGATGTCGGCAGGCCCGGCACCATCTGCGGACGCACGCGGCCCAGCAGGAAGGTGTAAGCCGCGAAGATCAGCACCTGCAGGATCGCGGGGCCCCAGGCGCCCTTGTACATGTCACCCACCGAGCGACCGAGCTGGTCCGCCATGATGATCAGCACCAGCGAGGGCGGCACCAGCTGCGTGATCGTGCCCGAGGCGGCCAGCACGCCCGTGGCGTACCGCATGTTGTAGCCGTAGCGCATCATGATGGGCAGCGAGATCATCGCCATGGCGATCACCTGACCAGCCACGGTGCCCGTGATGGCACCGAGGATGAACCCCACGATGATGACCGAGTAGCCCAGGCCGCCGCGCACGGGGCCGAAGAGCTGGCCCATCGAGTCCAGCATGTCTTCGGCCAGACCGCATTTCTCGAGTACCGCCCCCATGAAGGTGAAGAATGGAATGGCGAGCAGCAGGTCGTTCGACAGGATGCCGAACATGTTGATGGGCAGGTTGGCCATGAAGTTGACCGGGAACCAGCCCATTTCGATGGCGAAGAAACCGCAGAAGAGACCCAGCGCGGCCAGTGAGAAGGCCACTGGGAAGCCGATCAGCATGATCACGATCAGCCCCGTGAACATGATCGGCGCGAAGTTTTCCATTTGCATTCTGGTACGTCCTGAGAGGTCGGTGGTTCTGCGTCGGGCTTATTGCACCGGCTTCTCGTAATGCGTGTCCATCTGGTAGATGCCACGCAGGTAGGCCACACGCTTGACGATTTCAGCGAGTCCCTGGACGAACATCGCACCGAATCCCAGAGGCAGCAGCAAAGCCGCCGGCCAGCGGATGAGGCCGCCGATGTTGCCCGACATCTCCTTGGTGACGTACATGTTCCAGAAGAACGGCCAGGTGAGCCAGGTCAGCAAACCCATCACCGGCAGCAGGAAGAACACGAGGCCGAAGAGGTCGACCCACACCGGACCTTTGCCGGGCAGGCGACCGTAGAAGATGTCCACGCGCACGTGTTCATTGAGCTTGAGGACGAGGGGGGCCCCGAGCATCACGATGGTGCCGAAGAGGTACCACTGGATCTCGAGCCAGGCGTTGGAACTGATGTCGAGACCGTAGCGGATGAAGGCGTTGCCGGCGGAAATCAGCGCCGCCAGCAAGACTGCCCACGCGGCGATCCGGGACAGGCGCTCGGCGATCCAGTCGACCGCCTGGGCCAGTTTGAGCAGGTTGGACATGGGGATTGAGAGGGATGAGGATCGGCGCGAATGCGCCCATCGGGACAGAGAAGCGATGTTAACTGCCGGGCCTGGGGAGTGGGCCGTGGGAGCGACAGAAACGGGAGCCGGAAGCCTAGTGGGTTTCCCTTACATCCCGCTGGCTCTGGGTCGTGTGTGCGACAGCGGCGACAATGCCGCCTGCCCATTTCTTACCTTTCGCCTGGAAATACCGCATGAAACTGGATGTCCGCGTCCTCGATCCCCGCATGGCCGATCAACTGCCCCGCTACGCCACGCCCGGCAGCGCCGGCCTTGATCTGCGAGCCTGTCTAGATGCGCCGCTTGTTCTGGCGCCGAATGCCTGGCAACTCGTGCCGACCGGCCTCGCGATCCATCTCGGCGACCCCGGCTACGCCGCCATGATCCTGCCGCGCTCGGGGTTGGGGCACAAGCACGGCATCGTGCTGGGCAATCTGGTCGGCCTGATCGACAGCGACTACCAGGGGCAGCTCATGGTGAGCGCCTGGAACCGCAGCGACGTGGCCTTCTCCATCGAGCCAATGGAGCGCATTGCGCAGATGGTCATCGTGCCTGTCGTGCAGGCGGAGTTCAATATCGTGGACGACTTCGCGACCGCCAGCGAGCGCGGCGCGGGGGGATACGGCTCGACCGGCCGGGGCTGAGCCGGCCTGCTGCTTTCAGTGCAGCGTGCGGGGACCGGGCGGCGTGATGCCCGGGCCTTGCAACTCATCAGGGGCGTCCACCTGCATGCGGAAAAAGCCTGTGCCCAGCGTGCCCTTGCCGACCTCGTTTTCCTCGGCTTCACGCACCGAGTGCACTTTCAGGCGGATGCGCAGCGCGATACCGGCCAGGGGATGGTTGCCGTCGAGCACCACGTGCTCAGGGTAGATATCGCTGACGAAATACAGGCGGTCCTTGGGCGCGGAAGGGTTGCTGCCGGGTGGCAGACCCTCGAAGCCCATGCCTTCCTCGAGTTCGTCGGGGAAGAGGTGGCGCGGCTCCAGGAACAGCAGGCGGTCGTCGTAGTCGCCGAAGGCGTCGGCCGGTTCAAGATGCAGCTCGATCGTGTCGCCGGCCGAATGGTTCAGCAAGGCTTCCTCGATCTTGGCCAGGAGGTCGCTGCCACCCACCAGGAACTCGACGGGCTCGTCGAGCACATCGAGCTCCTCTCCCAGCGTGTCCTTGAGGGTCCAGGTCAGCGCCACCACGCATTGTTGGTTGATTTTCATCCGACAATTGTCCCATGCCCCCTGCTTTTCCTTCCAGCCCCCCCGCTTTGTCGGCGCCCGCGCCCGATGTCCCCTGCCATCTGCTCGGTGGCCTCTCCCCGGCGCAGTTCATGCGCCGGCACTGGCAGAAGAAGCCGCTGCTCATCCGCAACGCGATACCCGGGTTCGCTCCCTTGCTCAGCCGGCAGCAGCTGTTCGGCATGGCGGCCGAAGAGGCGGTCGAATCCAGGCTCATCGTACGCAAACCCAACGGCTGGACGTTGAAGCACGGGCCGCTGGCGCGCACGCAATTGCCCCCGCTCAAGCAGGCTGGCTGGACCCTTCTGGTTCAGGGCGTGGACCAGCACCTGGACGCTGCACATGAACTTTTGCAGCGCTTCCGCTTTGTGCCCGACGCGCGGCTCGACGACCTCATGATCTCCTGGGCCAGCGACAGCGGTGGCGTGGGCCCGCACTTCGACAGCTACGATGTGTTTCTGCTGCAGGCCACGGGCCAGCGGCGCTGGCGCATCGGACGGCAGAAGGATCTTTCGCTGCAGCCGGATGTGCCGCTGAAGATCCTCAGCCACTTCGAGCCCGAGGAGGAACACCTGCTCAACCCTGGCGACATGCTCTACCTGCCGCCGCGCTGGGCGCACGATGGCGACGCGGTGGGCGCCGACTGCTCCACGTATTCCATCGGTTTTCGCGCACCGCAGCGCGGGGGCCTGGCTGGCGAACTGTTGCAGCGCATGGCCGATGAGCTCGACGACGACACGCTCTTTCGCGATCCGTCGCAACCCGCCACCGCCCATCCCGCCGCCATGCCCGCCGCTCTGGAAGCCTTCGCGGTCGACGCCTTGCAGCGCCTGCTGGCCGAGCGCCAGTCGCTCGCTTGTGCCCTGGGCGAAGTCATGACCGAACCCAAGCCGCGCATCTGGTTCGACGAGCCCGAGGTCGACTGGTTGCCTGGCGCCTTGCGGCTGGACCGGCGCACGCGCATGATGTACGACGAACGCCACATTTTCATCAATGGCGAGAGTTTTCGGGCTGGTGGCGCGGACGCGCGGCTCATGCAGGAGCTGGCTGACCGACGCAGGCTGGATGAGCGGCAGGTTCTGCGCGCCAGCGCGGGTGCGCAGGCCTTGTTGCAGGACTGGTTTGATGCCGGTTGGCTGCATCGCATGGTGCCCGGCTGATCCCGGCCCGCCTCGCCGCATCAGGAGACCGCATGTCCGAGCCTGTGGAAACCCCGCCGAACGCATCGCCCGTGTTGCCGGAGGGGCGGCTTTCCGGTCGCACGGTGTTCGTGGGACTGCTGCGCCAAGCTTTTGCCGCTGCCGCCTCGGAGGGCTGGGACCGCATCCTGCTGTGCGACCCTGACTTTGCAGACTGGCCACTCGGTGAGCGCGAGGTGATCGCTTCGCTCAACGCCTGGGCGTCACGGGGCCGCACCATCCACTTTCTGGCACGAGACTACCGCGTGCTGCGCCAGACGCACCCACGCCTGGTGCAATGGCGAACCACCTGGTCACACCTGGTGGAGGCGCTAGCCTGTGCCAGCGCTTCGGTGGACGAGCTGCCCAGCATGTTCTGGTCGCCGGCATGGACCCTGCAGCGCCTGGACCCGGTGCGCTGCACGATGGTGGCCAGCCGCGCAGCGGAGCGCAGGGTGACGATGCAGGAGCAATGGCAGCAGTGGTCGCTCAAGGCGACGCCCGCTTTCCCGGCTTCCACCCTGGGGCTGTGACGCGTTCGCCCGCCGCAATGAAAAGGCCGCCCGAGGGCGGCCTTTCTTCTGGTCAGTGTTCTGTCACTTCAGGTCGTCGGCCAGCAGTTTGGCAATGCGCTGGGCCGAGGCGGAACTGTCGGGTCGGCCCTGGCTGTCGAGCACCGCGACGGTGGTCTTGTTGTCGACACTGCGCACCGAGACGCGATAGCGCTCGGTTGCCGCTTCGGTCTTGGAGGCTCCGAACATCCGGGCAAAGAAGCCGGGGTCCTTGGCGTCCGTGACGGGCTCCACCCAGCGCACGTAGTACATGCCCTGGCTGCGGTTGCGGTCCTCGACGGTGAAGCCGGTGCGGTCCAGCGACAGGCCCACGCGGCGCCAGGCGCGATCGAAGTTGTCGTCAAACTCCACTGCAGGCGCGCCGTTCACAACGACGACTTTGGCCGCAGCCTGCACGGGCTGGCTGGCGGTCACGGCCCTGGCCTGTGCTTCCGCCACGCCGAGCTTGACCATCAGGCGGCGCAGGAATTCGGTTTCCAGCTCCACGTCGGCCGGGCGGGGTTGCCACACGGTCTGGTCCTTTTCCTTGGTGGAGTAGACCTCCACCATGCCGCGGTGGCTGATGTAGATCTCGGTACCGCCGTTGGCCGTGCGTTCGAAGCGCGTGCGGAAGCGGTCGCGTTCGCCAGTGGAATACAGGCTGTCGAACACCCGGCCGATAGTCGAGCGGATGATGTCCTGCGGAATCTTGGCACGGTTCTCGGCCCAGTCGGTCTCCATGATGCCCAGGGCTTCCTGGTCGACGTCCAGCAGGAAGCCGTTCTCCTGCCAGAAGTCGCGCACCGGGGCCCAGAGCTTGTCGGCGGGGCGGTCCACCACCAGCCAGCGCTGGGTGCCAGCGCGCTCGATGCGAACGTCGCCCACCGTGGTGGCCGCGGTGGTGGCTGCCGTGGCCTGCGCCGGCTGCGCGGTTTCGTAGCCGCTGGCCGTCACCACACCGCCCGGCACGTTGTAGCGCGAGTCGCGGCTGAGCTGGCTCAGGTCGGGTGGCACATCGAGCGTGGTGCCGCGCTTCGCGCTCTTGTAGTCGATCTTGTCTTCCTGGAGCATCGAGCAGCCCGAGACCACAAGGGCCGCGGCGGCCAGCAGGCCCAGGCGGGTCAGGAGGCCGGCACCGGAGACCGGGGTGCGCAGGGTTGGGGACAGGATTCGGTTAAACATGAATGGAGCTCTGTAGGAACGGAAAGAGGGGCGCGGCGGGCCGCGTCAGGAAAGAAGGCCGGCCTGCTTGAGCGCGCCTTCGACCACGGGCTCCAGGGCGCGCGTCATGGGCGTCATGGGCAGCCGCATGGCTTCGCTGCACAGCCCCATGCGGGCCATGGCCCACTTCAGCGGAATGGGGTTGGCTTCAACGAACAGGTTCTTGTGCACGGGCATCAGCTGGAACTGGATGGCCATGGCGCGCTTCACGTCACCGGCGACCGCTGCCACGCAGAGTTCGTGCATGAGGCGTGGGGCGATGTTGGCGGTGACGCTGATGTTGCCCTGGCCGCCGCACAGCATGAGCGCCACAGCGGTCGGGTCGTCGCCCGAGTAGACCGAGAAGCCCTTGGGCACATCGCGGATCAGCCACTGCGCACGTTCGATGTTGCCGGTGGCTTCCTTGATGCCGACGATACCGGGCACTTGCGCCAGACGCAGCACGGTGTCGTGCGCCATGTCGGCCACGGTACGGCCAGGTACGTTGTACAGCACCGTGGGAAGGTCCCCGACGGCTTCGGCAATGGCCTTGAAGTGCTGGTACTGGCCCTCTTGCGTCGGCTTGTTGTAGTAAGGCACGACCTGCAGCTGGCAGTCGGCGCCCACGCGCTGGGCGAATCGGGCGAGCTCGATGGCTTCGGCCGTGGAGTTGGCGCCGCAGCCGGCCATGATGGGCACGCGCCTGGCACCGTGGGTCTTGGCCTGTTCGACCGAGACGCGGATGATTTCGCAGTGTTCCTCGACGTTGACCGTGGGCGACTCGCCTGTGGTGCCGACCACGCCAATGCAGTCGGTGCCTTCGGTGATGTGCCAGTCGATCAGTTTGCGCAGCGTGGGGTAATCGACGCTGCCGTCTTCATGCATGGGCGTGACCAGGGCCACGATGCTGCCGGTGATGGGGTTCATAGGCTAAAGGATCAATTGGGCGCGTCCGCCATGCATCGCCCCGAAAGGGCGGGCAGCGCGCGCGAATCTTGCATTCTACCCAGTGGCATCCAGTGGATACCTGGGGGGCGGCACGGGTGTTCCGGGCCGTTTTCGTACCGCCGCCAGGCGCTGTACGAAGCGTTCAGGGCGGTCGCAGAATCCATCTTCATAGGCCACCACCTGCAGACCCCGGCTGGCCTGCAAAAGTTCGCCGGGCTGCAGCAGAAAGTCGGGCCGTGACGGTTTGCCGACGCTTTCGTTGCCAGCGGCAAAGGTCTCGTAGAGAAGCACCCCACCTTCGGCCACACTGCTCACGATGGTGGGCAACAAGGCGCGCCAGAGGTAGTTGGTGACAATCACCGCATCGAAGCGCTCACCCTCGAAAGGCCAGGGTCCGTTTTCGATATCCGCCAGCACCGCGCGGCCCAGTGGCCGCACCACCTCGACCGCTTCGGGCGAGCGGTCGACGCCAGTGACGCTGTGACCGCGCTGCGCGAACCAGTGCATGTGCCGGCCGTGGCCACACGCCACGTCAAGCACCGAACCGCCTGCGGGTACCAGGTGCGACCATCGCTGTACCCATGCCGAGGCGGTTTCCGTGCCATGCATCAGAAGCAGCTCCAGAGCTGGTCGGCCAGGCGGACCAGGAAGTCAGGCCGGTGATAGAGCGCGAACGTGGCGAGCAGGGCCGCGATCGCCACAGACCAGGCCAGTGCACGCACGGCCACGGGCCTCACGCCGCGGCTCCCACGCGTTGCGGCGCGCGCTCGATCGGCGTCTCGCGCACCGGCAGGTTGACCAGCCCGGCGAAGACACCCAGGGCGATCGAGAGGTACCAGACGATGTCGTAGCTGCCTGTCTTGTCGTACAGCACACCACCCAGCCACACGCCGAGGAAACTGCCGATCTGGTGGCTGAAGAAGATGAAACCACCCAACATGGACATGTGGGCCACACCGAAGATCTGCGCCACCACCGCGTTGGTGGGTGGCACGGTGGAGAGCCACAGCATGCCCATCACGGCGGCGAACACATACACGCTCATGGGCGACAGCGGCACCAGCAGGAAGACCGTGATGACGGCGGCTCGCGCGAAGTAGATGAACGCCAGGATGTGCCGCTTGGCCAGGCGTTGACCGAGCACCCCGGCGGCATAGGTGCCGACCACATTGAACAGGCCGATCAGGGCCAGCGCATAGCTGGCCACCTGCGGCGAGAGACCGTTGTCCTTCAGGTAGCTGGGCATGTGCACGCCAATGAACACCACCTGGAAGCCGCAGACGAAATAGCCCGCCATGAGCAGCTGGAAGCTGCGGTAGCGGAAGGCCTCGCGCAGCGCCTGTGCGATGGTCTGCTCCCGCTTCACGGGCACCCCGCTGCCAAAACCGGGTTCGCGCAGGCCCATCGCCAGTGGCACGATCAGCAGCACGACCAAGCCCAGCACCAGCAGGGCCTGCTGCCAGCCGAAATCGTTGATGAGCCAGCCTTCCACCGGCACCATGAGGAACTGGCCGAACGAGCCGGCCGCCGCGGCCACGCCCATGGCCCATGAGCGCTTTTCGGCCGGGATCTGGCGACCAATCACGCCGTAGACCACGGCATAGGTGGTGCCGGCCTGGGCCGCGCCGATCAGCACGCCGGTGGTCAGCGCGAAGGTGAGCGGCGTCGTGGTCAAGGCCATGCCGGCCAGGCCCAGGCCGTACAGCACGGCGCCACCGATCAGCACGCGCGAGGCGCCAAAGCGGTCTGCCACCATGCCGGCGAAGATGCCGAAAACACCCCAGGACAGGTTCTGCACCGCGAGCGCGAAGGCAAAGTTCTCGCGCGTCCAGCCCTGTGCCTGAGTGATGGGCTGCAGCCACAGACCAAAGCCATGGCGGATGCCCATGGACAGGGTGACGATCAAGGCGCCACAGGCCAGCACCTGCAGGGTGGACAGGCGGGGCGGATGGGCAAGGGTGGGGGTGGAAGACATCCGGGAAATGTAGCGAAGAAGGGGGCGTCCTGCGTGTCTCGGCCAGGGCTCGCTGGCTTGAAATTTTGCCCCGCCACTGATGAATCCCATGCATCGCTCCGGGTCAGGTCTGCAAAAGTCTGTATTTGCATACAGTTTTCGGGGCATACAATCCGCCCCCATGGCGACCCAAACACCCAACGAATACTCCGAAGGCTCGATCCGCGTCCTCAAGGGGCTGGAGCCGGTCAAGCAGCGGCCGGGTATGTACACCCGCACCGACAACCCGCTGCACATCATCCAGGAAGTGCTGGACAACGCGGCGGACGAGGCCCTGGCCGGGCATGGCAAGAAGATCAAGGTCACGCTGCACGCCGACCAATCCGTCAGCGTCGAGGACGACGGCCGCGGCATCCCGTTCGGCCTGCACCCCGAGGAAAAGGCGCCCGTGGTCGAGCTCGTGTTCACCCGGCTGCACGCAGGCGGCAAGTTCGACAAGGGCAAGGGTGGCGCCTACAGTTTCTCCGGCGGCCTGCACGGGGTGGGCGTGAGCGTGACCAACGCGTTGGCCACCCGCCTGGAAGTCACCAGCTTCCGCGACGGCCAGGTGGCGCGCATCGCCTTCCAGGGCGGCGACGTGGTCGAACCGCTGGTGACCAGCCCCAAGGGGGCAGACGACCGCAAGCAGGGCACCACGGTGCGCGCCTGGCCCGACGCGAAGTACTTCGAGTCCGCCGCGCTGCCCATGGGCGAGCTGACCCACCTGCTGCGCAGCAAGGCGGTGCTGATGCCCGGCGTCAGCGTGACGCTGATCAACGAGAAGACGAAGGACACGCAGACCTGGCTCTACAAGGGTGGCCTGCGCGATTACCTGCAGCAGACGCTCACGGGCGACCCGGTGATCCCCCTGTTCGAGGGTGAGGGCTTTGCCGACGGCGGGCACGACAGCTTTGCCGAAGGCGAAGGCGCGGCCTGGTGTGTCGGCTTCACCGAAGACGGCCAGCCGGTGCGCGAAAGCTATGTGAACCTGATTCCCACCAGCGCGGGCGGTACGCACGACAGCGGCCTGCGCGACGGCCTGTTCCAGGCGGTCAAGAGCTTCATCGAATTGCACGCGCTGTTGCCCAAAGGCGTGAAGCTGCTGCCCGAAGATGTGTTCGCACGCGCCAGCTACGTGCTCAGCGCCAAGGTGCTCGACCCGCAGTTCCAGGGGCAGATCAAGGAACGTCTGAATTCGCGTGATGCCGTGCGCCTGGTGGGCAGCTTCGTGCGCCCGGCGCTGGAGCTCTGGCTCAACCAGCATGTTGACTACGGGAAGAAGCTCGCCGAGCTCGCCATCAAGGCCGCGCAGTCGCGCCAGAAGGCGGGCCAGAAAGTCGAGAAGCGCAAGGGCTCCGGCGTGGCCGTGCTGCCCGGCAAGCTGACCGATTGCGAAAGCCGCGACCTGTCGCACAACGAGGTGTTCCTGGTCGAGGGCGATTCGGCCGGTGGCAGCGCCAAGATGGGCCGGGACAAGGAAAGCCAGGCCGTGCTGCCGCTGCGCGGCAAGGTGCTCAACACCTGGGAAGTCGAGCGCGACCGCCTGTTCGCCAACACCGAGATTCACGACATCGCGGTCGCCATCGGCGTGGACCCGCACGGCCCGAACGACTCGCCCGACCTCAGTGGTCTGCGTTACGGCAAGGTCTGCATCCTGTCGGACGCCGACGTCGACGGCTCGCACATCCAGGTGCTGCTGCTCACGCTGTTCTTCCGCCACTTTCCCAAGCTCATCGAGGCCGGCCGCGTGTTCGTGGCGCGTCCGCCGCTGTTCCGCGTGGACATTCCCGCGCGTGGCAAGAAACCGGCCGCGAAACAGTACGCGCTGGATGAGGGTGAGCTGCACGCCATTCTCGACAAGACCGCCAAGGACGGCGTGGCGCCCGAGAAATGCCAGATCAGCCGCTTCAAGGGCCTGGGCGAGATGAGTGCCGAACAACTCTGGGACACCACCCTCAACCCCGACACGCGCCGCCTGATGCCCGTGGTGCTCGGTGCCATCGATTTCGCTGGCACCGAAGCGCTCATCACCAAGCTCATGGGCAAGGGCGAAGCCGCCTCGCGCCGCGAGCTCATGGAGTTGCACGGCGACTCGGTGGAAATCGATATCTAGTTGAACGCCCCCCGCGCCGCTTCGCGTCAACCCTCCGGGGCGACACGTGCAGACCCGCAAAGCCGGATCTGCGTGTCCTTGACCGAATCGTCGCCTTGAATGAAGAACTGATCTGCCATGACGGAAACCCCTGAACTGCCGCTGTCCGAGCCGGACGACGGTGGCATGAACCTCGCGAACTACGCGCAGCGCGCGTACCTGGAATACGCGCTCTCTGTCGTGAAAGGCCGTGCCTTGCCCGATGTGTGCGATGGCCAGAAGCCCGTGCAGCGCCGCATCCTCTACAGCATGGACCGCATGGGCCTGGGCTTCAGCGGCCCCAACCGCAACACCGCTGCGCGCCCCGTGAAGAGCGCTCGCGTGGTCGGTGACGTGCTCGGCCGCTTCCACCCGCACGGCGACCAGGCCGCATACGACGCGCTGGTGCGCATGGCGCAGGACTTCGCGCAGCGCTACCCGTTGATCGATGGTCAGGGCAACTTCGGTTCGCGCGATGGCGACGGCGCGGCCGCCATGCGCTACACCGAGGCGCGCTTGGCGAAGATCACCACCCTGCTGCTCGACGAAATCGACGAGGGCACGGTGGATTTCGTGCCCAACTACGACGGCTCCACCGTCGAGCCGAAACAGTTGCCGGCGCGTCTGCCGTTCAACCTGCTCAACGGCGCCAGTGGCATTGCCGTGGGCCTGGCCACCGAGATCCCCAGCCACAACCTGCGCGAGGTGGCCGATGCCTGCGTCGCGCTGGTGAAGAACCCGAAGCTGGCCGACGACGAGCTGTTCGCGCTGCTGCCCGGTCCCGACTACCCGGGGGGAGGCCAGATCATCAGCCCGGCGGGTGACATTGCCGACGCCTACCGCACGGGCCGCGGCAGCCTCAAGGTGCGTGCGCGCTGGAAGATCGAGGAACTCGCGCGCGGCCAGTGGCAGCTCGTGGTGACCGAACTGCCGCCGGGTGTGAGCACGCAGCGCGTCCTGGAGGAAATCGAGGAGCTCACCAACCCCAAGGTGAAAGCTGGCAAGAAGGCGCTCACGCAGGAGCAGACGCAGCTCAAGGCCAGCGTCCTCATGGTGCTCGACGGTGTGCGCGACGAGTCGAGCAAGGATGCACCCGTGCGCCTGCTGTTCGAACCCAAGAGCAGCCGCATCGAGCAGCAGGAACTCATCACCACGCTGCTGGCGCACACCAGCCTGGAAACCTCGGCGCCGATCAACCTCACCATGGTGGGGCTGGACGGCCGGCCCACCCAGAAATCGCTGCGGCAGATGCTGGCCGAGTGGATCGAATTCCGCCAGGGCACCATCACCCGCCGCTCGCAGCACCGCCTGAACAAGGTGCTGGACCGCATCCACATTCTCGAAGGCCGGCAGCTGGTGCTGCTGAACATCGACGAGGTGATCCACATCATCCGCAACAGCGACGAGCCCAAGGCCGCGCTGATCGAGCGTTTCAGGCTGAGCGATCGCCAGGCCGAGGACATCCTGGAAATCCGGCTGCGCCAGTTGGCCAGGCTGGAAGCGATCAAGATTGAACAGGAGCTCAAGGAACTGCGCGAGGAGCAGGGCAAACTCGAAGACATCCTTGCCAACCCGGGCAGTCTCAAACGCCTGATGGTGAAAGAGATCGAGGCCGACGCGAAGACCTTCGCCGACCCGCGTCGCACGCTCATCCAGGCCGAGAAAAAGGCCGTGGCCGAGATCAAGGTGGTGGACGAACCGGTGACGGTCGTGATCTCCAGCAAGGGCTGGGTGCGCGCCCGCACCGGCCATGGCCACGAGGCAGGCAGCTTCGCGTTCAAGGCCGGCGATGGCCTGTACGGCACGTTCGAATGCCGCACGGTCGACACGCTCATCACCTTCGGCAGCAATGGCCGCGTGTACTCGGTCCCGGTGGCCAGCCTGCCCGGTGCGCGCGGCGATGGCCAGCCCATTACCACGCTGATCGATCTGGAGAGTGGCACGCAGCCGCTGCACTACTTCGCCGGCCCGGCCAACGCGGCATTGCTGCTGAGCAGCTCGGGTGGCTACGGGTTCCTCGCGACGGTCGAGAACATGGTATCGCGTCAGCGCGGTGGCAAGACCTTCCTCAACCTCGGCGAAGGCGAAACGCCTTGCGCGCCATCGCACGCGGCCTTCACGTCGAGCGGTCAGCCGCTGGCGCCGGCCACGCACGTCTGCTGCGCGTCCACCGGCGGGCGCATCCTCACCTTCGAGATCAGCGAACTCAAGATGATGGAGAAGGGGGGCCGTGGCCTGATGCTGATCGACCTCGAACCCAAGGATGCCCTCGCCGGTGCCGCGGCCTATACCCGCAGCGTGAAGATCGAAGGCATCGGGCGCGGTGGCAAGGAGCGCGAGGAAACGCTGGAGATCCGCAGCCTCAACAACGCGCGCGCGGCGCGTGCGCGCAAGGGCAAGGCGGCGGACCTGGGCTTCAAGCCCAATCGCATCACCCGGGTCGAGTGAGGCTGGCATGGCGCGCTCGCCCACGTTTGCCGAGCTGCGCCGCCACGCGATCGCCCGCAGCCTGTTCAAGCCAGTCACTTTGCCCGCGGCAGTGCGCCGCCTTGGCTTCGTGCAGGCCGACCCGATGCGCGCGCCGGCCCGTGCGCAGGACCTGATCCTCTACCAGCGCGTGCGCGACTACCGCGCGGGCGACCTAGAGCGCCGCTACGAACGGCTTGGGCTGGAGGAAGACGCGTTCGTCAACTATGGCTTCGTGCCTCGCGACATGCTGGCGCTGCTGCATCCGCGCACGCCACGCCGCCCTTGGGACGCTGACACCCAGAGCCGAGCGCGCGATGTGCTCGCCTTCGTGCAGGAGCGCGGTGTGGTGCATCCGCGCGAGGTGGGCGAAGCCTTCGTGCATCACGGCCGTGTGGCGGGCTACTGGGGCGGCGAACTCAACGCCTCCACCCGTCTGCTGGACGACATGCATCACCATGGCTGGTTGCGCGTGCGCCGCCGCGAGTCCGGCACCCGTTTCTATGAAGCCATGGCGCATGCCGCACAGGACGACAGCCCCGCAGCGCGCCTGGCACGGGCGCAAGCCTTGGTGGACATCATCGTGGCGCTGTACGCGCCCATACCTTCGCCCAGCCTCGGTTATCTGGTGACACTTCTGCGCTATGGTGCCAACCATCTCGCGGCCGAGGCACGGGCCGTGGTGAAGGTCGCACGCGAACGCTACGGGCATGCCGTGGTCGACGGTGTCACATGGTTCTGGCCGGCCGATGAAAACCCCAGCTCACGCCGTCACCAGCCCGATGAAGGGGTGCGGCTGCTGGCACCCTTCGACCCGGTGGTATGGGACCGGCGGCGCTTCGAGATGCTGTGGGGCTGGGCGTACCGCTTTGAGGCCTATGTGCCGGCACCCAGGCGCACCATGGGCCACTACGCACTGCCTGTGCTGTGGGGTGAACGCATGGTGGGCTGGGCCAACCTGCGCCTGGAGCGCGGGCAGCTCAGGCATCAGCTTGGTTTTGCTGATGGGCGGGCCGTCGTCGACCCAAATTTCAAACGGGGAGTCGACGAAGAATTGGCGCGCCTGCAGGGCTTTCTTGCTGGCTACAGAGAGTCGTCTCAGGGCGCAGCATCGGCATAGGCCGGGTGCCGGGGGCCGGGCAGCAGACCCTTGCCTGATTGCACCGACAACAGGCGTTGACTGGCAATGCCTGCAATTTCGTGGCTCTGGTCAGTCACCGAACTGATGACTTGCTGAACCACGGCGGTGATCAGCATACCCACCAAACCGTTGTTGTTGCTCTTGCCTTCCTCGCTCGACGCGCTGGCCTTGCCGTCCCACAGCAGTGTGCCCGTTCTGGTGTCCACCAGCCTGGCTTGTGCTTCCACCACGGTGGCGCTTCCCAGCACATAGTAGGTACTTCCATAGCGCTTGACATTGAGGTACAGGACTGCGTCTGCGCCGAAGATGTCGTTGAGCTTCTTCAGTTCGACGGCGTGGATGTCATCCGCTTGCGTCAAACCGTTCTGACGGAACGTTTCTTCCACCAGAGCGACAGGCAACACGTAGTACCCCGCTTCGGCCAATGGACGGCTGCTCTGCGAGAGCAGGCTGTGTGTCGCTTTGATATCGACGGATTCATTGACCGGAGGCAACACCAGGATGGAGCGGGGCCTGGCTTGTTTGAATGCGGTGTAGTCGTAGGCTTTTGGTGCCGCGCAACCGGTGAGCAGCGTGGCAATCGCCACAGTGGTCATCGAGATGAGCCGGGAGAGAGAAAGGGTCATGGCGGAGCTCACTTCTTCAACTGGGCCAACAGGCGGTTCATGAACGGCGCGGATTCTGGAAAAAGGGATTTCTCCTGTTCCAGCTGCTCGACCATTTGATCGTCTCGCCCGACCTTGGAATACAGCATGCCCAGATGGGCGTGCAGGCCGGGTGGGGGTGCAGTGCCATTCGCCTGGATTTTTTGCAGTTGCAGTTCCAGTGCGGCGATCTGCGCGTCGGCAGATTCACCCTTGAAGTGCCCGTACACCTGAGCGGGGTAGGTGTCCCATTGATAAAGGGGTTTGCTGGTGGCCATGCAGCCGCCCAACAGCAGCGTTGAGCCAAGCAGGGCCAATGCCACGGTATGTCGCATTTTTTGGACCTCCGTGTTTCTCAAGGTGCGGGGCGCCAGGCGCCGGAGTCGATGCCGGCCACCAGTTTCTCGACCGCTTCGCGGATGGCGAGATCGAGCACTTTGCCGTTGAGTGTGGCGTCGTAGCTGGCGGTACCACCAAAACCGATGACCTCACGGTTGCTCAGACTGTATTCACCCGCACCCTGCACCGAGTAAACGACTTCGGCCGTTGCGGTCTTGACGATGTTCAGGCTGACCTTGGCGTAGGCCGTCTGCGACTTGCCCTTGCCAAGAATGCCAAAGAGCTGGTGGTCGCCAACCTCCTTGCGTCCGAATTCGGTGACGTCGCCGGAGATGACATAGTCTGCGCCCTTGAGCTGCTGCGTTTGACCACTCAAGCCGGCCTCTTGCCGTGTTTCGCTCATGTTGTCGCGGTCCAGCACGTTGAAGCGGTTGGACTGCTGCAGGTGGGAGACCAGGATGGTTTTCGACTGGCTGCCCAGCCGATCCACACCGTCGGAAAAAATCCCGCGCATGTAGCTGGTGCGGTTGTCGAATTTGCCGACGGAAATAGGGGTGCGCGGGCCACTGTAGGTGGTGGTGGCGCTGGCCACCTGGGCCGTGGGCAGGCTTCTGGACGTCTCCGTGGCGCAACCGGCCAATGCCAGGATGGCGCACGCAGCAACTGTCCAGCGACGGACTTTGATCATGAAATCGCTCCCTTTGATACGAAAGGCTAGGTTAAAAAGCGGAGCGATTGGAACATGGGTTTGGGGCCGTTCCAGGCCAGCGTCGCGAGTATTCTTAGGACAGCTCTGCGATAAGTTCAATCTCTACACACGCACCCAGCGGCAGCTGCGCCACGCCGAACGCGCTGCGCGCGTGCGCACCCACGGTGGAACCGAACACCTCACCGATCAGTTCGCTGCACCCGTTGGTGACGAGGTGCTGCTCGGTGTAGGTGGCGGTGGAGTTGACGAGGCTGAGCACCTTCACGATGCGCTTGACGCCATCGAGGTCCGTGCCCGCGGCCTTGCAGGCGGCGTCCAGCGTGCCGAGCAGGTCGATCGCCACGGCGCGCGCGGCGGGCTTGGCTTCGTCGGTGGTCATCGTCAGGCCAAGCTGGCCGACCCAGGGCTTGCCGTCCTGCCGGGCGATGTGGCCGCTCAGGAAGACCAGCTTGCCGGTCTGCACGAAAGGCACGTAGGCGGCGGCGGGAACGGCCACGGGGGGCAGGGTGATGCCGAGTTGTTTCAGCTTGTCGTAAACGCTCATGGAAGGCTCCTGAAGAATGGAGCGGCTGATTCTAGCGATGGGGTTGCGCGTGCTCGGCCGCTTCGAGCTCGTCGAGTTCGTCGGGTGGTGCCACCGTCACTGCCACCGACAGCGTGTGCCGTGCACCGCTCTGGATCACGCCGCGCATGGGTGAGACGTCGGAGAAATCACGGCCCGTGGCGAGGGTGACGTAGTCCTCGCCGGGGCTGCCCCAGCCGCAGCGGTTGTTGGTGGGATCGAAATCGAACCAGGCACCCGCAGGCTCTTCGCCTGGCAGGGGTACATACACCGACACCCAGGCATGCGAGGCGTCGGCACCGATCAGGCGGGGCTTGCCTGGTGGTGGCCGCGTGAGCAGGTAGCCGCTGACGTAGCGCGCCGGCAGGCCGAGCGAGCGCAGGCAGCCCAGCATGATGTGGGCGAAGTCCTGGCAGACACCCTTGCCCTGTTCGAGGGCCTCAAGGGCCGGGGTGTTGACTTCGGTGCTGTCGGCCTCATAGGCCAGCTCGCCGTGGATGCGCTCCATCAGCGCGCGAGCCGCTTCCAGCGCAGGAAGGCCGGGTTTGAAAACCGGGCGGGCGAAGGCGGTGAAGGCGTCGTCGCGCGGCACATGGGGCGACGCGAAAAGGAACTCGCTCGCCGCGTCGAACGGTGCGTGGGCCCGGTAGCGGAAATGCTCGCGCACCTGCTCCCAGGCCATGCCGCGCCAGGGTGCGGTTTCCGGCAGCGGCTCGGGGGCGGTGGTGTCGACCAGGCTGTCGGCTTCCACCGTCAGCATGCTGTGGACGGACTGCAGCGAGAAGAAGGTGCGCTGGTTGCCGAACACGTCCGTGGTCTCGCTGCGCGCGGCGGGGTCGGGGTCGATGCGCAGTTCGTGCGACAGCACGCGCTGGGATGGCGTGTCGACCGGCCGCAGATGCACCATGTGCTGCGCCATGTCGATGGCGCCGTGGTAGCGGTAGCGGGTGCGGTGCAGGATGCGCAGGAGCATGGCGTGTTGCGTGGGGCCGGACCCGACATGTTAGTCGCTGTCCGGCCTGGCGCCTCGCGCCACGGCTCAGGCGATCAGGCCGCGCTCCCGTGCCATGGTCAGCGCCGTGTCCTCGATCATGTCTTCCTGGCCGCCGATCATCTTGCGCCGGCCGAGCTCGACCAGGATGTCCCGGGCCGGAATGCCCAGGCGGGCGGCGGCACGTTTGGCGTGCAGCAGGAAGGTGGAGTACACGCCCGCGAAACCCAGCGTGAGCGATTCGCGGTCCACGCGCACCATGTGCTCCATCATGGGCACGATCACGTCTTCGGCCAGGTCCATGAGCTTGAACAGGTCGACGCCGGTCTGGATGCCGAGCCGGTCGCAGACGGCCACGAACACCTCCATCGGCGTGTTGCCGGCACCCGCGCCCAGGCCGGCCACCGAAGCGTCGATGCGGGTGGCGCCGGCCTCGATGGCGGCGATCGAGTTGGCGATGCCCATGCCCAGGTTGTGGTGGCCGTGGAAGCCGATCTCCGTCTCGGGCCTGAGCACCTGCCGCAGCGCGCCGATGCGTTCGCGCACGTCGCCGGGCAGCATGTAGCCGGCGGAGTCGGTCACGTAGATGGTCTGTGCGCCGTACGACTCCATGAGCCGACCCTGTTCGGCGATGCCCGCCGCGTCGTTGAGGTGGGCCATCATCAGGAAGCCCGTGGTGTCCATGCCGAGCTTGCGCGCGAACGCGATGTGCTGCGGTGATGTGTCGGCCTCGGTGCAGTGCGTGGCCACGTGCACGCTGCGCGCGCCGCAGGCGTGCGCGGATTCCAGCTCGCGCATGGTGCCCAGGCCGGGAATGAGCAGGACCGAGATGCGCGCCTGCTTCAGCCTGGACGCCACCGCTTCCAGGTACTCCTCGTTGGTGTGCATCGCGAAACCATGCTGCAGCGAGTTGCCGCCCAGGCCCGCGCCATGGGTCACCTGGATCAGTGGCACGCCGGCCTCGTCGAGCCGGGTGGCGACCTCGACCATTTGCGGGATCGAAATCTGTTCGCGCTTGGCGTGCATGCCGTCGCGCAGGCACATGTCGTGCAGAACGACGCGGCGGCCGTGCAGGTGATTGTCTTGCGGGGTGCTCATCACAGGGCCTCCGTGGCGTGGGATTGCGCGAGGATCTCGTGCGCGAACTGTTCACCGGTGCGGCAGGCGGCGGCGGTCATGATGTCCAGGTTGCCCGCGTAGCGCGGCAGGTAGTCGCCGAGCCCGGCGACCTCCATGAAGACCGAGACGCGCCGCCCGTCGAACACGGGTCCGTTGACCAGGCGGTAGCCGGGCACGTACTCCTGCACGCGCACGATCATGTTCTGCACCGACTGCGTGATGCGCTTCTGGTCCGGCTCGGCGTCGGTCAGGCACTGGATGGTGTTGCGCATGATCATCGGCGGATCGGCCGGGTTGATGATGGCCAGCGCCTTGCCCCGGCGCGCGCCACCCACCTTGCAGATGGCATCGGACGTGGTATAGGTGAACTCGTCCAGGTTGGCGCGCGTGCCCGGCCCCACCGAGCGCGACGACAGGCTGGCCACGATCTCCGCGTAGTCGACCGACTGCACCGACGACACCGCATGCACGATGGGGATGGTGGCCTGGCCCGCGCAGGAGACCATGTTCACGTTGGATTCGCCACGGCGCGCCAGTTCGTGCAGGTTGACCGGTGGAATGCAGAGAGGGCCGATGGCCGCCGGGGTGAGGTCGACCATGGTCACGCCCAGGGCGTTGAGGCGACGCGAGTTCTCCGCGTGCACATAGGCCGAGGTGGCGTCGAAGGCGATCTGCACGCCATCGTCCTGCACGTGCGGCAGCAGGCCGTCGATGCCCTGGGCCGTGGTTTTCAGGCCGAACTCGCGCGCGCGCCGAAGACCTTCCGAGCCCTCGTCGATGCCGACCATCCAGACCGGCTCGAGCAGCTTGCTGCGGCGCAGCTTGTAGAGCAGGTCGGTGCCGATGTTGCCCGACCCGATCAGGGCGCATTTCACTTTCTTCATGGAGGTTCCTGGTTGCTAGACAAACTTGGCCGACACGCTGCCCAGGTGCTGGAAGCGCGCACTCACGTGGTCGCCGGCCTGCACCACCACCGCTTCGGTGATGCCGCCGCTAAGCACGACGCTGCCGGCGGGCAGCTCCTCGCCCAGTTCGGTGAGCACGGCCACAAGCATGGCCACCGCATCGGCCGGATGGCCCAGCACAGCGGCGGACGCGGCCAGCCCTTCGGCTTCGCCGTTCTTCTCGAACACCACACCGAGCGCATGCAGGTCCACATCCAGCGGCGAGCGCGGCCAGCCACCCGTGACGTAGCGGGCCGCCGAGCAGTTGTCGGCGATCACGCTGGGCATGTCGAACTTGAAGCCGGCGTAGCGCGAATCGATCACCTCCAGCGCGGGCAGCACAAAGTCGGTCGCAGCCAGCACCTGCTCGCGTGTGCAATGTGCGCCGCGCAAAGCCTGCCGCGTCACGAAGGCGATCTCGCATTCCACGCGCGGATGCACCAGGTCGTCGGTGCGGACGGCCGAGCTTTCCGGCCGTGCCATGGTGTTGGTCAGAAAGCCCACGGTGGGCGCATGCACGCCGACCTGGACCATCTTGGCGCGCGAGGTCACGCCCGCCTTCCAGCCCACGCTGCGTTCGCCACGCGCCAGCTTTCGGCGGCGCAGTTCGAGCTGCACCGCGTAGCCGTCGGCAATGTTCATGGCCGGGAACTCGTCGGTCAGCTTGGTGATCGGCTGGCTGGCCTGCTGTGCGCGGTCCACGCGCTCGGCCAGGCCGACGATCTCGCTGGAGGACAGGCTGGTCGCCATCATGCGCGTGCTCCCGAGTGAAAGCGGGCGCGGCAGCTGCCGAGCCCGCCGATAGTGCAGACGAGTTCGTCGCCGTCGGTCACCGGGACCAGGGCCGATTGCGAGCCCGACAGGATGATCTCGCCCGCCTTGAAGGGCAGGCCGAGCGCGCCCAGCGTGTTGGCCAGCCACACCACCGCATTCACCGGTGAGCCCTGCACGGCCGCGCCCGCGCTGGTGGAGAACAGCGTGCCATTCTTTTCCAGCACCATGCCGGCCAGCGCCATGTCGAAGCTGCGCGGGTGGGCCTTGGCCTGGCCCAGGATGAACACGCCGCACGACGCGTTGTCGGCCACCGTGTCCTGGATGCGGATGTCCCAGCCCTGGATGCGCGAATCCACGATCTCGAAGCAGGGGCTCACGTAGGCCGTGGCGCGCAGGACGTCGGTAGCGGTCAGGCCGGGCCCCTGCAGGTCGTGCTCCAGCACGAAGGCGAGCTCGGCCTCGGCCTTGGGCTGGATCAACCCGGAGAGGTCCACGCCTTCTTCCTCGGTGCGAAGCATGCCGGAGGTGAGCTGTCCGAAGTCGGGCTCGAACACGCCCAGGTAGTCCTGCACCGGCTTGCTGGTCACGCCGATCTTCTTGCCGACGATGGTCTCGCCCGTCTGCAGGCGGTGGCGCACCATGCTCAGCTGCACGGCGTAGGCGTCGGCCACGGTCATGTCGGGCTCGCGCAGTCGCAGAGGCGGCACGGTGGTGCGCGACATCAGGGCCTGGTGCAGCTCGAGGCCGTATCGGTTGGCGGTGGTGGTGTCCATGGGGTTCATGCCTTCGCGCTTGCGGCGGCTTCGCGCCGCTCGATTTCCTGGCCGCGCAGCACACTGGCCGGCACGCCGCCGATGCCCCAGTTGTCCGGGTGCACCGGCCAGCAGGCGCCGCGCACCAGCGCCGCGTCCACGCCCAGCACCTCGACCACGATGCGGGTGAAGCCGGCCAGCAGCTTCTGGCGCTCTTCCACCGGGCGGCCTTCGAGCGTGACGAAATGGAAGTAGGGCGCACGCGCACCGCTGTCGTTCACCAGCCGGCCGCCAATGGCCACCGCGCCGGGGCTGTGCAGGTGCGCGAACACCCGCACGCGGTCCACCGGGCTGGCGAGCGCCTCGGCGAAGAAAGTGGAACTCTCCAGCAGCAGGCGCTCGATCTGCGCCGCGCTGTACTGGTCCTCGACCAGGTGGTATTGCAGGATGGGCACATCAGCTCCTAGTTGCAGACTTCGCTGCCGGTCCAGGCGCGGGCCTTCTGCATCACCGCGTCGCGGTCGAAGCGGTTGGCCGCGGGCAGCAGGCTGCCGTCCATGAAGCTCTTCACCGGCACCAGGGTGGCGAGCGAGCCTTCTTCCTTCATCATCTTCTGGTACTTCTCGTACAGCACCTCGTCCAGGCGGCCGAAGGTGTCGTCCTTCTTGCGCTCGAAGTACGGCGACTTGAAGCGGATCTCGGCCATGCCCTTCTCGTTCGCGCTGGCCGCGTCCAGGCCAGACTTGCCGGCCGGGTTGGCGCGCCAGTACATCTCCAGCGTCTGCTGCGGGTTGGCCAGCATGAACAGGTTGGCCTTGGCCAGCGCGCGCGAGAAGCGTTCCAGCTGGTCGCGCTTGCTGGCCAGCGTCTTGTCGGAAGCGAAATAGCCGCCGTTGCCGAAATCGGCGATTTCCGGGTGGTAGAGGTAGCGGAACTTCGCGCCCGAGCGTTCCAGGCCGGCGAAGGCCGCGTCCCACAGGGCCACCGCCTGCACCTGGTTGCCGCGCAGCGCCGCCAGCGCGCTGTCGCCGATGCCCACCGGCAGGAAGGCGCTGTCCACCGGCTCCAGGCCCGCGCTGCGCAGCATTGACTTGCCCACGATCACCGTCGCGCTGCCCATGTTGGACACGCCGATCTTCCTGCCCTTGAGGTCCGCGATCGACTTGATGTCGCTGTCCACCGGCACGCCGATGAAGTAGATCAGCCGGTCGAACGCCTGATAGAAGAACTTGCCGCGGATGCCCTTGTCGTAACCCAGCAGATAGGGTTCGTAGGACACCAGTGCGATGTCGGCCTTGTCGCCCGCCACGAGTTGCGTGGCCAGTGGCGCGCCGCTGGTGTACTGCAGATCGACCTGCAGGCCTTCGTCGCGGAACAGGCAGGCCTGCTTGGCCACATAGATCGCGATTGCGTTGGTGTTGGGCGCGGGCACGCCGGCCTGCACCACCAGCTTGTCGGCCGCGTGGGCCGCGCCGAGCAGGCCGCACAGACCGATGGTGGAGAAGATGGCCCGGGCCTGTCGGGCCAGGCGGGCTTTGAGTTGGGAACGCATGGTTTTGTCTCCTTGTTGGTCGAAAAAAATCAGGCCGAAACCGCATCTGTCGGGCGTTCCCAGAACACCCAGCGACGAGCCACCCAGCGCAGCGCGAGGTTGAGCGCCACACCCATGAACGAGAGATAGAACAGCACCGAGAACACGCCGGCGACATCCACACCGGCCTGGCGCTGGATCACGAGGCTGCCCAGGCCGAGCGAGGCACCGATGAACTCGCCCACGATGGCGCCGATGACGGCGAAGATGATCCCGACCTCCAGCCCCGCGAAGAGGTAGGGCAGCATGCCGGGCAGCTGCACCTTGCAGAAGGTGGTCCAGCGGCCGGCCTTCAGTGCGCGCATGAGCAGCAGGCGGCGCGGGTCGGTGGCCTTGAGGCCGGCGATCACGTTGACCAGGATCGGGAAGAACGCGATCACCGCCGCAGTGACGATCTTGGGTTCGATGCCGAAGCCGAACCAGATGATGAAGAGCGGCGCCACCGCCACCTTGGGCACGGTCTGCAGCGCGAGCACAAAGGGATAGACCACCCGTTCGACGGTGCGCACCAGCGCCACCAGCGTGCCCAGACCCACGCCGATCACGGTGGCGAGCAGGAAACCGGCCAGCACCTCGACCAGTGTCTGCAGGAAGTGCGGAAAGATCAGGCCGGAGGTGAAGTCCTGCGCCACGCGGGCGGCGATGGCCATTGGCGAGGGCAGGATGAACTGCGGCACCTGCAGCCAGCGCACCGCCAATTCCCAGATACCGAAGCCGGCCAGGGTCACGGCGATCACCAGCAGCGTGTCGCGCGATATCCCGCTGCGCACCGGGGTCTTCTTCGCCGGTGCGGAAGGCGCACCGGCCAGGCTTTGCGAAGGGTTCATGAAGCGTCTCCGGTGACGTTGAGCAGGCCGCGCAGGTGCGACACGTAGACACCGAAGCGGTCCGATGCCATCAGCTCGATGGGGCGCGGCCGTTCGATGTCCACCTGCACGATTTCGCGCACGGTGGACGGGCGGCCGCTCATGACGAACACGCGGTTCGCGAGAAACGCCGCCTCGGCGATGGAGTGCGTCACGAACACCACGGTGGCGCCAGATTCAAGGCTGATGCGCTGCACTTCCAGGTTCA
Source organism: Hydrogenophaga laconesensis (assembly GCF_031457235.1). Lineage (NCBI taxonomy): Bacteria > Pseudomonadati > Pseudomonadota > Betaproteobacteria > Burkholderiales > Comamonadaceae > Hydrogenophaga > Hydrogenophaga laconesensis. The sequence continues at coordinate 340,866 of NZ_JAVDWE010000003.1, forward strand.
TCTGCTCGCGTGTCATCGCGTCGAGCGCGCCGAAGGGCTCGTCCATCAGGATCAGCTGTGGATCGAGCATCAGCGAACGCGCGATGGCCACGCGCTGTTGCATGCCACCCGAAAGCTCGGATGGCAGCTGCTGTTCGAAACCGGCCAGGCCCACGAGCTGGATGAGTTCGCGGGCCTTGCGGGCGCGCTGCTCGCGCGGCATGCCCACCACCTCCCCGGGCAGTTCCACGTTGGCCTGCACCGTGCGCCAGGGGAACAGCACAGGGTCCTGGAACACGATGCCGAAGTCCGGGTGCGTGTCGTGCGACGGTTTGCCGAAAGTCAGCGAGCCCGAGCTGGGTCGCACCAGGCCGGCGATCATCATGAGCAGCGTGCTCTTGCCGCAGCCCGACGGGCCGAGGATGGCGATGAACTCACCCTGCCGGATGGTGGCGCTCACCGACGCCACGGCCTGCACCATGCCGCCATCGCGCGTGGGGTAGCGCTTGGCGAGCTCCTTCAGCTCCAGCGCCACCGGAGCGAGCGCGCGCAAGGGTGTCACGGCGGGGGGAGGGCTGGCCCTCATGGCTTGTCCCATGTCTGTCTCCAATGTTTTTTGTCAAGGCAGTCCGCGGCGCATGCCGCTGTCGAGGAACAGCGTCGAGCCCGCCAGTGCATCGGCTTCCGGTGCCAGCAGCAGGCTCACCGCCCAGGCCACCTGATCGAGCGTGGTCAGCGCGCCGATGGCGGATTCCCCGCGCATGGCGTCGAGCACGTCCTCGATCGATCGGCCTTCGCGGTCGGCACGGCCTTGCGCCACCTTGCGCAGGCGATCCGTGTCCATCGGGCCCGGCGCCAGCAGGTGGCTGGTGATGCCTTGCGGCCCGTGGGCCCAGTTGAGCTGGCGCACGAGGTTGGCCAGCGCGGCGTTGGCCACGCCGGCACCGGCGGTGTAGGCGGTGGGTTCGAAGCCGTAGTGGCCCCCGATCGCGACCAGGCGCGAACCGCGCGACATGCGTGGCAACACCGCACGGGCCAGCCGCGCCATGCCGCCGGCCTTGATGTTGGCCACCAGCCCGAGCGCATCGGGTGGCACGTCGGCGACGCCGCCCGCCACCGGCAGGCCTACCGAGAGCACCGCCATGACGACCGGGCCGTCGAGCGCCTGCGAGATGGCCGCGATGGCGGTGTCGCTGCCGATGTCGGCCGCGCAGGTGCGGATGCCGGGCACGCTGCGTTGCAGATCGGCCAGCGCCCCGGCGCTGCGCGCGACCGCGAGCACGTTCAGCCCCTGGCCCGCCAGCCGCGCCACCAGCACCTGACCCAGCGCCCCTGTGGCGCCGACCACCACCGCCGTCTTCGCTGCGCTCATTGCAGCTCCACGGGCTGTTCGAGAAAGCGCTGGTACTGCTGTGACTTCGGTCTGTCCTGGTCCTCGGGCAGCACGTAGCTGATGGTGGAGCGGCCGTAGTGCGTTTCGGGCACCAGCATCACGCGGACGAAGTTCATCGGGCCCTGATCCCAGGCCTTGGCATAGACGGAATCGGGGCCGCGTTCGAGCCAGGTATCACCGGGCTTGGCGGTCCACTGGTGGCCCATCGAGTCGATGAAGATCTCGCCCGTGTGTGCGCATCGAACGCCGGCCGCCGCGTGGGTGTGCGTCAGCGCCTCGCCACCGGGCGGGAAGGACACGCGGTCGCAGCGCAGCGCGTACTTCATGCCGTCCTGGAGCGCGGGCAGCGGGTAGATGCCCTTGACGTCGCTGGTGCCGCCAGGTTGCGGGCCCGTGTCGCTGTCGATGGCATCGTCCACCGCCTCCAGCTCCCAGCGCCAGCAGACACTGCCGTCCTCCAGCGATTCGAGTTCCGCGTTGATGCCGGTGTACGCGGCTTCGTCGGTGCGCAGTTCGGTCACGCTGCCGTTGGCCGTGAGGCGCAGGCGACCCTGGCGGCAGAACACCACGCGGTGCAGTTGCGGCAGCACGATGGACTGGCCGCGTTGCAGGTGGTCGTGGACGATGCGCAGTTGATAGTCTTTCATCGGGTGGTCTCCTTTTTCAGCAGGGGTTTGACGTCGTAGTGCGGCGCGATGCGGAAGTCGTGCACTTCCATGCTGGCCCACACGTTGTTGATGCGATACGGGTCGGTGTTGAACCAGTCGTCGAGCTCCTCGCGGCTCTCGAACTGCACGAAGGCGGCGGAGCCAACGGCGTTGCCCGCGGCATCGAGCAAGGCGCCGCCCATGATCAGACAGCCCCGGTGCTGGAACTCTTCCGCTCTCGCGAGGTGCAGGGGGCGCGTGGCGGCGCGGCGCTCGGGCGCCTGGGGGTCGGTGGCATCGCGCAGGTAGACGAGGAACTGCATGCTGGTGGTCTCCGTGTGTTCTTGGCTTGAAAAGGCGTGCAACGGCCCTGGCCGCCCGGAAGCGCTTCCGGTGGCAATGGCTGTGGCACGGGGGAGGGGCAGCGCCCTGGGGCGCGGCGGGCTAGGCGCAGGGCGCCCGGCTGGCAGGTCGGTGGTGGGTCATGTCTCGCTTGTCTTGTGGTTTTGTGTGGGATGCAATGTACGCAAGCCCTGTCATGCGCTCCAATACTATTTTCTGGCCGACGCGATACCGCATCGGTATTGCGCAGCCCCGAAAGGCACCTGACCCATGGACATCCGGCAGCTCAAATACTTCGTGGCCGTTGCCGAGGAGGGCAACATTGGACGCGCCGCGTTGCGCCTGCACGTGTCGCAACCGCCACTGACGCGTCAGATCCAGCAGCTCGAGGAGAAGCTCGGCACGGCGCTCTTTGTGCGCACGCCCAAGGGGGTGGAGATCACCACCGCGGGTCTGTTCTTCCTGGAGGGCGCGCGTTCCATGATCGCCCTGATGGAGCGCACGGTGGAGCGCACGCAGCGCGCGGGGCAGGGGCAGCTCGGCCGGCTGGATGTGGGCATCTTCGGCTCCGGCACGCTCGACGTGATCCCCAAGCTGCTGCAGCATTTCAGTCGCCTGTTCCCCGATGTGCGCGTGGTGCTGCACACCATGAACAAGATCGAGCAGATCGAAGCGCTGCGCCAGCGCCGCATCGAAGTCGGCTTCAACCGGCTGGTGGCCGACATGCCCGACATCGCTTCCGAACTGGTCAAGCGCGAAGAACTGCTGGCTGCGATCCGTGAAGACCACCCGCTCAACACGCGCACTCAGATCCGCCTGCAGGATCTCGCTGCCTTGCCCATGATCGTGTTTCCCAGTGGCTCGCGGCCCAACTTCATCGACTACGTCTACCAGCTGTTCAAGAACGAGGACCTGCACCCGACGGTGACGCAGGAAGTGGGCGACGCGGCCACCGGCGTGGCCCTGGTGGCCGGTGGCCTCGGGGTGTGCCTGGTGCCGGAGTCCACCACCAACCTGCGCATTCCGGGCGTGGTGTACCGACCTATTGCGCACGAGCCGAAGGTGACGGTGGACCTGAGCTGCATCTACCGCCGCAGCGAGCAGAGCCCGACGCTGCGCGCGCTGCTGGAGATCGTGCGCGGCGTGCGCAAGAAGGAATTGCTGGCGGCGCAGGCGCGCGAGGAGCAGGCGTTGCTTCAGGCTCCGAGGGACTGATTGCTCTGGTCCGCGTGACTGAAGTGGAGTCGGGTGATCTCGTCGGACAGATCGACCGCCGCGATCTCACAGCCGTCCAGCAGCGCGGCCAGATCGCTCCAGGCGCGCTGGCCATCGGCGTTGCGCTGCCAGTTGCTCAGGTCGGTCAGCACCCAGGTGTCGGGGTTGGGCAGGCCGCGCGCCAGCACGGCGTCCTGCGGCGTGGCGCTGTGTGAGAGTTTGGCCAGGCGCGAGCGCAGCGTGTGGACCACCCAGGCCAGAGAACGCGGGTTGTCGCGGTCCATCACCAGCAGGTCGATCAGCGCCACCATGTCGCGCCGCTGCTGGTACTGCGCGTGGAAGGTGATGGTGCTGTCGAACAGCGCCACCACGGCTTCGAAGCCGGCCTGGTCGTGCACGCAGCCGTGTTCGAGCGCAAGCGACAGCGCGCGTGCCAGGGTGATCAGGCGTTCGATGTGGCGACCCATGGAGAGCAGGCGCCAGCCGTCGTCGCGCACCATGCGGTCGGTCTGTGAACCGGTGATGGCGGCCAGCAGTTCGCTGGCGTTCTGCAGCGCGGCGATGGCTTCGGCTGTGGCGTATTCGGCGTCGGTGGAGAGTGCGGCGCAGTCGCGCGCGAAGCTGGCCTCGGTGCGCTCGATCAGGTTCCAGTGCTCCTGCGACAGGCGCTCGCGCACCTGCGCCGCCGCGGCCTTGAGGGCGCGCAGGTTGAAGCCCACGCTGAAGGACTGTGCGGCGAGTGCATCGCCGGCTGCTGGCGACAACGCTGCGATGAGGCTGCGCGCGAACACGCGCGCCGAGAGTGTGGCCGTGGGCACGTCGGGCAGCACCAGCGCGTTCTCGCGCGCCATGTTGGAAAGCCAGGCCATCAGGGCACGTGAATTCGGTTCTTCGCCGCCCATGTGGTTGAGCACGATCTGCGCGAGGCGCACGCTGTTCTCGGCGCGCTCGGTGTAGCGGCCCAGCCAGAACAGGTTTTCCGCGGCGCGGCTGGTCACGGGGCGCTTCTGTTGCGCCAGGCTGAGCGTGCTCGGTGCCGACTGCAGCAGGCTGGTGTGGTCCACCGGACCGTCGGTGAGCACCCAGCAGTCGGCGCTGCTGCCGCCGCGCTGCATGGCCGCGATCAGCTGGCCGCGCGGCGCCAGTCGCACCATGCCACCGGGCAGCACGCGCCAGGACAGCGGGCCATCGGCGAGGGCGAACACGCGCAGCATGGCCGAACGTGGCATCAGCCGCTCGCCGCTCCAGGTTGGTGTCTGCGACAGGGGCAACCACGACTGCACGGTGTAGTTCTCGGGGTGGCGCGCCATGCGGCCCGACCATTCGTCGAGCTCGCGCTCGCCCAGGCTCTGCCCCATCACCGTGTCCAGGCCGGAACGGGGATAGGTGGGCTTGATCACGCTGTCCTTGAGCAGCGGCAGCACTTCGCGCAGCGCCGCGTCCTCGCCGCACCACCAGGTGTCCAGCGACGGCAGGCTCAGCTCCTCGCCCAGCAGATGGCGGCTGATGGCCGGCAGGAAACCGAGCAGGGCGCTGGACTCCAGTGGCGCCGACCCCGGCGCGTTGGCCAGCAGCAGGTTGCCCGCGCGCAGCACCTGCAGCAGGCCGGGCACGCCCAGCCGCGAGTCGGAGCGCAGCTCCAGCGGGTCCAGCCACTCGTCGTCCAGCCGCTTGATGAGCGCGTGCACCGGCTCCAGGCCGCTGAGGGTTTTCAGGAAGAGGCGCTGGTCGCGCACCGTGAGGTCGCTGCCCTCGACCAGCGTGAGGCCGAGGTAGCGCGCCAGGTAGGCATGCTCGAAGTAGGTTTCGTTGTACGGCCCGGGGGTGAGCAGGGCGATGCGCGCATTCTCGCCTTCGGGCGCCATGCGCTTGATGCCATCCATCAGCGCGCGGTAGCTCGCGGCCAGGCGCTGCACCCGCATGCCGGCGAATGCCTTGGGAAACTGTCGACCGATCGCGATGCGGTTTTCCAGAAGATAGCCCAGGCCCGATGGGGCCTGCGTGCGCTGGCCGACCACCCACCAGCGACCGTCCGGCCCCTGGGCCAGGTCGAACCCCACGATGTGCAGCCAGGTGTCGCCTGGCGGCCGAACCCCCTGCATGGACCGCAGGTAGCCTGGGTGGCCCTGCACCAGTGCGGCCGGCAGCAGGGCGTGCTTGAGGAGTTCACGCTCGCCGTACAGGTCCGCCATCATGGCGTTGAGCAGGCGCGTGCGCTGCAGCACGCCGGCTTCAATCTGTGCCCAGTCCTGAGGTCCGATGAGCTTGGGGAACAGATCGAGCGACCAGGGCCGTTCGAGTCCGTTGGACGCGTCGGCGTAGACGTTGTAGGTCACGCCGTTGTCGCGGATCTGGCGCTCCAGGTTGTCCGCGCGGCGGTTCAGATCGGCAAAGCCGTCGGCACCGATGTGCTCGAAGAAGCTGGCCCAGGTGGGTGCCAGTTCCGAGGCTTCGGGGTTGCCGTCGGCGCGCAGTTCATCGCGGTGGCCGGCGTCGGCCGGCACGGACAGGGAAAGCGCCCACTCCCCGGGCGTGTCGGGGCGCAGTTGGGCGAAAAGGGATTCGATCGGTTCGGAACTCACGGCCCTAGAGTATGCCCGCGGGGGTATCGGTGGGCCGTGAGATCCCGGATCGCCGTGTTGCATCCTTCAAACAACGCTTCGGTGGAGTGGAGCGTGTGCTAGGCCCGCAGGTCCAGCGTGAACGGAAACTCGCGGCTGGGCTGGGCGGGGCCCACGTCCATCCGGCCCGGCGTGTGGCCCATCTGGAAAAAGCGCGACAGCCGGCGGCTCTCCGCCTCGTAGGCGTTGATCGGGAACGTGTCGTAGTTGCGCCCGCCCGGGTGCGCGACGTGGTACTGGCAGCCGCCCATGGAGCGTTTGAGCCAGGTGTCGACGATGTCGAACGTCAGTGGCGCATGGGCCGGAATGGAGGGGTGCAGCGCCGAAGGCGGGCTCCAGGCCTTGTAGCGCACGCCGGCCACGTATTCGCCCACGGTGCCCGTGCTCTGCAGAGGCAGTGCGCGGCCGTTGCAGGTGATCACGTGGCGGCTGTCGTTGAAGCCGCTCACGCGCACTTCCACACGTTCGAGCGACGAGTCCACGTAGCGCACGGTGCCACCGATCGCCCCTTCTTCGCCCATGACGTGCCAGGGCTCCAGCGCACTGCGGATGGTGAGTTCGATGCCGCGTGCCGTGACCTCGCCCACCAGCGGGAAGCGGAACTCGAAGTGCGGCTCGAACCAGGCCATGTCGAAGGCGTAGCCGGCATGGGCCATGTCGGTCAGCACGTCCTCGAAATCCATGCGCACGAAGGTGGGCAGCAGGAAGCGGTCGTGCAGTTCCGTGCCCCATCGCGTCAGGCGCCCGTGCCAGGGTTCCTGCCAGAAGCGCGCGATCATGGCGCGCAGCAGCAACTGCTGGGCGATGCTCATGCGCGCGTGCGGGGGCATTTCGAAGGCGCGCAGTTCCAGCAGGCCCAGGCGGCCGGTGGGGCCGTCGGGCGAATAGAGCTTGTCGATGCAGAACTCGCTGCGGTGCGTGTTGCCCGTGACGTCGATCAGGATGTTGCGCAGTGTGCGGTCCACCAGCCAGGGCGGCATGTTGTCGCCGTGGATCTCGCGGTTCTTCTCGATCTGGCCGAGCGCGATCTCCAGTTCGACCAGCTGGTCGTTGCGTGCTTCGTCCACGCGCGGTGCCTGGCTGGTCGGCCCGATGAACAGGCCGCTGAACAGGTACGACAGCGAGGGGTGGTTGTGCCAGTAGGCCAGCAGGCTGCCGAGCAGTTCGGGCTTGCGAAGGAAGGGCGAGTCCGATGGCGTGGCGCCACCCAGCACGAAGTGGTTGCCCCCACCCGTGCCGGTGTGGCGGCCATCGGTCATGAACTTCTCGGCGCACAGGCGCGTCTGGTGCGCCGCTTCATAGAGAAATTCGGTGTGCTCCACCAGTTCACGCCAGTTGTGGGCGGGATGGATGTTGACTTCGATCACGCCCGGGTCGGGGGTGACCTGCAGCATCTTCAGGCGCGGGTCGCGCGGTGGCGGGTAGCCTTCGAGCACGATGCTCATGCCGAGTTTCTCGGCCGTGGCCTCCACGGCGGCGAGCAGGTCGAGGTAGTCCTCCAGCAAGGCCATGGGCGGCATGAAGATGTAGAGGTGCTGGTTCTTGCCGCCGCCGGCCTTCTCGGCCTTGGGGCCGTTGGCGCGATGCGGGTCGCGCGCTTCCACGCACAGCGCGGTGCGTGTGAGCCAGGCGGCAGATTCGCCGCGCTGCGGGAAACGCGAGGCCAGCGCCTGCGCGGGCGCCGCCCCCGGGCCAGGCTGGCCGGGGCGCAGGCCTTCCACCGTTTCGGCGTCGGGGTCGAAGTCCATGCCCTGCATGGACACCGTGCCGCCTTCGGCAAAGCCGCCACCGATCTGGTGGGGCGACACCTGGTGTCTCACCGCCGAACCGCGCGGCAGTGGGTCGCGCGCGGAGTGCGGGTCCTGTTCGATGTGGTATGGGTAGTCGCCGGCCGACACCCAGGGCAGCGAGTCCAGCGGCAGGCGGTAGCCCATGGGCGAGTCACCCGGAATCAGGTACATGCGTTCGTCGCGGAAGAACCACGGCCCGGTGGACCACACCGTGCCCGAGATGCGCGGGTAGCTGCTCTTGCCGTTGCTGGAAAGTGCGCCATTGCGGCCCGAGGCCTGCAGCGGCAGCACGTAGCCCACGGTGGCTTCCAGCCCCTGGCCGAACACGCGGCGCAGCCGGGCGCGTTCGAGTTCGTCGTCCAGCTTGCTGTCGAACGGGTCCACATTCACCGGCAGGCGGCGCTCGCGCCAGAGGTAGTACCAGGTGTCTTCGTAGCCCGGGGTGATGTACTGGGTGGACAGGCCGAGCTTGCGCGCCAGCGCCTGTGTGAAACGGCGTGCGTCGTCGCTGGTGTAATGCGCCTCGTCGCGCTCGTCGGCGAGCAGGGCGGGGTTGTGCCAGATGGTTTCGCCATCGGCGCGCCAGAACATGGAGAGCGCCCAGCGCGGCAGTTGTTCACCCGGGTACCACTTGCCCTGGCCCATGTGAACGAAGCCACCTTCGCCATACTCCGCGCGCAACCGGCCGAGCAGCTCGGTGGCGTAGCCGCGCTTCGTCGGGCCGAGCGCGTCGGTGTTCCACTCGGGCGCATCGCGGTCGCTGGTGGCCACGTAGGTCGGCTCGCCGCCCATGGTCAGCCGCACATCGTTCTTCACCAGATCGGCGTCCACCTTCTCGCCCAGGGCCAGCACGCCGGCCCACTGGTCGTCCGTGTAGGGGGCGGTCACACGCGGCGATTCGTAGACGCGGGTCACACTCATGTGGTGGCTGAACTCCACCTCGCACTTGTCCACCCCGCCCTCGACCGGCGCGGCACTCGAGGGCTGCGGTGTGCAGGCCAGCGGCACATGGCCTTCGCCCGCGAGCAGGCCGGAGGTCGGGTCCAGGCCGATCCAGCCCGCGCCGGGCAGGAACACCTCGCACCAGGCGTGCAGGTCGGTGAAGTCCTTTTCGGGGCCGTTGGGGCCATCGACCGATTTCACGTCGGCGGTGAGCTGGATCAGGTAGCCCGAGACGAAACGCGCGGCCAGGCCCATGTGGCGCAGGATCTGCACCAGCAGCCATCCGCTGTCGCGGCAGGAGCCGCTCTTGAGCCTGAGGGTGTCTTCCGGCGTCTGTACGCCGGGTTCCATGCGGATGGTGTAGGCGATGTCGCGCTGCAGGCGCTGGTTGATTTCCACCAGGAAGTCGATCGTACGGCGTTCCTTGCGGTCCACCTCGTCCACATACTTCTTCAGCAGCGGCGTGAGCGGCGCGGTGGCCAGGTAGGGCGCGAGCTCCTGCTGCTGCGCCTCGTCGTACTTGAACGGAAAGTTCTCGGCAGACGGCTCAAGGAAGAAGTCGAACGGGTTGTAGACCGCCATTTCGACCACGAGGTCGATCGTCACCTTGAATTCGGTGGTGGGCTCGGGAAAGACCAGCCGGGCCTGGTAGTTGGCGAAGGGGTCCTGCTGCCAGTTGATGAAGTGGCCGCCCGGCTCGATGCGCTGCGAATAGGAGAGCACCTTGGTCCGGCTGTGCGGGGCGGGACGCAAGCGAACCACCTGGGGTCCCAGTTTCACGAGGCGGTCGTACCGATAATGGGTGATGTGGCTCAGGGCGACATGGATGGCCATACGAGAGACTTTCCAGGGAGGAGAAAACAATGGGTCCGCAGGCAAAGCGTTTGCCGGTGCGGCTTGCAGTCATGCTAGCAAGTCTTGCGCCACGGCAACATGACAGTTCTGACAGGCCGTGCCGCGCGGCCTGATCGTGGCCCGCGGAGGCTTCATCGCGCTGGTGGGGTGGGTCATGGGCGTGGCGCTGCAGTTGCAGCAGCCTGTGCTCTGGGCGCTGTCTTCCTACCGGGCCCTGCTGCTGGCGGGTGCCCTGGCGCTGGCGGGCATGGTCCTGACCCGGCGGTGGCTGGCCGCGATGTGCACGGCGTTGCTGGCAGGGGTGCTTATCGGGGCCGGTCTCACCGGCCTGCGAGCGGTTCACTTCGCGGCCGACGCGCTGAACCCGGCCCTGCAGGGTCAGGACATCGAGGTGACGGGGCGCATCGCTTCGCTGCCGCAGGCCAGTGCACAGGGCGAACGGTTCGATTTCGAGGTGGAGTCGGCCCGCCGGGGCGGCGGCACCGTGACCCTGCCGCCCCGCCTCCAGCTGGGCTGGTACGGCGAAAGCGGCACGGGCAGCCCGGGCCTGCGCGCGGGTGAGCGCTGGCGCTTCACCGTGCGCCTGAGAAGCCCGCACGGCAACTTCAACCCCCAGGGGTTCGACCGCGAGCGCTGGCTCTGGGAGAAAGGCATCCAGGCCACGGGCTACGTGCGCAACGGCCCGCGCGACCCGGTGCCCGAGCGGCTCGGCGCCACATGGTGGCATCCGCTGGACAGCCTGCGCCAGTCGGTGAGCGAGCGCATCGGCGAACGCGTGGCGTCCGACCCACGCAGCGCGGGCGTGCTTGCCGCGCTGGTGGTGGGGGACCAGTCCGCCATCGTGGGTTTGGGTAAAAGAGTCGTTCGCTAAGAAAGTGAGGAAAATCAACGCTCTTGCTCAAGCCCGGCCACTAGCTAGGTAATTAAGTCGTTCGCTTTCGAGAAAGACCTGTTCTGCTAACTAGGTAAAAGAGTCGTTCGCTTTCAAGCCTGAGTGCCTCTCATTGCTTGTTGCAAGGCGTATTGGGGGCGACGAGCAGTGTAGGGACCGACCGAGGGTGGCGCGTTCAATCCCCGTTTGGGCAGTCATGTTCGCGGGCAATTTTCACGAGGCGATAGCCTGGGCGGGCTGGATCTTCCGACGTAGACATATTCAAGCAACATCCACTGAGGGAGTTCTACTTGGCTCGATGCACAGCACCAGTTCGTGGACACAGTTCCGCCGCCGCAGCGGCAGCTTGTCCCGCATGCCGCTACAGAAGCAGCTACCGCTATAGCGGTTACAGCCCTTCGTATCCCACGTCGAGTGGAGGTAGCTACAGCGGTGGAAGCGGGAGTTTTGGCCGCTCTGGAGGCACCTCAAGGCCGAGATGGTCGAAGGCGGGTTCGCCCATTTCGTATACGTCGGCCCAGGTTCTCTCTCTCACCCCAATCCGTGAAACCGTTGAGACGCGGGCAGTGACGCTGCCAGATCTTCGTGACGTGTTTCTGTGCCACGCGTGGGACGACCGACAGGGGATAGCCAAGCAACTGCATGACTTGCTTGTGGTGGCTGGCGTCAAGGTGTGGTTCAGTGAAAAGGATGTGCAACTCGGCCAACCCCTGATGCGGGCGATTGACAAGGGGTTGGCAAACTCTCGAATTGGGCTCGTGTTGGTGACGCCTGCTCTGATAGCCCGGCTCCCAAACGAAGGCGTTGCTGAGAAGGAGCTTTCTGCGCTCCTGGCGGGTAACCAGCTTGTTCCCATCGTGCACAACACGACGTACGCGGCTCTACGAAACGTCAGTCCGCTGCTCGCCTCCCGAACCGGCTTGGACACTGCGGAAGACTCCATGGAAGTGGTCGCCGCCAAGATTGCCGAGCTCGTCGCCGTGTAGGTCTGGTGTTGCCTGGTAGACGGCTTACTCCTCGTCTCTTGACTTCCTTGGTCTTCGGCTGAAATCAACAGGTGAGAAGTCAACTGAGGTTGAGTGCCTGTACTCGCGCGACTTGGGCAGCGTAAAGGTCTGCCCACGTTGTTTCTCCAGCGCGAAGCTCCACCCTCTTGTGCTGAGGTGTCAGTTCTACAGCCCCTGCAAACTTCTTTAAAAACCGTCTGATTTCGGCAGACGCATGCCCAGGCAGAGTGCCCTCGTCGAAAAGCAGTATGAAGAACACAAGCGGGCCGAACACTTTTAGCCGCAACATGTACGGACGGCCCCCCTAGACCGCCCCGTAACAGATGCGAACCAAGAACGGGTTGAAGGGCTGTTCCGTGTCCACATTCTTTAGATACGGGACCGCTGCGCGCTTCGCCGGAGCTATTCGTTCCGCTCCCGCCAGATACGCAGCCACGGTGACTCTTCCACGACGCGGTCTAGCCTCGTTTCCAAGCATGTATGGGACAAGATCTTCGAACAGGTGACGATGAGCGCCATCCGTTCTGGACGAGTTAAAGGACACCTTCAAAAGCCAGCGAACCAGTAGGTCAGAAGTCTCAGCCTGGCTGTGCTTCAAGCAGAAGGCGCTTGACGTCCTCCAGGTGATTTGCGCGCCGAAGCCGCGTGTAAAGCGAAAACGCGCTCGCCACATCCCGGTGGTGTCCTGGCAACTGAGGCCACTTGCAGGGGTGGACCAGCTTGGTCCGAATCAAGTTCAGGTTCCGTCGCAGGCGGGCATCGTCGCCAGTGGCTTTGCCATGTTCCGGAAGTGCCTGGTTCTTGAGCAAGTGCTCGCGTACCTCAATGAAGGTCGAATCCAACACCTCACGGATTGGCACTGAGTTCCGGTCAAACGGCTCTGCGCGCTTGCGGAAGGCGAAGGTCTGAGTGGTGTTGTGCTCGCGTGTGTAGATGTCGTCACACGTCACCTTGAAGATGGTCATTCTTGCGACGCAAAAAATCCCGTGCACGCGCTTGCCCCGCACTGACACCTCGAACTCTCCCTCTGGCATTGTGCAGTCGAGCCGGCCATCTAGTGCGTTGCGGAACACGCTTCCCCAGGCTCGTTGGGCCGATCTACTGTGCGCCATCCAAGCAAGTCGCTGCAAGACGCTGGAGTCTCGCTTGTAGTTTTGCCGAAAGAGCGCTCTGTCGGGGAAGGTGATTTGGTTGTCCGAGTCTTCTAGGACTGGAGCGCAAAAGCACTCGACGGGGATTGGTCGGAAGAGAAGCTTCGCCAGCGGGACGTTGAAGGCGAAGAGAGCTTGCACCAGCAGTTGGCTCGGAATCCAGACGTCGCCTTTACTCGTATCAAATGTGTGTAGCGTTTGACCACCAGTTGGGAGGCTGTTCCATCTCATCAGGTCCAAGTACTGGGAGATGTCGTCGACGCCGTGCAACTTCGAGCGCAGTACCACCTTCAGACTTTCTTGGCGGTCGCTGAGAACGAAAGGCATCTCATGCACTGGCAGCGTCTTTCGAACGCCGTCGACGCTCAGAGTGTTGCAGAGGAAGGCGCCGTCGGCGGCGGTTGGTGAGAGGTGGGTGACCCAGGACACGGGGAAAAGCTCCTTTCACAGCTATAGCGCCTCCGTTTTATCTAGTCCAGTCGCCTGGAGGTAGGTGGACCGCGTAGGCGTTTCGTTCCGGCCGGGTCTGCGCCAAGGACTGGTTCCCCATGTGTTCTCGCAGCGGGAAGCCCTTGCCTGAGTCGGGCCCCCGACAGCATGCGCGTTTTGGTGATGTGTCAGATCTGGCGCTTTAGAGCGCATGTCAGTCCGCGCATTCTCTAAAACAACGCGGAGTTGAGAGCCGGTGACTACACGACAAGACGCCGTCGTGGCGCCGACAGACCATCACTTATGTACTCAGTAACCACTCAAGTCCTATCCATGCCAGAGGCTCAGCAGCGCTTCCAAGGATTCATCGACCTTCAGAAGACTCTTCCAGAGAACGAGCCCGGAACTCTGTCAGGCACTGAGGTCTGGCTCCCAGGGTGCAGCGACGCCGACCCGCATCCGCATTACGTGCTTTTCGTCCGCGCGGCCGAGTTTGAGCGCGATGCACTCGTGGCGACGTGCTCCCAGCACCTTCGACAAATCAACTGGGAGTCTGAAAACCTTGAGCACAAGCAGTCGTTCGTGCTCATGGGAGCAAAAGAGACGGGCATCTACGTCCCGCTTTGGAGTTCGGGCTGCCTGCGAATCAGCGAGCGCCAGTGCACCATCCGCGTAGTCTTTATCGGCAGTGACTGGGCTGTCGATACCAGGCACCACCTGACAGGTGAAGACCTAGACGACTACATGATTGGCTGCCAGGTGCACATGGACTCCACCGGACCGCACTACAAGCCGTGGCGCATGTACAGCGAAGAGACACTCAACGCCATGAAAGGCCTGAGCGGCAACATCGAGGTTCCAGGACGAATGGTCAGGACCTCGGTACCTGCTGCGGACCTCGGTTGATTCGGGCTTCGTGGCTGTGCCTCGACCAGCTAGTACACTTTTCCGCACATCCAGTTGGCTGCGCCAAGGCAATCTTGCGTGCGTAGATCCGTGCACGGATGAAGACGAAGCAGCAAAAGACCATGTTCAGGAGGAATGCATGCAGGTTTTGACTTCTCGCGGTGGGCGTGGCTGGAGAGCCGTTGAGGAACCAAAGCGGGACGCCAACGGACGCGAGATTCCTGACGAGGCTCTCTCTGAGATATCAAGGAACCTATCGGACTGCTTCCGCTGCAGCAATCTGGTGGTCCTCACGGGTCTCGGCACATCGTTGCATGTGAACCGCGCGCCGGCACCCTTAGACAATCCGTTGAAACGGACGCCGCTGGAAGGAAAGGCGATTGCCCCGATGATGCGCGACCTCTGGAGCGCTTGCAAGGCGATGGATGCGAAGAAGTTCGAGGAGGCGCTTAAGTTGGCACGTTACCCAGTCGGGGACAAAGGCGAGAACATCGAGTCGTTGCTCTCCTATTGCAAGCTGGCCGAAGACTTTATCGACAGCGCTGCTGAAAAGGCCATAGTTGCTAGTTTCATCAAAGTCGCAGAGGAGGTCGTCAGAGACCAAGTGCGATTCCTGAAGGTGGATGATGATGTTGGTTTGCATGCGGACTTTCTTCGAAGACTGGTCAGACGTTCAACCAGGAAGCTGCGCACCAAGGTGTTCACCACCAATTACGATCTTTGTTTTGAGTACGCGGCCCGAAAGGGCCGCTATGTCGTTGTCGATGGTTTCTCCCACACCACTCCCCAGGTCTTCGACTCTCTCTATTTCACTTACGACATCGTCCGGCGCGAAAGCAATCCTGATAGTCACGACTTCATCTCCAACGTCTTTCACCTCTACAAGCTTCACGGCTCTGTCGACTGGACACGAAACACCGACTCGGGCGAGATTGAAAAGGACCCTCACGCAAAGACCCCCTTGCTGATCTACCCCAGGAACACGAAGTACGAACTGTCGTTTGAGCAGCCCTACCTGGAGATGATGTCTGCGTTTCAGGCAGCATTGCGACAGCCGGATACCGGCTTGTTGGTGCTAGGGTTTGGGTTCAACGACAACCATCTCGCGGAACCAATTTTGTCGGCAATCAACTCGAACCTGCACATGAAGGTGGTCATCTGTGACCCCGCGCTTGCACCCAAGTCTCGAGGTGACGCTATCGAACAAGGCTCTGAGTCTTGGAATCCTCACCTGAAGAAAGTCAAGTACCTCATTGACCACGGTGACGCCCGTCTGGCAATGGTGAGTGCGACCTTCGAAGACGTCGTTCCTTTGATGCCAGACATCGCCGCTGAGACCGATCTGGAGCAGCATCTTGAGCGCATTCGCATGCTGCGAGGTGCTTCTTGAATGCACGCCTTCTCTCTACGAGTCCATTCGACCCCAGCCGCTATGTCGGCTCGGTAACGTTCATCAGCCCCGACGCCGCGAAGATAAACCTTCCACACGCGGCTGGTGTTGCGCCACGTCAGTACTCCGGCTACGCGGTCTTGGGTGGCCAGGTCGGCGAATTCGTTTTCATAGAGGGGGAAGGAGTGGCGGTGCTTGGACGCATCACCGAGGTTCGCCTCCCGGATAGCGAACGTTTGAAGGCCGAACCGGCCGCTGGGGAGAGGCCAGATGCGCACCCTATCGGCTTCGTCCAACTCCTTACTACGCTGGAGCTCTCTTCTGGCAAGGTGATTTCCGGGATTCCCGCGCACCCGCGCATCGGTCAGCACGTCTATTCAGCCCACCCGTTGCTGGTCAAGCACATCGTGGAGGGAGCCGATGCGACCTCAGAAGGTGTCGTGGAGTTGGCCACCATTCCACAAGACGCTAGCACCAAGGTCAACGTCAGTCCGGCGCACTTGTTCGGACGGCACTGTGCCGTTTTAGGGGCTACCGGTGGAGGAAAAAGCTGGACAGTTGCTCGTGTCATTCAGGAGGCTGCACGCTTGGGCGGGAAAATCATCCTGGTAGACCCTAGCGGGGAGTTTCACACCTTCACTGACGGAGTAAGGTCCGTTTTTCTAGGAGGGCAGCGCAGAGATGCTAGGGATTCGCGGACATTCGTCTCCTTCCCCTACTGGGACCTCACGGAGGCAGATCTCTTCGCCATTTTTCAGCCTAGCCCAGGCGCGCAGGTGCCTAAAATGCGTGAAGCCATTCGGAGCCTGAAGCTCAACTACGTGCTTCATGGAGATGGTGAGCCCCACGTTTACACGAAGCGTGATGCCTCGAAGCGAGATTTCAATCTAAGAGTCAACTCGAACGAAGGACTGGTAGAGGCCAAGGGCGCGAAATATCGCATCAAGTATCTCGGAAAGCAAATCTACGAAGAGTGCGTTTTTGAGAGCGGCGGGACGAGAAATGAACCGGACCACTCAGTTTGGGGGGCCTACGACGAGCGAATTCGTGGTTACTGCGATACCCTGGTCTCCAAAGTGTTCTCGATTACACGCTCGAAGGCCCTCGAGTGCCTATTCCATCCACAGGACTTTGAGCCGTTGACGGAGAAGTTGGACGAGTTCCTGGCATCGGGAGATGCTGTTCTTCGAGTCTCGCTTGAGCACTTGCCGTTTGAACACAATGCCCGTGAGCTGCTCATCAATGCAGTCGGGCGTCACCTTCTCGGGCTTGCAAGGGAGGGACGATTTCAGTCGATGCCCACCGTTGTAGTGCTTGATGAAGCCCATCAGTTCTTGAGCAAGAGCGTTGGCGGTGAGGACAACCGGGTGTATCTCGATGCCTTCGGTCTCATTGCGAAAGAAGGCCGCAAGTACGGCCTCACGACGCTACTTGCCACTCAGCGACCGCGGGACATCCCTGAAGACGTGCTGAGTCAGATGGGGATGTTCATAGTGCATCGGCTGATCAATGACCGAGACCGGGAAATTGTGGAGAAGGCATGCGGCAACTTGGATGCATCTGCTGCGGCCTTCTTGCCCACTCTCGGCCAGGGGGAGGCAATTCTGGTCGGTGTGGACTTTCCCATGCCGACGCCTATAAAGGTCACCGAGCCTCTATTTCCGCCGAAGTCAGAAGGGCCCTCGTATGCCAAGTTCTGGCGCAAAAGGCCGGTCGATGTTTCGCAGGTGGAGTCCGACCTGCCTCGTCATCGCAATCTCCACGATGCGTATGCGGAGCTCTTAGGGCTGGACGCCGAAGAGGTGGGCTCTCTTGTAGATGTTGAGCCGTTTGCGAGAGACGGCAGTCGAGGAGAGATGCTGTATAGCTATATCCTCGACTTCACAGGCTTGGCATCGCCCGAGGTCGAGGCGAAAATTCGTGCTAAGCATGGCAGCTTGAGTGTCGAAGTAGGAGCTCACTTTTTCGACGGCCTTAGATTGTGATGTTCAACAGGTAGCCCTGGTCGGTGTGCGTCCACGCGGCTGCGGCTCACTCCAGCCTGCTCGCTAGAATCCAAGTTGTCTGACCGCCAAGGTCGGGCTAAACCCCTGGATGCTATACGTTGGTGCCTTGAGCTAACCGCAATGACTCCCCTCGATCGCTCGCGTCTACTTGCCCGCATCTTCACTCGTCCTGTGCTGGAGAGTGTGGCGCGTCGCGGCTGCGCAAACGAGTTGGTCGAGAAGCTGGCCAGGCTTGAAGTTGGAGCTCCTGGTAGTCAGGGCTGCGTAGCGGACTTGTTGGATGCCGGGCTGAAAGAGCTGGGCAGAGGGTACCGGTGCGAGTACGTCTACAAGGCGGCCATTGCGAGTCGCATCGTGTTTGGCAAACACAGTCCGCGCACCGCGAGCCTTGCGATTGAACTCAACGTTGCTGGCTCCATCGTGGACGCTGCAGTCTTCAATGGCACCTCAACTGCGTACGAAATCAAGACGGAGTTCGACAGCCCGATGCGGCTGACGACGCAGACTCCAGCCTACCTTCGCGCCTTCGACAGGGTGAATCTGGTGACTCATCCTGCCGCGGCAGATAAGTACGCTGCGTTGCTAGACTCGCGCGTGGGCATTTACGTGCTCTCAAAGGACGACACGCTTTCGGAGCGTCGCCGTGCGGTCTCCGATGTCTCGCGCGTCGAACCTGCGGTCGTCTTCAGAATGCTGCGGCGAGCCGAATACATGCAGGTGGTTGCTGAGCACTTTGGTCCGCAGCCTGCCTTGCCGAACGGTCTGGTCGATGCCCACTACGCGGCTCTGTTTGGTGAGCTTACCAGCGAGCAGGCCCATCGAGCGCTGGTGGCAGCCATGCGCGCCAGAACGACGGACACTGAATCAGTGGAGTACCTCAAGGCATTGCCTCAAAGCCTTCGAGCGCTTGGCTACGCGACTCCTCTTTCTGCCCCCCAACGGCGACAGCTGCTCAATGCGCTTAGCGCCCCGGCCTGAGCAGATCCCTGAGCGTTCGTGAACTGCGTCACTTCAGACGCGCCTGCGTACACATCCGGTTTCTAAAGCTGCCTTTAGAAGCATTTTGGGTTTACAGTAAACGCGCCAGCGGAGCGGTGCTGCCTATAGCACCGCCTATAGACCAACGAGCGAGGGCGGTCGTCTTTGAGTGCGCACCAGCTCTCCAAGCAAGGAGGCTAGCGCGTGTACTTCCCCTATCTCTACGGGCGTCGTTCGGAGCTTCTCGCGCTGCGAGCGATGCTCGCTGATCACCGGTCACTCGATTCCCTCCTCCCAGTCATAGAGCCTGTGGTCAGTAAGCCAGGCGACTTGGTCAAGTGCATCGAGGCGTTTGGGAAGCAGGATGAACGCCTGGCCGTGCTGCTCAACCCAGACAAGCATGAGCTCGCGGGAGGTGGGACCCACGTCTGGCGCAAAGCAGTTGTCGCCTCCATCAAGGCCGCTGACTCGGTCTTGCCGGCATTGCGTTGCTC
Organism: Hydrogenophaga laconesensis; assembly: GCF_031457235.1. Lineage (NCBI taxonomy): Bacteria > Pseudomonadati > Pseudomonadota > Betaproteobacteria > Burkholderiales > Comamonadaceae > Hydrogenophaga > Hydrogenophaga laconesensis. The sequence goes on from NZ_JAVDWE010000003.1 coordinate 359,903, forward strand.
GCCAGGAACCACGAAGGCGCAGGTTGATGCTTTCATAGCTGAGTTTCCTGACCACGAGGTCGTTCTCGCGTACAGCAGTCCTGGACTCAATGACGCTGAGATAGCTGCCCTGGCAGGCCGGGCCGATGTGAAGTACCACCTCGTGTTGAACGGAAAGCTCAGTGCCCACAAACAGGGGCTGCTGCCCATTGGCAAGCGCGTGCTCGTTGAGGACCGTTTCAACAAGCTCGCGCGCAACGCAGACTACGGCGCTGCGGAGCTCTTCACTGACCGGCACAGCACGTACATAAAGGACAAGTGGGCTGGCTTTGGGGACTACACGTGCCTTGGAGCGGAGTTCATCCCCGGTGGCGGTGCCCCCGCGGCTGTAGCCGTTCACGCCTGCTACAAGCACAACGCAACGGAGGTCTGGGCCGCGCACTATGTCTCTGACGACACTGACAAAGACGTTGGGACCACTGCGAGCAAGTTCGTGCAGGCGGCCAAGAAGCTGGTGAAGGCCGTTAATGCTCGACCGAACCAGTTCGGCACCAACTTCGCGCTTGATGAGTTTGAGCAACACGTGAAGGCCAATCACTTTCCAGGCTTGGGAAAGAGCAAGGAGCTGCAGATCAGCCACCACCTCTGCGTGACTCTGGATGTCGTCGACGGTGTCATCTGATTCGCTGTCGGCCGATGTCGGGGCAGTGAATGAATGAGTTGAGTCGTATCGCTGACCAGTACTTCAACGCATTTGAGGGACGGCGCTTCTATCCCAAGTTCTTCTCGCTTTACTGGCTGGCCTGGCTGTTGACCTTTGTCCTGTGGATGTGGGCTTCAACGCGGTTTCTAGACCCTGTGTTGGGGGAGAGCGACCAAACCATGCTCCTGGTGTTGGTGTGCGAGGCGATGTTCTTTGTCGCGTACGCAGTCATCGACAAGAAGAAGCGACTTGCACTGCGCGCCGCTCACGGACTCCCTGAAGAAGCTCCTGGTGCAGCGGTGGATGAGGCCAAGCGAAGCTATTTGCGCAATGCCTTCGGCCGCGAAGCCAGCGAGTTCTCCGCCATAGCCCAGGAGGCGCAGACCGTGCGCGCGTCGACCGACGCTTTGAGGCCCGTCGGTGACGGCTCGCTTGAGAGCATTCTGCGGCGTGTGCACGATCCTGACCGTCGCAGCCGATTGATGAGTGTGGTGTTGGCAGCGTTGGCAATACTCGTGTCGCTTGTAGTTGTTGGTCTTGGTCCAGACGCCCCCAACGTCATCGAGGTGTTGATGTCAAAGGGATTCCAGGAGGGATTCACTTTTCTCATGGTGCTCACGGTCGTCTTGTTTGGGATGTGGCACGCGGTGAAGCTGATTTGGTTCAACGTGCTGGAGCTCTTGGCATCCTGGGGAGCGCGTATAGGGGGTGAGTCCAGCTTCAAGTCGAAGAAGATTAACTACTTGTTGCGTGACCTGGTCAGGCTTCACGCCTGGAGCTGCGACTCTGGGAGGCGTGACTTCGGCGTGAAGACGGCCATTCAGCGCGATAGTCGCTCACGCCGCTGGGCTCTCCGGCGTCACGTGCGAGTTGGGCCCAAACGGCCTTGAAGCGGTGTAGGTTTGCCATGCGAGTCGTTTCCGAACTGACCAGGCAGACAATCGCCTCCACCTGATCCGGAGCAAGCATGGGAACATTCATCGACCTGCGACTGGGCGGCCAGGAAATCTGCTCCAGCAAGAACAGCATGGGCGTCGATTACGGTGCACTGTTTCAAGAATCTGACCGTCGGCGCCTGGACGAGCTCGTTCCTGAAGAAATGAAGGATGAGCCAAAGCACGGTCTTGGAGAGTGGGCCTTTGTTCGCACTTTGAGCCACGTCCTGCCTCGTTTGGAATTGCTAGGCTACACAATTTCGGCTGCTCGCATGGAGTACGGAGACCTGGTCCGCGAGTGTTTGGATGACCTACCAGACGTCGTTCCGGATGCAGGGCCGGATGCTCTGAACCCACTGTCCTTTGACGAACTACTTGCGTTCGTCAAGGCTCACCCACTCGATTCGCTCAGTGCAAAAAATGTGTGGGATGTAGATGTGGAGGCGCAACGACGATGCCAAGGCAGGTTTTTGGACGACCCGCTTGCCAGGCGCATTCCACGGCAGGACTATGGAGATTCGTACGCAGGTTGCGAGAGAGCCTACTTTGTTGGCTTGCTCTCTGTGTTGTCTCCGTTTTATCTGCTGAGACTGCTCGCGGAGTGCCCGCAGAATCAATGCCTTGATTTGGTGTGGGCGTACGGTGATCTCGTGGACAACGGCTGGGAGGTCGAGGAGTCTTTCGTACCCGGCGCCAGGCGGCGAGAGACCATCTTGATAGCTACCGAAGGCTCTTCAGACATCCATGTGCTGAAGCACGCTTTCCATTTGCTGCGGCCAGACATCGAAGACTTTTTCCGCTTCTTCGACGTGACCGAGGGAGGCCACCCATTTTCCGGAGCGGGAAACCTCGTCAAGTTTGCTCAAGGCCTTCTGAAGATTGACGTTCAGAATCGGCTGGTCTTTCTATTTGACAACGATGCCGAAGGCAACGGAGCAGTTCAAACACTGAACAAGGCACTGCCTGCGAACATGCGCGTGAGCATGCTGCCCCAACTCGAGGAGTTCAAGTCTTTCCCCTGCCGCGGTCCGGAAGGGGCATCGTTGGCCAACATTAACCTTCGTGCTGCAGCCATCGAGTGCTATCTTGACCTTGAGAGACCGGGTCTTCCGGCTCCGGTGGTTACTTGGGTTGCCTACAAGGCCAACCAAGATGTGTACCAAGGTGCTCTCGCTAACAAAGAGACGTACGTGAGCGACTTCTGCGCTCAGTCCAAGGAGTCTCTGCAACTGGCTCACTACGACACTCGAATGTTGACGCCGACCGAAAACTGACCATCTGAAGGCGGGGATGCCGATTCAAAATTGACCAGGGTGTATCACGCGACTGCTGAATTTTTTGGCAGGAGCAATAGAGGTGATCACCATGGACATGATTGGCAAGGTCAGGCGCATGAAGATGCGCGACGGGGTTTCGATCAGCGAGATCTCGAGGAAGACGGGTTTGTCGAGGAACACCGTCAAGAAGTGGCTGAAGGCGCCAGCGGCGGTTGAGCCGCGGTACGAGCGCCCGGCCAAGGCGGGCAAGCTCTCGGCGTTCGAGGCGACGCTGGTGGCGGCGCTCAAGACGGATGCCCACCGGGCTCGAGATCAGCGGCGCACGGCTCGGGCACTGTTCGTGCAGATCCAGGCCCAAGGCTACCGGGGTGGCTACAGCGCGGTGACGGACTTTATCCGGGCATGGCGGCTGGACTCGGGCAAGGACACAACGAAGGCGTTTGTGCCGCTCAGCTTCGAGCTGGGTGAGGCGTTCCAGTTTGACTGGAGCGAGGAAGGGATCGTTGTGGGCGGGGTGTACCACCAGGCGCAGGTGGCGCACCTGAAGCTGTGCGCCTCGCGCGCGTTCTGGCTGGTGGCGTACCCCAGCCAGGGTCACGAGATGCTGTTCGATGCTCACACGCGGGCGTTTGCGGCGCTCGGTGGCGTGGCGCGCCGAGGCATTTACGACAATATGAAGACCGCCGTTGACAAGGTCAAGAAGGGCAAGGGCCGGGTGGTCAATGCCCGATTTGCTGCGATGTGCAGCCACTACCTGTTCGATGCGGACTTCTGCAACGTGGCCTCGGGCTGGGAGAAGGGAGTGGTGGAGAAAAACGTGCAGGACAGCCGGCGGCGGGTTTGGCTGGAGGCTCGCGAGCGCAAGTTCACCAGCTTTGCCGAGCTCAATGCGTGGTTGGCCGAGCGCTGCAAGGCGGTGTGGGCGGATACGCCGCACCCGGAGCACCGCGAGCTGAGCATCGCCGATGTGCTGCAGGCCGAGCGCGAGCACCTCATGGGCATGCCGGTGCCGTTTGACGGCTACGTGGAGCGCCCCGCGCGGGTCAGCAGCACCTGCCTGGTGACGGTGGCGCGCAACCGCTACTCGGTGCCCTGCGAGTGGGCCGGGCACATGGTGAGCACGCGGCTGTACCCGGGTCGGGTGGACGTGGTGGCCGCAGACGCGGTGGTGGCCAGCCACGAGCGGGTGCTCAACCGGGGGCAGACGGTGTTCGACTGGCAGCACTACATCGAGCTGGTGCAGCGCAAGCCCGGGGCGCTGAGGAACGGCGCACCGTTTGCCGACCTGCCCCGGCCACTGGCGCAACTGCGTCATGCCCTGATGCGCCACGCCGGTGGTGACCGGGTACTCTCGGAGGTGCTGGCACTGGTGCCCGCGGCCGGGCTGAATACGCTGTTGGTGGCGGTGGAACTGGTGCTCGAGCACGTCACACCCAGCGGACACATCAGCGCGGAGCACGTGCGCAACGTGCTGGCGCGCCTAAGGGATCCGCAGCGTCCGCCCCCGGCGGACACCGCCTTGGCGCTGCGCGAGGCGCCGCGAGCCGACACCCACCGCTACGACCGGCTGCGTGCCGCCGATGCTCAGGAGGCCCGCCATGCGCACTGAGATTGCAAGCGAGCTCAAGAGCCTGCGGCTGTACGGCATGGCCAGTGCCTGGGGGGATCTGCTGGGGCAAGGGGAGACGGCCGCGCTGCAGAGCGCGCGCTGGCTGTTGGAGCACCTGCTGCAGGCTGAAGGGGTGGATCGTGCGATGCGCTCGGTGTCGTACCAGATGAAGGCGGCGCGCTTCCCCATGCACCGGGATCTGGCCGGGTTCGACTTCGAGGCTTCGGCAGTGGAGCGGCCGCTGGTCAACCAACTGGCCAGCCTGACGTTCACCGACGAGGCCCATAACGTGGTGCTGATCGGTGGGCCAGGAACCGGCAAGACGCACCTGGCCAGCGCACTGGGCATTGCCGCCATCACCCAGCACGGCAAACGGGTGCGCTTCTACTCCACGGTCGATCTGGTCAATGCGCTGGAGCAGGAGAAAGCGCAAGGGCGTGCGGGGCGCATCGCTGCCAGCTTGTTGCACGTGGACCTGCTCATCCTCGATGAGCTGGGCTATCTGCCGTTCAGTCAGGCCGGCGGGGCGCTGCTGTTCCACCTGCTCAGCCGGCTGTACGAGCACACCAGCGTGATGATCACGACCAATCTGGCGTTTGCCGAGTGGTCCAACGTGTTCGGCGACGCGAAGATGACCACGGCACTGCTGGACAGGCTGACGCACCACTGCCACATCGTAGAGACAGGCAACGAGTCCTACCGGTTCCGTCACAGCTCAGCCCAGGTCAAGGCCAAAGGCAAAGCGCGCGAACAGGCCAGGGACAAGGGAAAGGTGGCTGTTCAAGAACAAGCTCCAGAGCCAGAGCCGTTCTGAGACGCCAGGCGACCAGCAAGCCGCTGCGGGCTACGCCCTTCGCGGCTTGCTGGCGGCAATCCACAACGCAGCGAGAAGGAGGTTCAAGAAGCAGCGATGACCGTATAGTTATCCACAGTCGGGCAACGAAAACCCGGCGCAGGCCCCTGGTCAAAATTCAATCGGCCCGCCTGGTCAATTTTGAATCGGCGCCAACAACTTGGGATCTATCGCACCGTCGGGAAGGATGCCTTGCGCTACGTCGTGCTAGGACTCGTCAGCGCTTGTGGACTATGGTGGGTCAACGACGCTATTGCGCTGTCGTGAGCGGCTGTGCGCCCTCGTCTCGCTGTGGGTACTCGTAGTTGAACTCGGGCCGTCGATGTGGTGAGCATGTGAAGAAGTGTTGGGATGAGCCTGGCGAGCCGAGGCGCGTAACCTCTCATGAGTTCAGTGCAAGAGCCAACTGGCGTGGAACTCCCACAGGCGGGAACGCCTGTTCACCGACAGCTTCTCGAAGCGCGCCGACTTCCATGAGCCACCTAGCATGTTCGGGGGCGACAGGGCTCGCACTTTCGAATCGCCCGTCGACGTCGTCGGCCACCTCTTCGACCTCAAAGTCACCGGCGTTGGCGTCAACCATGTGCCAAAGCCCGCGGATGGCCTCTGCCTCGAGCCGCTTGAAGTTCTCGAACATGAGCGGCGCCAGCGCGAAGAGTCGCGCGTGTTCCAGGCTCTTCACGTCTGATGCCACCACCACGCCATTGCAGTCGCGGACCTCATAGACCGTGGCGCCGTCTCGCGAGACTTCACGGACATGCCAGTGTGGGAGAAAGGGGACCAGCTCTGGCATGGTCTGAGCTTCTGCGTGCGTGGCGTCTTGCATGCTGATTTCCTGGGGGCGCATGGTTGAAGGAGGCCGGCTGCCACCTTGATCTACCGTGTAGCGCCGGTTTTTTATTCCCTCAATGCGCTACCAACGCGATGGCCCGCTAGGTCGCTTCTGGGTCTGTTGCCTCACCTCTCTCGTGCGTATCCAGGCCTGCCAATGGCGGCCAAGTCGTTGATTTGATTGATTTCACCGTTCAGAACGCAAAAACGCCTTTTGAACGGTGAATCGAGGCTGTACAGGCGGAAGGAGGCGGCTGGAGCATCAACCAAACGCACGCTGAAGTACTGCTCGGACGCTGTTTGCAGCGGCTGGCGCGCCTAGGCCGAAGCACTCATCTGTGATGAACACGTGTGAGCGCTCCAAAGGCCAACCTTCATCTACGTCATCTAGAGCGACCCACTTGGAAGGCTTGCGGCGCATCACATCTTCCAGCACCTGTTGGCCGCGAGGCTTGGCAGCAAACTCCGCCTCATCCATTTTGCTGTGGAACGTCGCGCCGACTACCCGACTACGCAGCTTGGGCGAAAGGCGTTTGGCCGTCGCGTAGACACCATATCTGCGCACCCACGCAGTGCTCAGGACCACCTGAACCTCGGGAAACGGATCTAACAACTGCTCGAGTAGCGCGACGTGTTCAAACAGTTGAAACCCGGGATGTCCATCGTATGGCCCCCTCTTGGGGTGCCACAGCACATTGTGATGATGCAGGACCCCGTCGTAGTCGAGGTAGAGGAGCGGTCCACCGTATCCGCGAGGCAACGTGGCGGCCGGGCCCGGCAGTTTCGATGGTCGGATTGCGCTCGTCATGGTCTTCGCTGCAGGAGTGGGAGGGTGACTAGCGTTCGGGCTTAAGCATGATTATACTGTATGAACGTACAGTATTTATCGCACTGCAGATTGACCTCTGAATCACGCCCGAAAGCTCCTCATGCGCCTCCTTTTTCTAGACTTCGATGGAGTCCTCCACTCAAGCCGCGCTGAGCTCGACGGCAGGTACTTCCGTTGGTTGCCAGCACTGGAGAAGCTGTTGGTGAACTTCCCCGACGTCAGGATCATCGTTCACAGCACTTGGCGTTACGACCACACCGATGACGAGCTGAGGCAGCTCTTGGGTGGACTGGGTGAGCGCTTTGTTGGCAGTGCGCCGCGGGGTCCGCGTGAGCAAGTGATTCAAATGGTTCTGCAGGCCAACAAGGGCAAGTTCACTGACTACCTGGTGGTCGATGACTCGCCTCATGAGTTTCCCGAGGGGACGCTCAAGACGTTGTTCGTTGACGGCATCCTGGGGCTTGGCTCAGCAATGAATCAAGCTGGACTTGTGACGTGGTTGGTCAATCCTGCTCTACCCAAGGAGGAGTGAGATGAACGCTCGGCTGCCGCAAACGGTACGAGAGTTCGAGGTGGCCGAGCCTCCGGTTCACTTCGAGTGGCAGAGCCGCTTTGGACTCATCGTCATCGACATCGTGGATGGTGTGGCTTACGTGAATGGCGAGCGCGTTGAGCCGGCCGTGAGTGAGGCGGGTTGAAGCGATCCAAGTTCCACTTGATGGCCGTCAGAGGCTCCTGGTGCTGGCGCTTGGTGTTGACAAACTTGACAAAGTTGAATAAATTGACGGCATGCTTACGTCGGTACACGTCGATCCCTTGCGGCCTCATCGCGAGTTGCTCGTGCGTGTCCGCGGTCGACTCACTCGCATTTTTCCGGAGTTGCCGCGAGAGCGGTTCGATGAGTCGGTAGCCATCTACACCGTCGCTGATTTCGCCGATGAGCTTGGCAAATCGCCTGACGTTGTGCTTGAGCAGTTGCGTGCGGCAGGCGTGCACAAGCAAAGTGCCCAGAGCCCGCTTCTCTATGAAGACAAGCGGCAGTTGCTTGCTTACCTGCGTGATGCGCATGGGGCAACAGGTGAGCGCAAAAAGATTACGCTGAAGAAGGGCGGTACGCGAGCTGGGCGCGGTCGCCCGTTGCTTGTAGAGAGTGAGGAGTGGCACCAAGGACTCCCCGCGTCCTCGAGTCGCCTTAACAAGGTCATTCTTGTTGGCACCATTGGTCGCCAGCCGTCCGACGAGCTGTCTGCATCCCTTCTCCTCGAGGTGTTTCGCACCTTTCATGGGCGCAATCCTGTTTGGTTCGAAGCTAGGATTCTGCGGTCATACGAGGGGCATCTGAAGGCAATTCGAGAGGCTGTGGAGGCAGACGACAAGGCTGCGACCGTTCGAGCGATCCAGCGATGCTTTGAAGGTCCTGACTCCCCGCTGACCTCAGTTGTTGCTCGTGCCGTCTTTGAACTTGTCTCTGGACAGTTCAGCAGCTTGCTGGCTGCGCAAGTCTCGATTGCATGGGAATCACAAGCTAGGCAGCGAGCCCCAAGAAAGTTGAAGACCGGACGACTGCGCGCGGATAACACCGCAGCGGCCCTCGCGGCATCGTGGCTCAAGCGATACAAGCGGCTCTTCCCGGCGAGCGCCGCCACCATTTCGCTGACCTGAACTAGGTGCCGCGCGCTGCGGCAACAGCCCTATGTCTCAACATTCTTCCAAAGCAAATTCAACTTCAGTTCAAGAGCCCACCATGCTGCTGGCCGTCACCCCATCTGCACTCGTTCGACTGGGCATACGCCTGGCCGATCTGAGCGATGTGGGAACGGCTCGCCTCAACTCGAAGGTGCAGGGCACTCCATCAGGTTCGGTCAAGGTCGTATCCCTTCCAACCACCCCGTCGAAGGCCAGTGAAGCAAATAGCACGCTCCTGACCGCGGAAGCCATGGCCGATTTGATGCACTGCAGCCGAGCCAATGTGTACGAGCGAGAGAAGAAGGGGGCACTCTTCTCCGTCCTTCCTCCTGGACGAGAAAACGGCCGCCGTTATCCCGCCTTCCAGCTGGAAGCCAGGCTCGACACTGCTCTACTGGCCGCGCTCATCTCACGCTTTCGTACTCTGCAGGTCCCGACGAACCTTCTCTGGGACTTCCTGCGCTCCGTGCAGCCATCCCTGGGAGGGCTGACCGGCGTAGAGCTGCTCATCGGGCAAGTACCGCAGCGCCCGGGGGTGGATGCGGCCGTGTTGAATGAACTGAACAAGCTCGATGTCGAAGCTCGGCAGGAGTACGTTGTCACACACGCTTTGGAGGGCCTCGCTTATGCCCTCTCATGACCGCCTCAAAGCCATCAACCATTGAGTCGTTTTGTCTTCGCGACGCCATCGTTCAGGTCCGCTGTCTGGACGCAGACGAGGAGCTTCATCGGCTGTATCGCTATCCTGGTGGAGACTTCCACCCGGCGCCACCGCAGTACCGCATGGGTCGACTGGATCCGCCACCAGGTCGAAGCGAAGAATTTGGGATGCTCTACGCCGCAGACTCTCTGCACACTGCGGCGCTAGAGTGCGGCGCTTTGTTGCTCATGCCAACGAGTCCGCCGACGTTCGCGCGCTCTGAGTTCGCAGCGGTAGACATGCCTCCGTTCAGGCATGTGGTTCTCAAAGTCCGTCAGCGCGTTCGACTTCTGGACTTCACGAACGCTGCTACGGCCATGGCTTTTGGTCTGAATACAGCCAGCCTGTTGGACCAGCTTGGCGCGTGGCGCGATGCCGCCGCCTCAGCGGTGCGCGCGCTTGAAGAGGCTGATGCCGATATGCAAATCTGCGGAATCTGCTACCGAAGCAGACGAAATCCTGCAGCTTCGAACTACGCGCTGCTTGACGGACGCTACCAGCGTGTTTTCAAGACGCAAGAGATGGAGGCTCCCGCTTGGAACTAGGTAACGTGCTGCTCGTCGGTCGCTCCACTCGAATCGGTGCGACGTCCGGTGCCGGAGACGCCGATGACGCGAGTCTTCCTTCGCTGCATCGCCGCGCGATGTCGAGCCACGACCTTAGACAACGCCGGGTACTTGTGACGGCTATGTCGAAACGCGCTCCACACACCCAACGCTTCCATCTCCTCCTGCAAGGTGAACCTCGCGGGGCTCTTGAGCCGCATGCGGATGCGCGCATCGAGCTCTGCTGCCTTGACGACATCCAGATCTCCGAGAGGTCTTCCGCGAAACCCTGTTGACTTGTGGTTCAGGGTCGCAGCGGCTGGGCGCTCAGTGCTGGCTAAGGCCGCTTGAATGATCAGGTGCTTACACGCAGCGAACGGGACGCCAGGCCTGTCTCGCAGGATGAGGTCAACCCAGGCAAGACTTGGGTCGCAACGCAGAAGTCCGCTGCTGCCGGCGAGTCCTTGGAGGTGGCCAGCGACCCACGCCCGAGCGGCGCTAGCATTTACCTGGCGGTCTTCCGCTACAAGCCCCGCACGCTCCAGCGCACAGCGATAGAAGCGCAAGGGAAGGGCGTCTGAAGCGAGCTGCACTTCGCCCGCCTGGATGCCCAGGGCCAGCCGATTGAGTTCAAGGTCGAATCTCCCTGGTCTGGCTGCGGGTAGCGTGGAGTCGACCACCTCAGGAAGCTGGTAGCTCCAGCGGCCACGGCCAGACGATGTCGTCAGCGTTGTCTCCCGAAGGCGGGTTCCGTGCCGCGCACAAAGCGTCACTCCAGGAAGATGGTGGGAGACGTGCCAGTAGGCCCAGCCATATCTGGCCTTGTCCGTCCGAACACACTTGGAACACAGCCGGCGGTAAGGCACGAAGGCCGTCGTGGACTGCAGGGCACTCAATTGAACGCCAGGTATGGCAATGCCCTGGGTCGCTGCCATTTCGAAGGCCATCCGGCGGTCCCCAGGCTGGAACGCGACCAGTGAGGGGAACACCGTAGCCTGATTGAGTAGATCTGTGGGGTCCATCCGAAAGACCTGTGCGTACGCTGCAATTTTCGACATGTGGAAGAACCCGGGCGAACCCGGGTTGACTCCAATGGCGTTGAGCAACGGCTTGATGGCGACGTCGAACTGGACGCAGGTCCTGACCAGCGCGCTGGTCAGGATCTCGTCGGGTAAGGGTCTCTGCAGAAGATAGCGCACAGCAATCTCCCGTCTCAGCCTGCCGAGCGGCTCAAGGGGCTGCTCAATGGGCTGCTCACCAGGGGCGTGCCCTGCCGGATGTCAGCATGGGCCAGCGAACCGAGCGACTCAGGTGCAATCTCGATGGGAGAAGGGCCCGCCCCCGGCGCGTCGCGACGGGCCGGCTTGTTCCTCTTGGCCGTCACCTTCTTGTCAATGAGCTCGAGCAGCTCATTTGCTTGTTGCCCTCTCGTGGTTGTGGCCGTCTTTGTCACGAGAAGAGGCTTGGGGGTCTGGGCGACTTGAATCGCACTGATTCCAAAGAGGTCAGTCAGTGCCACGAGTGACGCTTCATCACGCTTGGCCAAGCCCTCAACGATGGGCATTGCGGACCTGAACTCGCCGAGGGCTTCTTCGAGGTGCGACTCATCAATCGAATCGGCGCCAGCCCGGATGGCAGCAACCTGGGTGGACTGAAACAGCTTGACCATCAAATCCGGAACACCTTCGGTGTGCTTGAAGAAGAGTTCAGACCACTTCTTGTTGATGACTGAGCCGACCTTCGTTTCGTATGCGACAGGTTTTGGCAGCCACTGCATCGTGAAAAGGATGCTCATGAAAATGTCGAACTCCGACGGGTCGTCCTCAGATGCGGCGACATTGCTGAGCGGCTGCCAAGTGGCAGATCCGCGGCCAGCCTTTCTGCGTCCGAGCGACGCGCGTTCGGTCAGTGTGGACTCCAACTCCATCGTGCCGGTGAACATGATGGGCATGTGGCCGACGTTGGATGCGGAGATGAGCAGCTTCTTGAGCCCCGTCTCCTTTCGTTTGACGTTGGCAGAAGACAGCCGCTTGCGTGTCATGTCCAGTTCGTTGCCGATGGAGCGACTGTTTTGCGCTTCGTCCACAACAATCATGCCTACTCCCATCTTGTAGGCAGTGCGCAGCGCCTTATCGAGCAACAGTTCCGCATTTGGGCGTTGAGCTTCCATGTAGCGGATGAAGTTGCTGTGAGGCAGGAGCCTGTCGAGTTCAGTAAAAATATGGGATGCGAGCGCAAGTCTGCTTTCCCCTTCGTACGGCATCTCGATGAAGAGGAAAGGAATCTGCCATCTGCCCAGCTCCTTGTGAAAGATGACTGGCGGGAACAGGTTGCCGATGTTCTTCAGAATGAAGCTCTTCCCGGAGCCCGGCACGCCAGCGAGTGACATTGAATGCTGGCTGGCGTGATGATGGTCCCCAGGGGCAGTCAGCTCGCCCGACTGCTGCGCCGCATAAAGACGCTGAAAGTTTCGCGAGTCGGCTGCGGAACGTGGGTTGCGACTTCGGTACCCGTCGAACAGCATCATGTGAATCGACTGTGCGAGGTTGGCCACACGAGGCAGGGGTATGCAGACCTGGTTCAACGTGCCAAGGCGGACCAGCCTTTGGACGTCAGTCATAGAGCGCTCTTCGGGCGTCACTTTGAGCTGACGCATGAGCCTTTTCTGATAGTCGGAGAGCGAGAGAAGGGCAGGTAGCGCCTCTACGAAAGGATTGCCCCTCAGGGTGGGGTCGTCCTCCGTTCGGTACACCGCCTCCACGAAGGGGGCATTTGCATTCGGCTCGGGACCCTCGTCGGGGTTGAAGTCGGGGTTGGGGTTGGGGATGCCAGGAAACATGTGCTGTCGTGCGTAAAGTGGGGCCAGTCGGATATCGAGCAGTTAAAACGTCACGGGTTGACGCGCCGATCTGGCGTGGGTTAGTTGCGAAGGAACTCGCAAGAGAGCCCGGCGGGCTATGTAGTGGTGTACGTTCAAGGCGAAGGCTCCTAGCTGGCCAACCCGCGCAGGTTGGCCAAGAGGCTTGACGACGAGGTCTTCTTGACCGGCTTGGGGGGAAGCATGTCTTCGGGCGGGAAGCAGGCCATGGCCTCGGCGTCATGTCGGTCATCCCTCGGCGCGCTGTGCACAAGGTCATCGTCCACCTGCGGCTCGTCCTCGGTGAGCACGACGGGCTCCTCGACCACGGGTGGTTGGTAGCCCTGAACTGCGACGGTCGCCGCGGTCATGGACGTCATGTGGTCGTGCTCACGCACTGCCGCTTCGAGTACACGTGCCTTCTTGCCGACGGACAGCCTGGTGCCCAACGGGATGCCGCGGGATGCCTGTTTGGCGCGTTGCTCAAGCTCGCGGTCGTGTGCTTGCACATCCAGGGCCAGTCCGACGTTCAGCTCCTGGTTGATTGCTTTGCCCTTCCTCTTGCTGGTGGCAGATGCAGCCTGCAGGTGTTTGGATTCGGGCCACGACAAGCCTCTGAAGCGCACGAAACGGCTGATGAGGGAAGCCTTGTAGATTCTGTCGGGAGCCGTCTTCTCGCTGACCCAGATGTCATCGACACATGCCGGGTCGTACTGGACGATGAGTTCGGTTTCGTGACTGTGCCCTGCATATGCGGCGAGCACGTCATAGCGCGGAGCCTCGAACGAGTAGAGGAGGTCGCCGTACAACACGCCCTCTTGCTTCATCACTCCAGAGCTGATGGGCATCAGCCGCTGGCGCATGTAATCAAAGTCATGACGCGACGCCCGTCCCATGGAGTGGGCGATGTTGTGGTTCCACAAGTTGATGGGAGAGGCTTCGAACCCTTGGTAAATCAACTTAGGGTCGAGGACTGCATTCACTTTCACCGTGTGGTTGTGTTTCCTGATTCCCAGCAGGAAAGGTCTGACCATCTCGTCGAGTGAGTAACGGGCATCTTTCAGGTACTTTTTGCCACGGCGCTTCTTGACGTTTTTCTGCGGCTCGTATCCACCAAGGTGGTCCTTGATGGGCACATGAATCAATGCGATGCTGCCTTCGACACGGCCCTTTTTCCGGGGAGAAGCGCCAGGCGCAGCCGACACCTCGATCCCGCCTACCTCCACGACCACGTTGCTTTTCTCGGACGCTCCTTCGCCTTGGTCGACAAAGAACCTGTTGGGGTAGACGCAATGGGCGGGCCAGTCAGCTGCGTCGTACGGAACGCCTGCCATCTTGCACAGGGCTTCCCAGTCAGAGGAGATGCTCAGAATCGCGCGCCTGGCTCCCTCCCACGACGGTTTCCCATAGGAGAGGTAGAAACCGACGATGAGGTCAGTGCTCCTGTCGACGACAAGGTAGAGCGTGGCCTTGCCCACGATGACGCTGCGCTCGTATCGGCTGACGAGCCACAGATCGACAATCGTCGCGTCCAGTTCGTAGACATCTCCTGGACCCACGGTGTCGTCGTGGACGCTGCCGTCACTCTTTGCGATGTTGTTGCGATAGTCAGCATCCCCCACTCGCTTGGCATGACCTTCATGAACGGGCACTGCCTTCTTGATGAGGTACTTGACTTGCTCGGAACTCGGTCGCTTTCCCAGGGGAGCAAGGAGTGCACGACCATTTTTTAAGCGTATGACCTCACCTGTGGAGTCTTTCCGACCGAAGTACTTCGCCAGCACGTTCTCTTCGACGGAACGCACTGTGACGATTTCGTCCTCGAGGTACATCTGTCGAACCTCCCCAAGGAGCTTTTCCTTGAACTTTGGTGGGTAGGTGTACGGCTCGTAGTCTTCGAAGATGGGGCGCCGACCCCGCGAACGATTCCCCGCCGGCGCAAAGACAATCTGCTGTGGTCCAGTGGGCGGGTGAGCCTCAAGGACAAGCGCGCCTTGCGTGTCGGCAGTAACACGTCCACAGTTCATGAAGTCCGCCATCAGGGAGGACTTGTGGATGCCATGGCGCCAGAGTAGGCGCAATAGCTTCATGATGTAGCGGTCCGACTTTCCTGTCAGCTCGCAGTAGTGTGCGATGGCCTTGGCGCGCGTCGTGCGCTCCATGAGTTCAAGTACATTGCCGTCGAGCAGCGGTTTGATGTCAGACCAGCGGCTGTCCGCGATCTGTTGCGACTGCTGCGTCGACTGCAGTGGTCGAAAAATCTCGGGGGCGCTGGTGGCAGTCAACCTGGAAGGCGGCAGCGAGGAGAACTGGGTGATATCCCAGCCCACGGGTAGCCCTTTCGCTACATCAATAGGGAAGCCGTAGAGCTTGAACCTGGGGTTGATGTGGATGACACGGTATCTCTTGGCGTCAAGGGAGAAGACGTCGTTCAGAAAGAAGTGCCTCACGCAAGCCTCCCGCCAGGCGCTTGTGGAAGTAGAGGGGAGGAGGGGATAGGCACTCGCGACTCCATGATGTCCGCCGGAGCCATGGATATGTCCACGTTCAGCACGTCTTCGAGAATCAGCTGCTTGAGCGCGCGCAGGCTCAAGCCAAGAGGCAGGTTGTTCACCTTGTCGCTGCGTGTGCAGTACTGGTCGATGGTCTTGCGCGGACGCTTGTTGTAGAGGTCGGCGACGAGCGTGAGCTTGTGCGCCCTGAGCATCTCCGACTCGACTGGGCACTCGTTTGCACGGTTGCGCGCCACCGACAGCCACTCGATGCTGCGGATGGTGGTGCGAGGAACGGTCTTGTCGGTGAAGAGGTGGTGGGGATAGCCCAGCAGGTCGCACGCGCCCCTGACGATGGAGAGCTTCTCAAGTGTTCGCTTGTTGTTGAGCTCGGAGTGAGGCTTGGCGTCCCACGCGCAGGTGATGTCCAGGTTGTCCGGAGTGCGGGTGGTGACAAGCGCGTCGATGGTCATGACGACTGGCACCGTGGTGCTTGGATACCGGGGATGCCGAATGCCCAGGTGCTCGGCGACCGCCAGCGTGACCTCTCGGGGTAGAGGAAACTGAGACAGGTAAGCCACCAGGCCGCCTCTGTGCCGGTGCAGCAGGAACATATGCCGTTCGATGTTTGACATGACATGGACGGCGCTGCCGATGCCTGGAATCGGGATGCGGCTTTGCGTGCCACGCGATGCGAAGGACTGCGTGGTTATCCACGGCAGGTATTCGTACCCCTCGCCTTGCCCTCTGCCTTCGCGTACCAAGCTCGCGATGTAAGCTTCTGTCCACGGTAAACGTCTGCGACCCATAGTTGATCCCTTGCGCGCCTCGCCTCTTGAGTCGCTACCCACTACAGGGATCTATCGGCGGTCTGGATCAAAAATAAAGGTTTTTGCTACCAATGGGATGCAAAAACGCTTTCGCGTCTTGACGCCACAGGAAGAAGCAATTGGGCAAAGGAGGGCCGATGGCCGACAAACGTGAGGATCGCGCGCCCGATGAGTGGGATGTTCAAGCGCGCAACCTCATCAAGGGGGTGATGGCCACCCGCGGTTTTAGATTTAAAACGCTGGCTGCCCGCCTTGAGGAGCTGGGCTACCCCATCTCGGAAAAGGCCCTCGGTTTACGAGTGAACCGGGGCTCTTTCAATTTAGGTTATGCCTTGCTGCTGCTGCGGGCCATGGGCGAGACAGAGCTGAGCATCAAGCATGTTGAGCTGGGTGCGAATTGGGAGAAGACGTCCAAGGCGATGGGCTATCGGGGGCGGGACGTCGTCGTGGACGACGCAGAGGAATAGGCGGGCCTTATGAATCAAGACACCTCAAAAATGAGTTCTGAGGAGCTCCGCGCCTTGGCCACCTCGCTGATGAAACAGGCTGAGGAGCAGTCCGTGAAGGAGTTCGAGAGCACGATGAACTTCTTGGCGGACAAGCTGGTTCGCATGGGCCGCACGAAGAAGGATGCGGTCATTCACCTTTTGAAGATGATGCGCTCAGCCGAGATGGAGTCGACGCTCGCGGATCTCGTCGGAGGCACTCGGCCCCGAAGCAAGGAGCGCTCTGACCTAGACAGCCAGGGTAAGGCGCCGGAGGTCGGAGTCGCGTATCGGCTGCTGAGCGGAGAGACGTGGACGCGCAAGAGCAATATGGGCGCGACCAAGCGCGAGTTTGCTGCTCACGCGAGAGCCTCCACTTGGGAAGCGATGAAGGCGTAGCGCATCCGCGGGAATGCGATGAGTCGCTGAGTCGACGCACAGCTGGAAGGGCCGTCCTATAATTTGTGAGCCGAGTGACTTTCATGGGTCAGTTCGGCTCAGGTGAGAAGGTGCTTCGCAGTCCTTGTTGGCTACGGAGTTAAACGGGAAACAGGTGAAAGTGTCCCTTGTGACACACATTCCTGTGCTGCCCCCGCAACGGTCAGCGGATTTTGGTTCTCTTAGGCGGCGCGATAGCGACGCAGCCACTGTGCCTCGAGCATGGGAAGGCAAGAGTACCTGGCAATGTGCTTGTCGCAGTGCCGCTCCGCCAGCCCGGATACCGGCCCTCTCAACTCCTTTGGACGCTGCGGGTGAGCGTGTTCGGGGCTGAGCAAGCTGCCAATCGCATGGCAGACGTTCCACCCTTGATCGCGCCTTCCCATAGTCGTTCGCCATAGTGCCTGCGGGGACGCAGTGCGTTGGGGGAAGTCGCATGAAACAGTGGTGTGGTCCGATTCGAGCGGAAGTAGCTTCGTCGTCAGCGACGGACTCAACCATGCAGGGCGCGTCATGAAGCGGCGCTTGTCCTTGGCCAAGTGCCCATCTCCTGTCATCTTTGAGACCGCTCTAACAGCAGGCGGGCATAGCTTTGGTCGGGTCATCCTGAATGCACCTGAGCGGCACAACTTGCTCTCGCTCGACATTGTGAAGTCGATGTTGTTTCAGCTGGATCAATGGGCTGACGACGCGCGTTTTGCGGGTGTTGTGCTCGATGCATCGGGTAGCAAGACCTTTTGTCTAGGCAGTGACATAGCGTCGCTGCTCGACTTGGCGCCTGACGTGCCTGGTCAGCTCAGTCAGACCGACGCCGCGGAGTTCTTTGAGCACTTGTATCGGCTCAACCATCTGATTCACTCGTTTCCTAAGCCGATAGCATGCTGGGGGCATGGTCTGGTATCGGGCTCCGGGCTTGGCTTGCTTGCAAGCGCCACTCACCGCGTGGTGACTCCGCAGACGTGTATCTGCGTGTCCGAAGCCTTCGGTGCACGGTACCCAAACATCAGTGCGAGCTGGATCCTCTCCAGGATGCCCGGGCGAACGGGACAATTCGTAGCCCTCACGGGTGTGCCGCTCAATGCCGCCGACGCTCTCTTTGGTGGCCTTGCAGACTTCGTTGTGCCTCAATCGCGATATGACGCTGTGATGAGTGACATCGCATCCACGAATTGGAGTGGCGAAAAGGAGGCTGACAGCGCGCAATTGAGTGAGTTGCTGGAGAGCCAGAGCAGCGGATTCAAGTGGCTGCTGTCGCCCCTGCGAGTTCATTTTGACCGCATTCGTGCGGCTGTGGGGCACGACCGACTGGTTGACGCGGCGCCCCGTCTTGCGGCGCTGAGGTCACATGAAAACGCATGGTTAGCCCAGGCGGGTGAGCTGTTTTTGAAGAACTCTCCTGCCACGGTGGCTCTGGTATTCGAGATGTTGCGCAGCGCAAGATGGCTGTCTTGGGCTGACTCGATGCGGCTGGAGTGGTCGGCTTCTATGCGCAGTTGTGCGCAAAATGAAGTCACGAGCGGTGTCAAGGCGAGGGAGGCACCAGTGTGCTCACCGTCTCAGAGGAAGAACTCCTCATGCCTGCTGTCAGGCCTGGAAGA
The DNA here is from genome assembly GCF_031457235.1 of Hydrogenophaga laconesensis. Taxonomy (NCBI): domain Bacteria; kingdom Pseudomonadati; phylum Pseudomonadota; class Betaproteobacteria; order Burkholderiales; family Comamonadaceae; genus Hydrogenophaga; species Hydrogenophaga laconesensis. The sequence continues at coordinate 378,550 of NZ_JAVDWE010000003.1, forward strand.
CTCTCATCCTCTTGCAGATCTATCGAGCACGTAGGTAGTTCACAATACAGAAAACGAACGATCGGTTTAAATGGCGACAGTTAAATCAGCGAGGGGACCCCGTGCGGACAACCGCTTGCCCGAACTCTTGGATGCGGCAGCACGCCTGTTCGCGCGCAGCGGATACGCCGCGACCTCCATGCGCGACATCGCGACGGAGGTCAAAATGCTGCCCGGCTCTCTGTATTACCACTTTGCATCGAAAGAGGAGCTGTTGCTTGCCGTGTATCGCGCGGGCGTGCAAGAGCTTCACATTGCGACGAGTGAGGCCCTGGAGAGTGAGACGGAGCCTTGGGCCAGGTTGGAAGCACTTTGCAAGGCGCATTTGGAAACGGTGCTGCGTGATAGCGACTACGCGCATGTGCTGATTCGGGTATTGCCTGACGACGTCCCACAGGCGGCAGATCAGCTGCGAGAGCTCCGGGAGCGCTACGAAGAGGTCTTTCGAAAAGTCGTGGCGCAACTGCCTTTGCCTCAGAACTCTGACCGGCGCATGCTTCGCCTGATGCTGATTGGGGCGTTGAACTGGGCGCCTCTTTGGTTCAACCCCCAAGGGCGAGACTCTCCGCGCGCTCTTGCAAAGACCTTTGTCGGCATCTTGAAGGAGCCGGACGGAGGCAAGAAACGGGGGAGTGCTTGATTGATGTGCGACGAAGCTTGTTCGCACATCAACTCAAGTCCGCGTTCTTTGAGCTTGTAACTCAGCAAGTCTCCGCGAACAGCTCTCGGCCGATGAGCATGCGGCGGATTTCGCTCGTGCCCGCGCCGATTTCGTACAGCTTGGCATCGCGCCACAGGCGGCCCAGTGGGTATTCGTTGATGTAGCCGTTGCCGCCGTAGATCTGCACGCCTTCGCCAGCCATCCAGGTCGCCTTCTCGGCGGTCCAGAGGATGACGGAAGCACAGTCCTTGCGCACCTGGCGTACGTGCTCAGTGCCCAGCAGGTCCAGGTTCTTGGCGACGGTGTAGGCGAAGCTGCGCGCGGCCTGCAGCACGGTGTACATGTCGGCGACCTTGCCCTGGATGAGCTGGAATTCGCCGATGCTCTGGCCGAACTGCTTTCGGTCATGGATGTAGGGCACCACGTTGTCCATCACCGCCTGCATGATGCCCAGGGGGCCGCCGGTGAGCACGGCGCGCTCGTAATCAAGGCCGCTCATGAGCACCTTGGCGCCGTTGTTGAGGCCGCCCAGGATGTTCTCGGCCGGCACCTCCACGTTCTGGAACACCAGCTCGCCGGTGTGGCTGCCGCGCATGCCGAGCTTGTCGAGCTTTTGCGCGATGGAGAAGCCCTTCATGCCCTTCTCGATGAGAAAGGCGGTGACCCCGCGCGCGCCCATCTCGGGCTCGGTCTTGGCGTAGACCACCAAGGTGTCGGCGTCGGGGCCGTTGGTGATCCACATCTTGCTGCCGTTGAGCAGGTAGTAGCCCCCCTTGTCCTCGGCCTTGAGCTTCATGCTGATGACATCGGAGCCGGCGCCGGGCTCGCTCATGGCCAGCGCGCCCACGTGCTCGCCGCTGATGAGTTTGGGCAGGTACTTCTGGCGCTGCGCCTCGCTGCCGTTGCGCTTGATCTGGTTCACGCACAGGTTGGAGTGCGCGCCGTAGCTCAGGCCCACGCTCGCGCTGGCGCGGCTGAGCTCTTCCATGGCCACCATGTGCGCCAGGTAGCCCATGCCGGCGCCGCCGTAGGCCTCTGGCACGGTGATACCGAGCACGCCGAGCTCTCCCATCTTGCGCCACAGGTCCATGGGGAATTGGTCGCTGCGGTCGATCTCGGCCGCGCGTGGCGCGACCTCGGCTTGAGCGAAGTCACGAACTGCGTCACGCAATGCGTCGATGTCCTCGCCGAGCTGGAAGTTGAGACCGGGCATGTTGGTCATGGTTTTTCCGTTCTGAGTTGTTGGTGGTGCGCACAGCGCTGATTCGCCTCCGTTTGAGACGGTTTGCGAGGTCAGCCGGGGAGTACCTAGGGATATCCATAAGCCCCGTTTCTTGACCGCTCACAGGAGGTGATGCACACTATACCAAACGAGCGATTGTTTTTGTTTTGAATGCGCCAGCGCGCTAAGAGTGCATGACGCAGGGCTACTTGATAGGCCACGAAGCAATCGCTCGCGTCTGCGTAGCGCGATTCCCCACGCGCTCCTAACGAAGCATTTGGGGTTGATTCAAGGAGTCAAGCATGGTTGGGCGTCCCCCTAAGGTGATCGTCACAAAGATTGGTTTTGATGGTCACGACCGAGGCAGTCGCGTGATTGCAGCTTGCCTGCGCGACGCGGGCATGGAGGTTATCTATACGCCTCCGTGGCAAGAGATTCCCACGGTCGTCAAGCTCACGATGGAAGAGGATGCCGACGTCATCGGCATCTCTTCCTTGGCGACAGACCATCTGATCGTCCCGAAGCTTGTCGCCGCCTTGCGCGAAGCGGGGATGCATGACGTCCAGGTGATTGTCGGAGGGATTGTTCCGGCAAAGGACGAAGAGATGCTGCTCAAGAGTGGCGTTGCCCAAGTCTTTCATCCTGGCACGTCGCTGGACGACGTTGTCGTGGCAGTGCGCTCCCTTTCTGAAACCCGTCGTGCGTTGCAAGGAAAGAAATCATGAACAAGCCAGCAGACCTCCCCTTGGCAGACACGAACGCCGGCTTGGAGCAGTGGAAGAAGGAGTTCGCAGCCGGTGTGAAGGGCGATGCAACGGTCTACAACCGCTCGGGAATCGGCGTCAAGCCGCTCTATACGCCGCATGACGTGCAAAGTGCCAACAACAGCGACCTGCAGGGATACCCAGGGCAATACCCGTTTACGCGCGGCATCTATTCCACGATGTACCGAGGACGCAGTTGGTCGCAGCGGCAGCTGATTGGCTTGGGTGTTCCCGAGGACTACAACAAGCGAGTCAAAGAGATTCTTGAGCTTGGGGCCTCGGCGCTCTCATTGCTCCCATGCAATTCCGTCTTTCGCGGATACGACGCAGATGGCGTGCCGGCCGAGCTTTTGGGCACCTGTGGGACGGTCATCAACCACCTGGAGGACATGCGCGTCGCTCTTGACGGCGTGCCTATTGGTGAGCTATCGACGGCGATGAACGATCCGACGCCGTTCACTCTCTTGGCGTTCGAGCTTGCTGTTGCCAAGCGCCGTGGCGTGCCATGGACAAAAATCACAGGCACATCGAACCAGAGTGACTGCATTTCGCACTTTGTCGCGAATCACATGTTCTTCCGTCTCGCCCTTCAAGGCGCAAGGAGGGTCATCGTTGACCACATCGCGTTCGTCAACAAGCACGTGCCAGGTTGGAATCCGCTTTCAATCGTTGGGCAACACATGCAGCAAGCAGGAGCCACGCCCGCTGAGGCGATGGCATTCACGCTGAGTTCTGGCATTCAGTATGCAGAGGACTGCATCGCAGCGGGCATGGATCCTGATCAGTTCCTTCCCCGCTTCACCTTCTTCTTCGATGTGTCCATCAGCTTCTTCGAGGAAGTGGCGAAGTTTCGCGCGGGGAGGCGAATCTGGGCCAAGTTGTGCAAAGAGCGATTTGGCGCCAAAGACCCGCGCTCCTGGCGGTTCAAGTTCCATGGTCAGACGTCTGGGGTTGACCTGACGCGACAGCAGCCGCTGAACAACATTGCCCGGGTGACGGTTCAGGCCATGGGTGGCATTTTTGGTGGTCTGCAGTCGTTGCACACGGATGGCTATGACGAGGTGTTCTCCACACCTACGACAGAGGCGGCAAGAATCGCGGTCGCGACCCAGAACATCCTGCGCGAAGAAGCGCATCTCACCGATGTGATTGACCCTCTTGGTGGGTCGTACTACGTCGAGTCCCTCACGGATGAGATGGAGCAGAAGATCAACGCCATCATCTCGATGATTGACGAGGCAGGTGGCATGTACGAAGCGGTTGAGAAAGGCATCGTGCAGCGAATGATTGGTGAGTCTGCCCTTGCTTTTCAGCGTCAAGTCGATTCTGGTGAGCAGACGATTGTCGGCGTCAACTCGTATCAAGTCGAAGAGGACCCGGCTACATACCCATCACTGGAGTATCCGCAGGCTCAGAGCATGCAGTCGTACCTGGTGCGACTTGCTGAGTTCAAGAAGTCACGTTCCAGCGACGACGTGAAGAAGGCCATTGACGCGTTGGCGAAGTCGGCGAATACGCCCAAGTCCAACGTGTTCGAACACGTGGTTGCCGCGGCTGATGTCGGCGTCACGCATGGCGAGATCTGCAGCACTCTGCGAAAAGAGCTCGGTTTTGGTCATCCACTGACGGTGGTGTAAACATCGTGAGTGACTTCTCAATGCAAGCAGCTCTACAGGGTGACCGGCGATGCATCGCCCGAGCGATAAGCGCACTTGAAAACGGTGGTGTTGAGGCTCTTGACGTTCGAAAGGCCATTGCGAGCGCGCAAGGAAGAGCTCACGTCATCGGAGTGACAGGGCCACCCGGCGCAGGCAAGTCCACGCTAGTCTCCGTGATTGTCAAAGGCCTTCGACTGAGAGGAAAGACGGTAGCCGTTCTTGCTGTTGACCCTTCAAGTCCGTTCACTGGTGGTGCGATTCTGGGAGACCGCGTCCGCATGGGAGACCGGCAGTCGGACGATGGAGTCTTCATCCGGTCTCTAGCATCCCGTGGTCATCTGGGTGGCCTGTCGGTCGCAGCGGGTGACGTGATTGACTTGTTTGACGCGGCCGGCTTCGATGTTGTCATCGTTGAAACCGTGGGCGCCGGGCAGTCCGAGGTTGAGATAACCAAGTTCGCCGACACCCGCGTCGTGGTGTGTCCGCCTGGCTTGGGGGATGACGTGCAGGCCATCAAGGCGGGTGTGCTTGAGATTGCCGATGTGTTCGTGGTGACCAAGGGCGACCTGCCCGACGCGAAGAAGACCGAGTCGGAACTTCACGCCATGCTCGCATTGAGGAAGGCCGCCTCGCCGGTTCCCACGGTGCTTCGCGTTGCCGCCCCAGCAGAGGAGGGTACCGATGCTCTCGTTGCTTGGTTGGATGCTCGAAACGAAAGGGGATTGCGCCATTCCAGCGGTGGATCCAAGTCCGCCTACAACCTGGTGGCGAAGTGCATCGCCGCGGACAACCTTGCCTCACTGCTTGGCATCGAGCTGGTGTCCGCATCCGAAGGGTCTACCACCCTGCGCATGAAGGTTGAGCGAAAGCACATCAACTTCAATGGCCGATGCCATGGAGGCGCTGTTTTCGCCCTCGGTGACATGGCGCTTGGTCTGGCCTGCAACTCATATGGACAAATCACCACGCTGGTCGACGGACAACTGAGCATCTCTACGGCGGTGGAAGAGGGTGAGTGGCTTCTTGCCCATGCTTTCGAGGTGTCCAGGTCCCGAAAGATTGGGAGCTATCAGGTGAAGATCACCAGAGCACGTGACGGTGAGCACGTTGCGATGCTCCATGGGACCGTCTACGTCTTGAAAAGGTCCGTTGACACCAAGCTCGACGAGGACCTGCGATGAGCCTGCTTTCATCGGCGCCCTTGAATGGGCGCGACCGCAAACGCCTGCGAGCTCTCAAACGAGTTGCCAGAGCGAGTGCAAGTCACGACCCGGCCTCTGAGCTTCGAACCCAGGGCAAAGCCATCGCCCTGGCCTTGCTCGACCGCAGTATCAAGTTCGAGCATCGACGCCTTGCATTGCGCCGCCTTCGAGAGGCCGCAGAGCTTGGAGCGTCAATCAGCTTCGACCAATGGAACTACTGCAGAAACATCGTCAACTCGGGTAAGGACAGCTTGCTCAAGGCGGAGTTCTCCCAAGCGGTGCAGCTCGCACGCCTTGTGGATACGAGCGTTCGCGCAACTGATGGCAATAAGTAGAAGAGAAATGAGCACCACACTTCCTCGATTGTTGTTGGACGGGGCGTCAGAGCGAGCACAAGGTGCTGCGATGCGCGAGAAGGAGTACGGTATCTGGCAGACGACGACATGGTCTGCCATGGCCGAGATGGTGGAGTCGATGGCTTGCGGGTTGTATCTGGCGGGTCTGCAGCGTGGTGAACACCTCGTTGTGATTGGTGCCAACCGACCGCGTCTGTACGCCACCATGCTGGCGGCCCAATCTCTGGGCGCTATCCCCGTGCCGCTTTACCAGGACGCAGTGGCCGCCGAGTGCGTTTTCCCCATCAACAACGCCGAGGTACGCTTTTGCGTGGTGGAGAACCAGGAGCAGGTCGACAAGATGCTCGAGATCCGTGACCAATGTCCGCAGCTCTCAAACATCTACTACGACGAGCCGCGCGGCTTGCGCAACTACGACCAGCCAGGACTGTCCAGCCTGGCGGCGCTGGTTGAAGCAGGGCGGAGTCACTCGAAGGCGCATCCTCAGCTCTTCCTGGAGCAAGTGGACAAGGGCCGACCCGACGATGTGGCCGCGCTCTTCTTTACCAGCGGCACCACCGGGAATCCGAAGGGCGTGATGCACACCCACAGGTCCCTCATCAATCGTGCGGAAGCGGGAAAGCGATTTGACCGTCTCTCTGACTCCGAGGAAGTTCTCGCTTATCTGCCGCCTGCTTGGATCGGGCAAAACATCTTCTCGTTCGCCCAGTGGCTGGTAGCCGGCTACGTAGTTAACTGCCCCGAGTCGTCATCCACCGTCACTATCGACCTCAAGGAAGTCGGGCCGACCTACTACTTCGCGCCGCCGCGCGTGTTCGAAGGCCTGCTCACCAGCGTGATGATTCGCATGGAGGACGCTGGCGCCATCAAGCGCGGCATGTTCCACAGACTCATGGCGCTGGCGCGCCGGGTTGGCCCTGACCTCATGGACGGCAAGTCAATCGGATTCCTGGACCGACTTGCCTACCGCCTGGGCGACTGGTTGGTCTACGGCCCGCTGCGCAACAACCTCGGCATGAGCCGCGTGCGGGTGGCCTACACCGCCGGCGAGGCCATCGGCCCCGACCTGTTCACGTTCTACCGCTCCATCGGCATCAACCTCAAGCAACTCTACGGCTCCACCGAGACCGCCGTGTTCGTCTGCCTGCAGCCCGACAACGAGGCCCGTGCCGACACCGTGGGTGTGCCCTGCGAGGGCGTAGAAATCAAGCTGTCGGAAAGCGGTGAGATCCTGGTGAAGTCACCCGGCCTGCTCAAGGGCTACTACAAAAACGAGGCCGCCACGGCCGAGGTGCTTACGTCCGACGGCTGGTACCACACCAGCGACGCCGGCTTCATCGACGCGTCCGGGCACCTGAAAATCATCGACCGCGTGAAGGATGTTGGCCGCATCAAGGGCGGCGCGCACGACGGCGCCATGTTCGCGCCCAAGTACGTGGAGAACAAGCTGAAGTTCTTCTCGCACATCAAGGAAGCCGTGGCCTACGGCGACCAGCGCGAGCGCGTGTGTGTGATGGTCAACATCGACTTCGAGGCCGTGGGCAACTGGGCCGAGCGGCGCAACCTGCCCTATGCCGGCTACACCGACCTGGCGCAGAAGCCCGAGGTGTACGAGCTCATCAGGGACTGCGTGGAGAAGGTGAACGCCGACCTGAGCCGAGACGCCTTGCTCGCGGGCAGCCAGATCAGCCGCTTTCTGGTGCTGCACAAGGAGCTGGATGCCGACGACGGTGAGCTCACCCGCACGAACAAGGTTCGCCGCGGCTTCATTGCCGAGAAGTACGGCGTGCTGGTTGAAGCCCTGTACGGCGGCAAGACCGAGCAGTTCATTGAGACGCAGGTGAAGTTCGAGGACGGCCGCACCGGCTCGGTCAGCGCGACTCTGCAGATTCTCGACGCGAAGACGTTTGCTCCCGTGAAAGCTGCCGCATGAGCTCAAAGAAGATTGGCGACGTTGTTCTCAACGTCCAGAACATCAGCCTGCGCTTTGGCGGCGTGAAAGCGCTCACCGACATCAGCTTTGACGTGCGCGAGCACGAGGTGCGCGCCATCATCGGTCCCAACGGTGCGGGAAAGAGCTCCATGCTCAACTGCATCAACGGGGTGTACCAGCCGCAAGAGGGTTCCATCACCTTCCGGGGTCAGACCTTCAAGCACATGAACAGCCGCCAAGTGGCCGAGATGGGCATCGCCCGCACGTTCCAGAACCTGGCCTTGTTCAAGGGCATGAGCGTGATTGACAACATCATGACCGGGCGCAACCTGCGCATCAAGAGCGGGTTGCTGGCGCAGGCCTTCCGAAACCCATTCACGGGCCTGAAGGTTCTGGGCGGTGCGCAGAAGGAAGAGGAAGCGCACCGCGAGTTCGTGGAACACGTCATCGACTTCTTGGAGATCCAGGCCTACCGCAAGACGCCGGTGGGGCAACTGCCCTACGGCCTGCAAAAGCGCGTCGACCTGGGCCGCGCGCTGGCAATGGAGCCGCAGGTGCTGCTGCTGGATGAACCCATGGCCGGCATGAACCTGGAAGAGAAGCAGGACATGAGCCGCTTCATCCTGGACGTGAACGACGAGTTCGGCACCACCATCGTGCTCATTGAGCACGACATGGGCGTGGTGATGGACATCTCCGACCGCGTGGTGGTGCTCGACTACGGCAAGAAGATTGGCGATGGCACCCCCGAGGAGGTGCGCAGCAACGAGGAGGTCATCAGCGCCTACCTCGGCACCAGCCACTGAGCAGGGAGAACAACCATGGCCTTTTTTCTTGAAGCACTTCTGGGCGGCCTCATGGCCGGCATGCTCTATTCGCTGGTGGCTCTGGGCTTCGTGCTCATCTTCAAAGCCTCGGGCGTCTTCAACTTCGCGCAAGGCGCGATGGTGCTGTTCGCCGCGCTGGCGATGGCCCGCTTCGCGGAATGGGTGCCACAGTGGATAGGCATTGAGAGCCGCTTGCTGGCCAATGGGGTGGCCTTCGTGCTGGCGGGCGCGCTGATGTGGGTCGTGGCCTGGACCATCGAGCGCTTCGTGCTTCGCCACCTGGTGAACCAGGAAGGTGTGACCCTGCTCATGGCCACGCTGGGCATCACCTACTTCCTCGATGGCCTGGGCCAGACGCTCTTTGGCTCCAGCATCTACCCCATCAATGTGGGCATGCCCAAGGACCCGGTCTTCCTCCTCGAGAACACCTTCGAGGGCGGCATTCTGGTGAACTTGGAAGACGTCTACGCAGCCTGCATCGCCGCGCTGCTGGTGGCCACGCTCTCGCTGTTCTTTCAGAAGACATCCACTGGCCGGGCGCTGCGCGCGGTGGCGGATGACCACCAGGCGGCGCAGTCCATCGGCATCCCGCTCAACCGCATCTGGGTCATCGTGTGGTTTGTGGCCGGGCTCACCGCGTTGGTGGCCGGGGTTATCTGGGGCTCCAAGCTGGGCGTGCAGTTCTCGCTCACGACTCTGGCGTTGCGCGCCTTGCCAGTGGTGATTCTGGGCGGCCTCACGTCGGTGCCCGGCGCCATCATCGGCGGACTCATCATCGGTGTGGGCGAGAAGCTCTCAGAGGTCTACCTCGGTCCGTATGTGGGTGGTGGCGTTGAAATCTGGTTCGCCTATGTGCTGGCGCTCGTGTTCCTGCTGTTCCGACCGCAGGGTCTGTTCGGCGAAAAGATCATCGACCGGGTTTGACCCAGAACAAGAAAGAGAAAGCCCGCCATGTTTTATCGTGAAAACGGCCAGTTCAAGACCTCGTATCGCGCGGACCAGCAAATCTTCCCGATCGCGCAGGACCGCTGGCTCATCCTTGCCCTCATAGCCCTCGCTTTTTTCGCCGTGCCATTTCTGGCCAGCGACTACTTGCTGCGCGCCATCGTCATCCCGTTCCTGATCATGTCTCTCGCCGCGCTGGGCGTGAACATTCTGGTCGGCTACTGCGGCCAAATTTCCCTGGGCTCGGGTGCCTTCATGGCCGTCGGCGCCTACATGGCCTACAACTTCTTCGTGCGCATCCCGGGCATGCCGCTGATTCCAGCGCTGGTGCTCGGAGGACTTTGCGCGACGGTGTTCGGCGTGCTCTTTGGCCTGCCCAGCCTGCGGGTCAAGGGGCTTTACCTGGCCGTGGCCACGCTTGCTGCCCAGTTCTTCGCCGACTGGATGTTCCTGCGCGTCAAGTGGTTCACCAACTACTCCACCTCAGGATCAGTGTCCGTTAACCACCTGCAGGTTTTCGGGCTGCCCATTGAGAGCGCGGTGAGCAAGTATCTGTTCTGCTTGACGGTGCTGGTGGTGCTGGCGCTGCTGGCCAAGAACCTGGTGCGCTCGGCCATTGGACGCGAGTGGATGGCCATCCGCGACATGGACGTGGCAGCAGCGGTGATTGGTATCCGGCCGATGTACGCCAAGCTCAGCGCGTTTGCTGTGAGCAGCTTCATCATCGGGGTGGCCGGTGGGCTGTGGGCCTTCGTCTACCTGGCTGCCTGGGAGCCTGCCGCGTTCTCTGTAGACCTCTCGTTCCGCCTCTTGTTCATGGTGATTATCGGCGGCCTGGGTTCCATCATGGGTGCGTTCTTCGGCGCCGCGTTCATCGTGGTCCTCCCTATCGTGCTCAACCAGTTGCTGCCCGCTGTTGCCGGGGTCTTCCGCATGAGCATGTCGACGGCCGCTGTCTCACACATCGAACTCATGATCTTCGGCGGCTTGATTGTCTGGTTCCTCATCGTCGAGCCGCACGGCTTGGCCAAGTTGTGGTCCATCGGCAAGCAGAAGCTGCGTCTGTGGCCCTTCCCCCACTAAGCGCCACAGGGTTCATTTCGCTTTCCCCAACCTGCGAGTCCCGTCCCGTCAGCAATCAATTACCAGGAGACAAACCATGAAGCTTCGCCAACTGATTCTCGCCGTGGCCGCTGTGGCGGTCGGCGCCACGTCGCTGCTGGTTACCAGCGCCCATGCTCAGGCCAAGGAGCAATACTTTCCGTTGCTCACCTTCCGAACCGGTCCTTATGCGCCAAGCGGAGCGCCTTGGGCCAACGGATTCGTGGACTACTTCAAGCTGGTCAATCTCAAGGGTGGCATCAACGGTGTTCGCATCGCGTGGGAAGAGTGCGAGACGGGATATGCCACGGACCGTGGGGTGGAGTGCTATGAGCGGATGAAGCGCAAGAACGGCGGTGCCACCGTGTTTCAAACGATGTCCACTGGCATTACGCTCGCGCTCACTGAGCGTGGGATTGCCGACGGTGTTCCCATCTTGACGCCCGGCTACGGACTCAGCGAAAGCGCTGACGGAGAAGTGTTCAAGTGGAGCTTCCCCGTGGGAGGAAGCCACTGGGCATCGGCAGACACACAGATTCAGTATGTCGCACAGAAAGTCGGTGGCCTGGAGAAGCTCAAGGGCAAGAAAATCACCCTGCTGTATCACGATAGCCCGTACGGCAAGGAGGCGATTCCTGTGCTGACAGCGCGCGCGAAGATGCACGACTTCGAGCTCAGCGTGATTCCGGTTTCCCACCCTGGGCTGGATCAGAAGGCAGCCTGGCTTCAGATTCGTCGCAGCCGTCCCGACTTCGTGCTGCTCTGGGGCTGGGGCGTCATGAACTCAACGGCCTTGAAGGAGGCGCAATCGACGGGATTCCCGCGCAGTCAGATGGTGGGCGTGTGGCCCTCTGGATCCGACTCAGACGTCAAAGAGGTGGAAGGGGCCTCCGGATACAGCGCGGTCCTGGTGCTTCCCGGTCCTGGGTTCGACTCCAAGATTGCCCAGGAGGTGCGCGAGAAGCTTCACGCCAAGGGGCAAGGGTCTGGCCCTAAAGAAGAGGTGGGAGAAGCTCTTTATATGCGCGGGATGATGAACGCGATGATTGGTGTGGAAGGCGTGCGCCGAGCGCAGGAGAAGTTCGGAAAGGGCCAGGTCATGACGCCAGCCCAAAGCCGCTGGGGATACGAGAACCTGCAAATCGACAACCAAAGGCTTACGGAGCTGGGCCTCCTTGACGTCATGCAACCAATCTCCACTACCTGCAAAGACCACATGGGTCCATCGGCCGCGCGTGCATACACCTGGAATGGGTCGAAGTGGGAGCAAAGCTCTGATTGGCTGCACGCTGATCCGGCAGTGCTCGGCCCCTTGCTCAAGGCTGCTGCCGACAAGTACAGCACGGACAAAAAGCTCACGCGCAGAACTGCCGCTGACTGCGCATCTTGAGAACCACTCTGCCGCATAGCGAGCAGAAAACCAACTGCAGGGCCCGCGGTGCGGGCTCTGCTCTAGGCCACAGCGGGAAACACCATGAGCACACCCAAGCCCGTTCTCAACGTCAACGGCATTGAAGTCATCTACAACCACGTGATTCTGGTGCTCAAGGGCGTCTCGCTCACGGTGAGCGAAGGCCAGATTGCGGCCATCCTGGGCGGCAACGGCGCGGGCAAGACCACCACATTGCGAGCGGTCTCCAATCTGCTCAAGGGCGAGCGCGGCGAGGTCACCAAGGGAAGCATCGAACTGCGCGGGGAACGCATCGAAAACCTCTCGCCGGCCGACCTGGTGCAGCGCGGTGTGGTGCAGGTGATGGAGGGGCGCCACTGCTTCGCCCATCTGACAATTGAGGAGAACCTCATGACGGGTTCCTACACCCGCAAGAGCAAAGCCGAGATTGCCGCCAACCTTGAGAAGGTGTACGCCTACTTCCCGCGCTTGAAGACTCGGCGCACCAGCCAAGCGGCCTACACCTCTGGCGGCGAACAGCAGATGTGCGCCATCGGCCGCGCCCTCATGACCAACCCCAGCGTGATGCTGCTCGACGAGCCTTCGATGGGCCTGGCGCCGCAGATCGTCGAAGAGGTGTTCGAAATCGTGAAGGACTTGAACAAGAAGGAGGGGGTGACCTTCTTGCTTGCAGAGCAGAACACCAACATGGCGCTGCGCTACGCGGACTATGGCTACATCATGGAGAGCGGTCGCATCGTGATGGACGGCGTGGCCAGCGAGCTGCGCAACAACGAGGACGTGAAGGAGTTCTACCTCGGCATGGGCGGGGGCGAACGCAAGTCCTTTAAAGACGTCAAGAGTTACAAGCGCAGGAAGCGATGGTTGGCGTGACCGTTCAGAACGAGTTTTTTGATGCACTGGAGACACGTTCGCCGAACGAACGGGAATCCGCGCTAATGGCCGCGTTGCCGAGGCAAGTGGCGCACGCGAAGAAGGAATCGCCTGCCTTTGCCGAGCTGCTGGCTGATGTAGACGGCATCGCCGTCACTTCGCGGGCTGTGCTTGCGACTTTGCCTGTGGTCCGCAAAAAAGAGCTGCTGGAACGCCAGAAGGCGCAGCGCGCCACGGACCCTTTTGGCGGCTTCTCAGCCGTGCGCTGGGGTCCCAGAATGCGCCGGGTATACGCCAGCCCTGGCCCGATCTACGAGCCGGAAGCCAGCACGCGCGACTATTGGCGTACGGCGCGTGCGCTTTTTGCGGCGGGCTTTCGCAGCGGCGACCTGGTGCACAACTCCTTCAGTTACCACATGACGCCAGGGGCCTTCATGTACGAGTCCGGTGCGCTGGAGCTGGGCTGCACCGTGTTTCCCGCCGGCACTGGCCAAACCGAGCAGCAACTGCAGGCCATCAGTGAGCTGCGGCCGCAGGCTTACATTGGAACGCCTAGCTTCCTCCGAATCTTGGTCGAGAAGGCAGCTGACGCCAGAGTGGATGTGTCGAGCTTGCGGGTGGCCTCGGTGGCCGGCGAGGCTTGCCCACCCAGCCTGTGTGACTGGTTCGAGGAGCGCGGTGTGGCGGTCTACCAAAACTACGCCACGGCTGACCTCGGTGTGGTGGCCTACGAGACCCAGTCACGCGAGGGCCTGGTTGTCGACGAAGGCGTAATCGTTGAGATTGTGCGGCCCGGTACCGGTGAGCTCGTGCCGGATGGTGAGGTAGGCGAATTGGTGGTGACCACACTCGCCCCCGCCTATCCCCTCGTGCGATTTGGCACTGGCGACCTCTCAGCCATCCTCCCGGGTGCCTGTCCGACGGGACGCACCGGTCAGCGCATCTTGGGCTGGATGGGGCGCGCCGACCAGACCACCAAAGTCCGCGGCATGTTCGTACATCCGTCGCAGGTGGCGGATGTTGCTCGGCGCTTTCCGCAGGTGAAGAAGGCGCGGCTGGTGATTAGTGGCGAAACGGCGAACGACCAGATGTGCCTTCGCGTTGAGGCAGGCGGACTTGATGCGGGACTGCAAATGCAGATTGAGGCCGCGGTTCGAGATATCACCAAGCTGCGCGCGCAAGTTGAACTGGTGCCGCCGGGGTCGCTGCCGAACGATGGCAAGGTCATTGAAGATAGCCGCAGGTACGCCTGAATTGAACGAAGGGGCGGAAAGGTTGAGCGTGATCGCGGCAGAGGTTGCGATTTCCTTCCAACCTCTCGTTGACGCTTGTGCCGAGCAGCTCAACTGGAGGTTGCACTACTTGGCGTCACTTGCATCGCACTACTAAGCGGACAGCTTTTAGGCTCGGCCCCCGCAGGGGATGAGGCCGAGACGGTAGCTTGTGCGGCAGTTTTGCTAAAAGCCAGTGATAAATGCTGTCATGTGTCGGCTTGGGTTGTGTTTCGTCCGAATAGTTGAGTAAAGAATCACACTACTAAGCGGTACGGGAATCACACTACTGAGCGGCACACTTGCGTTCCACGCAGTGCATCGTCAGCTTCGTGCGGCACTTCAGCTAGTCTGAAATCGAGGGGGAAATGCGCGCATGCCAAGATCCGTTGCAGCTTGGGCAGCATGGTTAAGTGCCCTTGCACTGCTGGAGAGCTTGCGTGAGCAGTGTGCTGAAGCAGGCCACTCTCAGCTTTTGAGCGTGCGGATCAGGTTGAAGAGCTCCGCTTGATGCTTGGCATCGTCGAGAGCGTTGTGTGTCGGCACGTGCGTCAATCGGAATTGCTTTGACATCTTGGCTCCGGCTGTCTGCGACCAAGTGCAGCCAGTTGCGCCCATGAGCTTGAGCTTGCGCTTCAGCGCTGCCCGGTGGACTGCATAGACGTCTTGCATCCCGGCTTGTCACCGCGCCAAAGCGAACGACTAATTACCTAGCATCTGAAAATCTCCTTTGAAATCAAGGATCTGATTTTTCGGGTCGTGTTCGGCGATTTTTCTGGGCCTTACGCGGCCGTAGCGTGCCGTGGTTCTCAGCGATTCCTCGCGGAAACGGGTTCGCTCAGAGCGGGTGGAGAAAAACCTAGATAAATCAACGCTTTTGACTGAAAGCGAACGACTCTTTTACCTAGCTAATCGCAGGTTTTAGGCCCGAAAGCGAACGACTTTCTCTGGGTAATTCAAAGCGAACGACTCATTACCTAGCGAACGACTCTTTTACCCAAAGCCAATCGACCGTGCCGACTGGGATCTTTTCCGCACCACCGGCGTGGCCCATCTCATGTCCATTTCCGGTCTGCACGTGACGCTGTTCGCCTGGCTGGCCACTGCGCTGGTGGCGTGGGTCTGGCGCCGTCTGGCCCGGACGTGGCCGTCCGCGCTGCTGGCCGTGCCCGCGCCCTGGGCGTCGGGCATCGGGGGCGTGCTGCTGGCCACCGCCTATGCGCTGTTCTCGGGCTGGGGTGTGCCTTCGCAACGCACCGTGCTGATGCTGGCGGTCGTGGTCGGGCTGCGTCTGTCGGTGCGGCAATGGCCGTGGCCTGCCGTGTGGCTGCTGGCCATGTCGGTGGTGTTGGCGCTGGATCCCTGGGCGCTCATGCAGGCGGGCTTCTGGCTCAGCTTCGTGGCGGTCGCCATCCTCTTTGCCACCGACCCCGGGCAGCGGGCCCCGGTGGAGAGGGTGTCATGGCCGCGGCGTGCCACGAGGGCGATGGTTGCGCTGATGCGTGAGCAGGGCGTGGTGACGGTGGCGCTTGCGCCACTCACCCTGCTGCTGTTCGGTCAGTTCTCGCTGATCGGCCTTGCGGCCAACCTCGCCGCCATCCCCTGGGTGACACTGCTCGTCACGCCGCTGGCGTTGCTGGGTGTGTTCATGCCACCACTCTGGGATGTCGCGGCCTGGGCTGTGCATGTCTTGTCCGTCACCTTGCAGGGGCTGGCCGGGTGGCCGTGGGCCGCGCTGTTCCGGCCCGTGGCGCCCTGGCCGCTGGCGCTGCTGGCAGTGGCGGGTGGCGCGTTGCTGGTGCTGCGCCTGCCGTGGGCCATCCGGCTAGGGGGGCTGATGCTGGTCTGGCCGGCCCTGTTCCACACACCGCCTCGCCCGGATCCGGGGCAGTTCGAGTTGCTGGCGCTGGATGTGGGCCAGGGCAGCGCCGTGTTGCTGCGCACCGCCACCCACAGCCTGCTCTACGACACCGGTCCGCGCTATGGGCTGCAGCCCGATGCCAGCGATGCGGGTGAGCGCGTGGTGCTTCCGCTGTTGCGCGCCCTCGGAGAACGGCTGGACGCTGTCGTGGTGAGCCACAGCGACAGCGACCATGCCGGTGGGGCCGCCGCCGTGCAGGCCGACCAGCCACAGGCCCGCTGGCTCTCTTCCTACGATCCTGATCCGGCGCGTCGCTGTGTCGCCGGGCAGCGCTGGCGCTGGGACGGGGTGGACTTTGAAATGCTGCACCCCGAGGCGGCGCACTACGGCGAGGACGGCCGGGGCCGGTTGTCGAGCAATGCCATGTCGTGCGTGCTGCGGGTTTCCAACGGCACGCACAGCGCCTGGCTGGGCGGCGACCTCGATGCCGCGCAGGAAGTCCGCCTCGCGCTCGCGAGGCCGGAGCTGCGGGCCACGGTCATGCTGGCGCCCCACCATGGCAGCCAGACCTCCAGCAGCCCGGTGCTGCTCAATGCCTTGCAACCGGACTGGGTGATCGTGCAGTCCGGTTACCGCAACCGCTTCAACCACCCGGCTGCGGTGGTGGTCGAGCGGTATGCGCAGCGGGGCATTCCGTGGGTGAATTCACCCACCTGTGGGGCAGCTACCTGGCGCAGCGCAGAGCCCGGGGCCGTGGTGTGCGAGCGCGAGACGGGTCGCCGATACTGGCACCATCCCGGTGGATGAAAATTGGCAGCATGCTCGCAAACCCTGGCCCGGTCCTTGCTATGCTGTCTGCAGGAGAAAAAAGCCCATGAGCAGACCGATGTTCGACGAAATGAATGCCTCGCCCAGCGAGGTACGGGCCCACTACCAGAACTACGCGCGCTGGCTCGCCCAGCAGCCCGAAGACGTGATGGCGGCACGGCGGGAGGAGGCGGAAATGATCTTCCGCCGCGTCGGTATCACCTTCGCGGTGTACGGTGCCAAGGACGAGGACGGCTCCGGCACCGAGCGCCTCATCCCCTTCGACCTCATCCCCCGCATCATTCCCGCCGATGAGTGGCGCAGCATGGAGGAGGGCCTGGTGCAGCGCGTGACGGCGCTCAACCGTTTCATCCACGACGTCTACCACAACCAGGAAATCATCAAGGCGGGCCTCATCCCGGCCGACCAGATCTTCCAGAACGCGCAGTTCCGCCCCGAGATGATGGGGGTGGACGTGCCGCACAACATCTACTCGCACATCTCCGGCATCGACATCGTTCGCGCGCCCAATGCCGAGGGCAAGGGCGAGTACTACGTGCTCGAAGACAACCTGCGCGTGCCCAGTGGCGTGAGCTACATGCTGGAAGACCGCAAGATGATGATGCGGCTCTTTCCCGAGCTGTTCGGCGAGAACCGGGTGGCCCCGGTGGCGCACTACCCCGACCTGCTGCTCGAGACCCTGCGCGCCAGCAGCCCGGCCACCACCGCCGAGCCCACCGTGGTGGTGCTCACACCCGGCATGTACAACAGCGCGTACTTCGAGCACGCTTTCCTCGCCCAGCAGATGGGGGTGGAACTGGTCGAAGGGCAGGACCTGTTCGTGAAGGACAACTTCGTCTACATGCGCACCACGCGCGGGCCGAAACGGGTGGACGTGATCTACCGCCGCGTGGACGACGACTTCCTGGACCCATCCGTGTTTCGCCCGACCTCCACGCTGGGTTGCGAAGGCCTGCTGGGCGTGTACCGCAGCGGCAACGTGGCCATCTGCAACGCGGTCGGCACGGGCGTGGCGGACGACAAGTCGATCTATCCGTACGTGCCCAGGATGATCGAGTTCTACCTGGGGCAGAAGCCGATCCTGAACAACGTGCCGACCTTCATGGGCCGCGAACCCGAAGACCTGAAATACATCATGGCCAACATGCAGGACCTCGTGGTGAAAGAGGTGCACGGCGCCGGGGGCTACGGCATGCTGGTCGGCCCGGCCTCCACCAAGGCCGAGATCGAGGAGTTCCGCAAGGCCGTGGCGGCCAAGCCCGATGGCTACATCGCGCAACCCACGCTGTCGCTCTCCACCTGCCCCACCTACGTGCAGAGTGGCGTGGCACCGCGCCACATCGACCTTCGCCCCTTCGTGCTCAGCGGCAAGGAGGTGCAGATGGTGCCTGGCGGCCTCACGCGCGTGGCGCTCAAGGAAGGATCCCTGGTCGTCAACTCGTCACAGGGCGGCGGCACCAAGGACACCTGGATACTCGAAGACTGAGGGACAAGAACATGCTGTCACGCACCGCCGACCACCTTTTCTGGATGTCCCGCTACACGGAGCGCGCGGAGAACACCGCCCGCATGCTCGACGTGAACTACCAGACCTCCCTGCTGCCGCAGTCCGCCGCTGTGGCGCAGGTGGGCTGGGAAGGGCTGCTGACGATCAGCGAGCTCATGTACACCTACACGCAGAAGTACGGCAACGCCATCACGCCACGTAACGTGCTGGACTTCATGGTGCGCGATGAAACCAACCCGTCGAGCATATTTTCCTGCCTGAAGGCGGCGCGGGAGAACGCGCGCGCCGTGCGCGGCGCGCTCACCACCGAATTCTGGGAAACGCAGAACCAGACCTGGCTCGAACTCAACCGCATGCTCAAGAGCAAGAACTTCGAACGTGACCCGGGCGAGTTCTTCGAATGGGTCAAGTTCCGCTCGCACCTCTCGCGCGGCGTGGCCATCGGCACCATGCTGCAGGACGAGGCTTTTCACTTCTACCGCATGGGCACATTCCTGGAGCGAGCCGACAACACCGCGCGGCTGCTGGACGTGAAGTTCCATGCGGTGCACAGCGACTTTTTCGGTGCCGCGAGCGAGCTCGATCAGGAATACGACTTCTACCACTGGAGCGCCATCCTGCGCAGCGTGAGCGGCTTCGAGGTTTACCGCAAGGTGTACCGCGACGTGATCACGCCTGAGCGCGTGGCCGAGCTGCTGATCCTGCGCGCCGACATGCCGCGCAGCCTGGCCGCCAGCCTGAACGAAGTGGTGAACAACCTCACCGTGGTCTCCAACGACCACTCGGGCGAGACCCTGCGCCGCGCCGGCAAGCTCAAGGCCGACCTGCAGTACGCGCGCATCGACGAGATCCTCTCGACCGGCCTGCACGCCTTCCTCACGCAGTTCCTGGACCGTGTGAACGAACTGGGCGGCCGCATCAGCCAGGACTTCCTGGTTCCCTCGCATTGAGGGAACACCCCCCTGCGCCGCTGCGCGGCTTCCCCCCTCTGTGGCGCGCCTTCGGCGCTTCGAGGGGGGACGGCATCTCGGGCCGGCGTAGCCGGACCCTCGGTGCCTCTTGTTGTCGCTTCTTCGTGTCTTCTGCTCAGCCTGCTTTGCGCAGCGTCTGGATCATCTGTTCGAACAGCGCGTCCACGGCGGGCAGGTGGCGTGAGGCCTGGCTGCGGTAGAGCGCGACGTCCATGAAATCGAGGGCGGGCAGGCCCTGTTTTTCGCCCAGGATGGAGAGGTGGGCGGGTGCGCTGCAGCGCGTGAGCACCGCCAGCGCCAGCCCGCTTTCCACCGCCGCCAGTTGGCCCGCCAGGCTGGAGCTGTTGTAGACCACCCGGTAGGCGCGCCGCTGTGCGGTGAGCGTGGCGATGGCCGAGCGGCGTGCCAGGCTGGTGGGCTCGTACACCGCGATGGGCAGCGGGTCGCGTCGCCACACCTCGAATTGCGGCGCACCCACCCACACCAGCGGCTCCTGGAACAGCAGCGTGCCGCGCGTGGCCTTGTCGCGCGAGATCAGGGCGAGGTCGATCTCGCCGCGTTGCACTTTCGGGATGAGCGAGGTGGACTGTTCGCAGTCCAGCTCGATCTCCACCCCGGCGTGCCGTGCCGCATAGCTGCGCAGCACGGGTGAGAGGTAGCTCACCGCGTAGTCGTCCGGCACGCCCAGCCGCACACGGCCGCTGAGCACGGGGCCGTGCAGTGCTTCCAGTGCTTCCGTGTGCAGGGCGAGCATGCGCCTGGCATAGCCCAGCAGTTCGGTGCCCGTGGGCGTGAGTTCCATGTGGCGCGGTCCGCGCAGCAACACGGCACGCCCCACGGCGTCCTCCAGTTTGCGGATCTGCATGCTCACCGCCGGCTGCGAGCGGTGCACCAGGGGCGCGGCCGCCGACAGGGAACCGCCATCCACCACTGCCACGAAAGCACGCAGCCAGTCCAGTTGCAGGTCGCTGTGGCTCATGTTGTTCAAATATTCGTTAATCGAATGTATGGGATTCTATTTATCCGCTGTACAGCGTGGCCATGCCAACCGACCATCGGCGCATGAACTCCTCGTCTGCCTCGCTTCCCGTGTCGTCCGTTTCCGACCATCTCGCCGCGCGCGAACGTGGCGGCATGTGGCTGATGGTCGCTGGCGGGCTGATGCTCGGCACGCTGGGCATCTTTCTGGAAGAGGCGGGGCAAAGCCCACTCACGGCCGTGTGGTTCCGTTGCGCTTTCGGCCTGCTCGCGCTCACGCTGTGGTTCGCTGTCACCCGGCGCTGGCGTGAGCTCCGCCTCTCAGGCCAGGCACGTATTGCCGCGGTGAGCGCGGGCGTGCTGGCCGTCGTCAACTGGGTGATGTTCTTCGAGGCGATCGAGCGCACGTCCATCGGCGTGGCCACTGTCGTCGTGCACGTGCAGCCGTTCCTGGTGATGGCCTTTGGTGCCTGGTGGTGGAAGGAGCGCATCACCCGTGCCCAGGGGGTGGCCACGCTGGCCTGCCTCGTCGGGCTGGCGCTGGCGTCGGGCTGGGTGGACGGCGCGCTCACAGGTGCAGGCTGGTCGGCCAGCTACCTGTGGGGCATTGCGCTGGCGCTGCTCAATTCCGTGGGGTACGCGGCAGTCACCCTCATCGCCAACCGCGCACGCGGCGTGAGCCCGCTGGCGCTCTCGTGGTGGCAGTGCGCCGTGGGCGCGGTCGTGCTAGCCTGGTGGCCTTTCGTGAACGGCTGGCCGCCCATGGGGCCGGCCTGGGCCTGGCTGGCAGGCCTGGGCGCCATCCACACCGGTCTCGCCTACGTGGTGCTGTACGCCGGCGTGGCCCGGCTCTCGGCGGGGAGGGTGGCCGTGCTGCAGTTCGTCTACCCGGCATCGGCCGTGGCGGTGGAGTGGGCGGTGTACGGCCGCGCCCTGAGTCCCGGCCAGCTTGTCGGCGTGCTCATGATGCTGGCCGCTCTGGTGGTGGTGGGCACGCAGCGGGCGGTGAGCAAGGACGCCCCCCTGCGCCGCTGACGCGGCCCCGGGGGGCGTTGCTTCATGCGTTGCGCCGCTGCTCGGAAAACCATGCCATCGGCAGCAAAAATCACACTCGCTGCCCGTTGGATGTCAGGCAAAAGGCCAAAAACGCCTATCCTGCCCGTCAGGCCGGCCTGTGGCATGTGATCCATCCACGCCGGCAGCGAAGCCAATGACGGAGGATGAATGGCCAGCGATCTGGATACGGTGAGGGTGTTGCGCGCCCTGTTCAATGACATGCCGCGCGCACCCGAAGGGCTCAGCCATGAGGAGACCATGGCGTGGGTCCAGAAGTCGATGAACGACTTCGAGGGCGGCGACATGGCCTACATGATCGAGCACATCACGCGCAGTTCCATGCTCGACATCGTGCTGCGCCTGCGCGAGGACGGTTATCTGAAGGACGATGCCGCTTTCGCCGAGACCGTCGATCTCATCTCGTCGCCCGCCGGGCGCAAGGTCTTCATGGACCGTTGCATCCAGGCACAGAAGAGTGCCGATGCCACGTCGCGCGTCATCAACCGCGCCAAGCGCTCATGGTCCGATCCGTTGCCGCTGTTCAGCTCCGATCCGGGCATGGTGGAGCGATTCGTGCGCGGTGAGCTCTCGGGCCCCAGCTTCCTGTATGCCGAGTTCATGGCGCGCGAGGACGTGCGCGAGATCGGTGTGTTCGCCCAGGCCCCCGATGGCATCCACGAGTTTTCGTGGGGCTTCGTGGTGGAAGACCAGGGCGCGTGGATTTTCTACATTGCCGACGTGTGGCGCAAGGGCACGGTGGGCTGCTTCGACCGCTTCCTCAGCGCCTGGCAGCAGTCCACCGGCACCGCATCGGCCGAAGGCCTGCCGCCGCTGCCCATGGGCCTGTCGGTGGACGACGGCATCAACACCTTCAGCAGCATGACGCTGCAGGCCGCCGGCCCCATGAGCAACCCGGCCCTGCGCCGCTGGGTGGGCGAGGTGTTCATCGACCGCATGCTGCCGACCATGGCCGGGCGCGTGGTGGATCCGAACTACGACTTTCCGGTGGCGGGAGCGCACGCGCACTAGGCCCGTTCAACCTATTTTTCCAGGACGCGTTCAGCGGTGCCACTGCTTCTGGTAGGCCCACTGCGCGTACCGCGCATGGGCCTGTGCCTTTTCCACCAGATCCGGCGGAGGCTGTGTGGCGTCCTTCAGTTCACCGTCCAGGTAGGTCATCAGGCGGGGCGCGCTGTCGGGTTGCAGCACCGCGACCTGCGAGCCTTCCATATAAGCCTGGATCTTGTCGAACTGCATGATCGCGCGCCCCGGTCTCGCGCGCTGCGCAGGGTCGCTCAGGTCGCGTCCTGCCAGGGGAATTTCGCCGCTCAGCCCCATCATGGAGATCAGCGTGGGCGCCAGGTCGATCTGGCTGGCCACGGTGCGGATGCGTTCGGGTGACTTCACGGCGCCGCCGAGGATCAGGCCCGGGATGTGGAAGCGCTCGATCGGAATGACGGAGGGACCGTACACGCGAGAGTTGTGGTCGGCCACGACGAGGAACAGCGTGTTGTCCCAGTAGGCCGATCGGCGGGCCTTGTCGAAGAACTGGCCCAGCGCGTGGTCGGCATATTTCACGGCGTTGTTGACCGTGTTCCTGGGTTTCTCGTGCAGGTCGAACCCACCTTCGGGGAACTCGAACGGGGCGTGGTTGGACGAGCTGAACACGAGCGCGAAGAAGGGTTTGTCCGCCGGTTGCTTCGAAAACTGCTGGTGCGCGACCTCGAAGAGATCGCCGTCGGACGCGCCCCAGGTGGCGATGAAGGCGCTGGCGGGCATGTCCTTCTGCTCCACGACACGGTCGAAGCCATTGCCCATGAAGTAGCTGCGCATGTTGTCGAAGTGGGATTCACCGCCGTAGAAGAACGTGGAGGTGTAGCCATGCGGTTTGAGAAAGCTCGCCAGGGTGAAGAAGTCGCGCTGCGACTTCGCCAGCTTCACCGTGCTCACCGCCGAGGTGGGCGGAAACCCGGCCACCACGGCTTCGATGCCGCGCACCGAGCGTGTGCCCGTGGCGTACAGCCGGTCGAACCAGATGCCGTGGTCGGCCAGACGGTCCAGGTTCGGCGTCAAAGGCAGGCCGCCGAGCCGGCCGACGAACTCGGCGCCCAGACTCTCCTCCAGCACGATCACCAGGTTCAGCGGCCGTTCGCGTGGCTGCGTGCTGGTCTGCAGGTGGCGCAGGGGCGAGCCTGGATCGGTGAAGGCGCCCGGGGGCAGGCCGCTCTCGCGCCGCACAATGTCGATCACGCGCGCCTCGGGCATGTCGGCGTAGGTGATGCCGCCTTCCTCGGCCTTGCGCGACTGGTAGATCGCGTAACCCACGGTGTAGAGGGAACTCAGTGGCAACTCGTTGACGAGGTGATCGGTGGTGACGGCCGCGCTCGCCGGGTTCGCGGGACGGTGCCCCAGCGCACCCCGGGCGCACAGCGCCAGCGCGGCGAACAGCAGCAGGGACAACGGCAGGGCCTGCCAGAGGCGCAGGGTGCGCACGGCTTGCGCCGTGGGACGGCTCAGGCGCGCATACGCCCAGGCCAGGGCGGGCAACAGCACGGCCGCTGCCAGCAGGTGAGGCCAGCAGTCCTTGACCAGCGTGCCACCCACTTCCTTCACGTACCCGAGGTACTCGACGAACAGGTAGTTGGGCCGGCTGTCGTACTGCGCAATGAAGGCCGGCGTGGACAACTCCATGAAGGCAACGAGGAGCAGCATCACACCCCCATACAGGCGCAGCAGGGCGGACCAGGCGCGTCGCGTGAAGCGGTTCAGTGCCATCCAGGGCGTGAATGCGGCGGGGACGGCCCATACCATGCCCATGAGCACCGCGTCGAAGCGCAACCCCTGCAGCCAGACGTGTGACCACGCCTGGGCCTGCGAAATGCGTTCGGACTGCCACATGGACAGACCCAGTTGCGTATTTCGGCGAATGTGACCGGTCATTTCGGCGCATCGTGACCGGTGGGCTGAGCGATGTTCTCAGCGCCGTTTCGGTAACGTGACCGCCCG